>JBEKKN010000029.1:0-32737 GCA_050010675.1 Verrucomicrobiota bacterium | reverse complement strand
CGCGATGAAATCCAGATTTTCCTCGATGGTCAAATCCTCGTAAAAACTGAAACGCTGCGTCATGTAACCGACGTGTTTTTTTATCTCGGAGCTCTGGGTGCGAAAATCGTAATCAAGGCACTGCCCGGTGCCGGCGTCCGGTTTGAGCAAACCGCAGAGCATCCGCAGAAAGGTCGTCTTGCCGCTGCCGTTCGGGCCGAGAAAACCGTAAATCTCGCCGTGACGGACCTGCATAGCGATGTCATTCACGACCGTGCGGCCGCCGAACTTTTTTGTGACGCCGCGCACGTCAATGACGAGTTCACTGGCGCTCATGCCTCAAGGAGAGATTTTCACATCCACCGGCTGGCCGGGGCGAAGGTCAGCTGCGTCCGCCGGAGAACATTTTGCCTCGATCATGAAAATTAATTTCGCGCGGTTTTCGCGATTATATAAAACCGGCGGCGTGAATTCAGCCTGTGTGGAAATGTAATTGACGGTCGCGGCATACGGATGTGAACCGCCATCGAACGTGACGCTTACTGTCTGGCCGGTTTTGATTCGCGGCAGCACCGCCTGCGGAATGAAAAATCGCACCTTGAGATTCTCCGGCGGCAGCAACTCCACCACTGGATTGCCCGCCGCCACCCATTCGCCTTGACGATACAGCGTGTCCTGCACAAATGCATTCGTCGGCGCGAACTGCACCTTTTGGTCATAAGACCAGCGCGCCTTGTCCAACGCGGCAGTTTGCGATTCGACGGCGGCCTCGGCAGCGTGAACGACATCCTCCCGGCCGCCAAGTTTTGCCGTTTCCAAATCCGCCGTCAGTTGGTCAACCTGCGCCTGATCGGCATCGCGTTGGGCGCGGGCCTGATCCAATTCCTCCTTGGAAATCACGTCCGCGCCGCCGAGTTGCTCGCGCCGGGCCAAGTCGGCTGCGGCCAGGTTCAAATTGGCCTTGGCGCCTTCCAATTGCGCCTCCATCGAGGCGATTTCCGTCGGCCGTTTGCCCTTGTTCAGGTCGTCCAACTGGGATTGGGCCTGCGCGAGATTTTTTTCCGCCTGCTGGACGGCGTCGGCTTCGGAACCGCGTTCCAGTTCAAACAACATTTGACCGGTCTTGACCTGATCGCCTCGCGCGACGACAAGATTCGTGAGCGCGCCGCCGAGTGGCGAGGCGACGTAAACGTATTCGCCCTCGATATAGCCTTGAAAAACCTTCGACGAATCCGCAGAGCAGCCTGCGATGAAAATCGCGGCCAGCGCCAGTCCACCGGTCAAAGCCATGCCATTTCGCAGTTGCATCTTGGGATATGAACCAAAGCAGGGGGAATTTGCAAGTTTGCACCGAGCCGGGTAAAACTGATAAGTTCGTGGGCGTATGAAAAAGTTGTTTGTTTGCGCATGGGCGCTTGTTTGTCTTGCTGGGAGCACAACCGCGCAAAATACGAATACCAACCTGCCGGGCTGGATTACACGGCCCTTGTCACTCACTGATTGCCTCAACCTGTCGTTGCAGCAGAACGCAACAATCCTCAAAGCCAGGAATGATCTTGAGGCATCGCACGGCGTGGTCGTGCAGACTCGCGCAGTCGCATTGCCCCAGGTCCAAGCCAACGGTCAATACAAGGACACCGATCCTCGCGCGATTGAAAATTTTCCCATACCGGGCGCGCCGGCCCTGCCACATGAAAATTGGAATGCCAACGCACAAATCGTCCAATCCATTTACGAAGGCGGAAAACTGGTGGCGGCATTGCGCGCGGCCAGCGTTACCAAGCAGCAGGCGCTGGCGCAATACCAGACGGTGATTTCCGACACCCTGCTTGCCACGCGCGTGGCGTATTACGACGTGTTGCTGGCGGCACAGCAAATCACCGTGCATGAAGCCTCGGTCAATCTGTTGCAAAAGGAACTTGAAGACCAGCAACGCCGCTACAACGCGGGCACCGTGCCGCATTTCAACGTGCTGCGCGCCGAGGTCGCCGTCGCCAACGAACGCCCGAATCTCATTCAAGCACGGAACAACTATCGCATCGCCAAAAACAATCTCTCCAACCTGCTCGGCTACAATCTGCCACGCGAAATCTGGGAGGATGTTCCGCTGAATTTGACCGACTCGCTGGACGCCGAGCCTTATCAGGTGGATTTGCCGGCGGCAATCCAGCAGGCGCTTTCCCAGCGCACTGAACTCGTCGCCCTGCGGAAAACGGCGGAGTTGCAGCGCCTCAACGTCGTCAACGCCAAGGCCGGTTACAAACCGACCGTCCAGGTTTTTGCGGGTTACGCCTGGAATAATTCGCAATTCACCGACCCCAACGATCTTGGCTACACTTTGCATGGCTGGAACGTTGGCGGACAGGTGAGTTGGGACATTTTTGACGGGATGCTGACGCATGGCAAGGTCGTTCAGGCCAGGGCGCTTTACGACAAGGCCAAAACGGACTTGGAAGACAACGGGCGGCAGATCGAACTTGAAGTCCGCACGGACTATTCCCAATTCATCGAAGCCAGCGAAGTGTTGGACTCGCAGCAAAAAGTGCAGGAGGAAGCCGAGGAAGCCTTGCGCGAAGCCGATGCGCGCGCCGAGGCCGGAACCGGCACGCAATTGGACGTGCTCGATGCCCAAACCTCGCTGACCCAGGCGCGCACGACGGAAATCCAGGCGTTGCACGACTACGACACAGCCCGCGCCCGGCTCGAACGCGCCATCGGCGCCGACATGATGGCGCCTCCCGTGGTAAAATAGGGCGAAACGTCATTCATCACGGATATTTGCCGATTGACGGCGTTGGTGTTTCTGGTGGATTTTGTCCGCCGATGAAAAAGATTCAACTGGCACTGCTTTCCGTTTCAGACAAGACCGGCCTGGTGCCGTTCGCTCAAACCCTTGCCGCGTCGGGCGTCGGACTGATTTCCACCGGCGGCACGGCCAAAACGCTGCGCGAAGCCGGCCTCACGGTAAAGGACATCAGCGAACACACGGGCTTTCCCGAAATGCTCGACGGCCGCGTCAAGACGCTCCACCCGAAGGTCCACGGCGGCTTGCTTTTCATTCGCGGCAACGAAACGCACGAGGCGACGGCAAAGGCGCATGACATACCGCCGATTGATCTGGTCGTCGTGAACCTTTATCCATTTGAACAAACGGTGGCCAAACCGAACGTGAGCCTTCACGATGCGATTGAAAACATTGACATCGGCGGGCCTTCCATGCTCCGCAGCGCGGCAAAAAATCATGACAGCGTAACGGTGGTGGTGGATCCTTTGGATTACGCGGAAGTTGCCAGGCAAATTTCGGAAAACGGCAACACGACACTGGAATTGCGCCGCGCGCTGGCGGCCAAAGTGTTTGCGCGCACGGCGGCTTACGACGGCGCCATCGCGTCGCACCTGCAAAAGGAATTTACCGCCGACAAGAATTCGCTGCCGGCGGCGCTGACGATTTCCGCGCCACTGGCGCAACCGCTCCGTTACGGTGAAAACCCGCACCAGGCAGCGGCACTTTACGGCGGGTTCAAGGAATTTTTCCTTCAGTTGCACGGCAAGGAACTTTCCTACAACAACATTCTGGATTTGACGGCGGCAGCGAGTCTGATTTCCGAATTCACAAACGACCCGCCGACGCTGGCGATTTTGAAGCACACGAACCCGTGCGGCGTCGGGCAGGGGAAAAATCTGCGCGAGGCATGGGACAGGGCCTTTGCCACGGACAAACAGGCGCCGTTCGGCGGCATCATCGCCGTCAACCAGCCGCTCGACGGCGCGTGCGCGCAGGCCATCGCGGAAATTTTCAGCGAAGTCATCGTCGCGCCGGACTTCCCGGCCGAGGCCCTGGAAATTTTGCAAAAGAAAAAAAACCTGCGCTTGATCAAGTTGTTGAAGTCACCGGTCACCGAGCGGTCATTGGACATTCGAAGTGTCGGAGCCAATTCATTTTTGCTGCAGGAACGCGATGTAAAAGTGACGAGGCGTGCGAATCTGAAAATCGTGACAAAACGCCAGCCGACCGAGGCGGAGCTGGCTGCGATGCTGTTCGGCTGGCGCGTCGTAAAGCACGTGAAATCAAACGCGATTGTTTATGCGGCAGCGGACCGGACACTGGGCGTCGGAGCCGGGCAGATGAGCCGTGTTGACGCAAGCCGCATTGCGGTCTGGAAGGCAGGCGAAGCCAAACTTTCGCTAAAGGGCAGCGTGGTTTGCAGCGATGCGTTTTTCCCGTTTGCAGACGGCTTGGTTGCGGCGGCGGAAGCGGGCGCAACGGCGGTGATTCAACCGGGCGGCTCTGTAAAGGACGCGGAGGTGATTGCCGCGGCGGACGAACGCGGAATGGCGATGGCATTCACCGGTACCCGGCATTTCCGGCATTGAACTGCATCCTTTCCGTCAGCGTTTCCGTCCTCGATTTTTGATCCAATTACGAGAACGAGGACGAAAAATCAACGAATAAGCCAGTAAATAAGGCTGAATTGCGCGAACGTAACGGCAACCACAATCGTCCACACAAAAAATTCGCCGGTGTGCAAGCCGCGCTGGCGGGCGGCGCCAAGCCAGAATTGGAGTTTAACGGAACCCAGTGTGATGAGATCACCGTTGCGGAGCACGGCGGTTTGAACGGGCTGGCTGTTGACCGAAGCCAGGGCGTTGGTTGCGGTCTTGAGCGTGAATCCCGATTCACGTTGAAATTCAAGGGTCAGATGCCGGTCCCAAACCCCGTCGTCATCCAGTTGCAATTCGTTTCCCGCTGCGCGTCCGATGCAAAAAGGAAAACGGCGGACAACCGTCTGGCTGCCCGCCTCCTTGCCTGAAAGGATGTTGAGTTGGATCATTACCAAATGCGACGCGGTATCTGGATTTGGTCTCCAGGATAGACCGGCGGGTCTTCCGCCTCGCCTTTCAGCACCTTGTCAACATTCACCTTGATTCGTTCGCCATTGGCGCGGATCAGCACCACTTTTTTGTGATTGGCGAAATCCGTAAAATCGTTGGCGGCTTGAATGGCCCTGCTCACGGTGGTTTCGCCGCTGTAAACATACCGGTTGGGGGACTTGACTTCGCCACCGACAAAATAGACACGGTCGCCGGAGCTCACGGTGACGGTGAGATGGGTGTAAAACTTGGGCACGTAGAGGTCGTGGATTTCATTCTGCAAATCGCCCGCTGTTTTGCCGGTAGCCAGAACCTTGCCGATGTCAGGCATGGTGATGGTGCCATCTTCTTTGATGGGTTCCTGATGTGGCGGAATATCCTCAGGCAGGCCGGTCAAGGTTACAATGACGGTGTCACCGACATGGAAGCGCGCGGCGTCGGCAGCGGAATCAATTGCCGACGGCGGGCCGCTCATCGCCGGCGGATTGGGAGTGTCAGAAAACATGGCATCGTCTGTTGGCGTGGAACAACCGGCCAACATGAAACCCACAAACGACAATCCGCAAACAGACAGCCCCCGCGCCAACAGCGTAAAATTCAATTTCATTCCCTGAATCTTCGTAAAAAACCCGCCGTGCAATCAATACTTTTGTTTGATGTCCCCGCCGCCGTCGTCATCGGGGGCATCGTGATCCCGTGCAGGCACTGGTTGTTCATCGTCACCGCGTGGAGAGTAATCGTGGTAATAGCCCGTGTAGTAATAATAGCTTTCGTCCTGGGACACATTGATGTTGTTGAGTACGATGCCGGCAAAGTTGCCTCCCACCTTTTCGATCATCTGCTTGGCGCGGATGTTCATCGGCTGCGGATAGCGACGGTATTGAATGACCTGCAACACCATGTCCACTTCGCTGGCCAGAACGGAAGCGTCGCTCACGCCCAAAATCGGCGGCGAATCGAAGAAAATGAAATCATACCGCTGTTTTAACTCGCCGATCATGTCTTTCATTGGCAACGATCCGAGAACACCCATTGAACTGTTTGGCAATTTGCCGCTGGCCATGAAATCAAGCAGGGGCACGGCAGTAGTCTGGATCACTTCCGCGAGCGAGTTTTGCTTGAGGAGATAATTTGTCAGGCCGATGTTGTTGCTGACGTGGAGCATTTTGTGGAGGGTCGGGCGGCGCAAATCCGAGTCCACCAGCAACACGCGCTGACCGGTGTGCGCGAACACGGTGGCCAGATTCAAGGCAGTGGTGGATTTTCCTTCGCCCGCGCCGGCGCTGACCACAACGATGCTGTTCAATTTGTCGCCCTTGCGCGAGAAGAGAAGATTGGTTCGCAGCACACGATAGGCTTCGGCGTGGGTGCTTTCGGTGCCTTCGTCCCCGAGAAAACCGACGTTTTGCGGAATGACGCCAAGCACGGGCGCCTGAAATGCGCGTTCAACGTCGTCAATCGTCTTCACGCTGGTGTCCAGATATTCAATGAAGAAGGCCAGACCGATGCCCATGACCAAACCAAAGACGAGGCCAAGGGCAATATTCAAGGTTTTGTTGGGCTTGACGGGAGCATCGCCTGGCGACGCCGGATCAGTGATTTGAACCATGGCCGTTTTTGGAATTTCAAGTCCAAGCTTTTCCGTTTCTATTTTCGCGTCCAGCAGCTTGTGAAAATCCAGCTTCCTTTCCAGTTCCTGTTTTTTCTCCCAATAAGGCATGCCTCTCAGATATTCGGCCTGGTCTCTGTTTTTGGCCTCTTCCACGGCGCTGGTGAACGCATCCAGCGCGGCCTTCTGGGACTTCACCTCGCTGTCAAGCGCGGCCATAATGCCGGCAACCCGGTCGTCGATTTGATGGTTCAACTCGTCAATCTCGGATTGGACTCGTACGACGTTAAGGCTGTTGTTTGGGTTGTAGTCATTGGTCAAAACAACATATTTCTGTTCCGACTCATGCAGTTTATCCAACAATCCTGACAACGCCGAGTCGCTGGTTACGGTGGGCAAAACATCCCTGAGTTTGTCCGTGCTGTAGGCCTGCAATTCCGTCAACCGTGTCTGCAATCGTTTGTAATCTTTTTCCTCCTCGATTTGCTGGTCGTTGTAGCGTTGTAACAATTCCTGCGTGAGCGTCGGCGTCGGACTGCTGGAGTTCGGATCGGAATCCGTAATGTTCAGCGTCCTGCGCAGATCATCCACATTGGTCTGGAGGTTCCGAATTTGTTCCTCCTCATCCTGAAATTGCGCTTCCAGAACGTCAATGCCCCTTGATGTCAGTTCCTGCCGCTGTTGAAGCCGGTAATTCTGATAGGCATCCGCAACCGCATTGGCCAGCTTGGCGGCATCGTCCTTGTTCTCGTTATAAACGGTAATGGTGATGTATTTCGTGTTCCGGATGGTGTCGAGATGCATCCGCCTCTTGAGAAATTCAATGGCCTCGGTCGTTTTGAGCGTCTCACCATTATAATATTTCCTTCCCCATTCGACGTTCAGGTTCAACGTGCTGACGACATTGCTCAAAATGGCCTGAGATTGGATCAGTTCATAAGTCGTCTGAAGAAAATAGGGGTCGTAAACGGATTGTGACACAGACCGGTCTTCACCCATGCTGATGTCGCTGACGTCCGGTTCGACGATGATGCGGACGGTGCTGGAGTAGGATTCCGGCAAAATGAACGTCACCGCCGTGGCAATGATGGCGGTGATCAAAAAAACGGTGATGATGATCGCCTTGCGAATGCGAATAATCCGCCAATAATCCAGGAAATGCAGTTTTGTTTCCTGTGGCGGTGAAGTCTTAAATGTGTCCATACATCAAAAAAAGTGAGTCCCCAGCTTAATAAGACCGAACCTCCATCAAGGTGTTCAAAACATTACAAAATGCAGGCCTAATAAGATGCGGTGACACCTATGTAAACGCGATTGCGCGTGTAACCGCGCTGATAAATATCGGATTGGATGTCGTCAAAATTGTAGCCTGCGTCAGCTGAAATGTGCGGGGTGAACGTGTAGGAAAGATTCAAACCAAGGCTGTAATAGTTATCTGCCGTGTTGTTGTAGGCCCCGCCTTCAAAAGTTGAGTATTGCCAGCTCCCGATGAGTGTTCCCAACAATTTTGGTGTGATTTGGTGGTTGATGGAACCGTAAACATAGGTGCTTTCCTGATCCTGGGTGATCTTGCCGAAACCTGGAGAGTTGGTGCTTACGGTTGAATTCAGAAGGCCGATCACATCTGTGGCATTTCGTTGTTGGTTGAGACCAACTTCCGCATAGCTGCCGGGGCTATAGGTATAGATAACCGACAAAACCGCGTACGGCGAAACCGATGGTGAACTTAGCGGATCATTGTAATCTTCGGTATATTGTGCGCCGACTTTTGCCGTGACATTCAAATTCGGAAGAAGGTTGTGCTGAATACCGACATATCCGAAGTATGAACGGTTATCACGATCGTCGCTATAGTAAATCCCATTTCCTGAAAGCAGAGGCGAGTAGGCAATCGGCTCATTGCCAATGTAATTTACCAACTCAAAGCTACCACCAAAAAAGCCCATTGTTTCCGGAGAAAAGCGCCATTGAAAATCCACCGAAACCGATTGATCAACACGATTCAGCAACCCGGCCAAGCTGGCACCCGTCACTGGGCCGCCATTATAATTATCATCAATTTCTGTTATTGTTGCGCCACTGTTCTGGTAGTCGAAAACTGAATTTTGGTAGGTCAAAGACGTGCTGAACTGCCTCGTCCAATCCGTATTCAAGTTAATGGTAGCAGTGTTTACAATGTTGTCTCCGGTGACACGGATGGGCAATGTAGTTATGCCATTGGGATTTAGCAACTGCGGCTCTTGGGCCACGACAAACGTGTCCATTACCTTTGCCTGCCATCTTTCGGTGAACGCGTGATCCACCCACAAATCAAGTTGATCACTTTGATCAATCGGATTTTGGCTGAGACTTTCCCGTTCCTGGTAGTAAGTCATCGAGTAAGTATTGCGCAACCCCAATTCCGTCTGCTGCAGAGGCACGGCCAGAACGAGTTGGGGAGAAACCTCAAACCCGTAGCTGCCTTTCGGGTTGAGTCCGCTGTTTGCGGTGTCGTAGTTGTCGTCGTAAAAGCCGCGCAAGGTGGCTGAAACATTCCACACCTTGGTGTCTGACAGGGGTCCCAAATCTGGCGCGTAAGCGGCGTGCAAACCGGCGGTTCCCGCTGCCGCCAGCCCCATAGAAACAAAGAATTTTTTCATAACTCTTCTGGACTTTCTAGTTAGACCGCTGACATTCGTGTTCATTCAAAAAAATACCTACAACGGATTGCCCGCGAGATAGTGCCAATTCTGCCATTCCACTGTCAAAAACAATTTTTAACATTTTTTTGGCCTGTAAATCACCCCCCTAACCGGCGCGCGGGAGGCGCGGACACCTCAATTTAAACCCGCTTCTGCCTCAGTTCCTTCGATAGTGATTCCAAGGTGAGAGTGTTGACGACGTCCGTTTGTTCCAGCCACCCCTTCCGCGCAATCCCGGCGCCCAACCGGAGGAAGCCCGCGTGCTCGTTACGATGCGCGTCGGGGTTGATAACACACTTCACCCCCTTGCTCTTCGCGTAAGGCCAGAGCCGCCAGTCGAGGTCAAACCGGCGCGGATTGCAATTCAATTCAAGCCATGTGCCGGTCGCGGCGCACGCGTCAATCACCGCCTGCACGTTCACCGGATACGGCTCGCGTTCCAGGAGCAACCGCCCTGTCATGTGGGCAATGATACGAACGAATTTGTTTTCCGCGGCGCGAATCAGCCGCTTTGTATTCTCCGCCTCGCTGCTGGCCGGAATGTGCAGGCTGGCAACCACCACGTCCAGTTCCGCGAGCAGGTCGTCGTCAAAATCCAGCCGGTCGCGCAAAATGTCCACTTCGGAGCCGGCCAGCAGCCGAAAACCGCTGCCGCGTTCCGCGAATTGCCCGTTGATTTTTTTGATTTCCTTGATTTGCTCGCGAACGCGCTTTGCGTCCAACCCGTTCGCCTGATACGACGATTTTGAATGGTCGGTGATTGCCCAGTATTGCAAACCGAGGTCCTCCATGAACGCAGCGGTTTCCTCAAGGGTGTTGTGCCCGTCGCTCCACGTTGAATGATTGTGCAGGGCGCCGCGCAAATCCGTCCACTCGATGAGCCTGGGCAAATCATTTTTTTCACCGGCGGCAAATTCACCATGGTCTTCACGTATTTCCGGCGGGATAAAAGGCAGATCCAGCTTCGCAAAAATCCCCGCCTCGTCCCGGCAGGGCACGAGCAACTTCGGATCGCGCGTTTCCTCCTTGGATTTGAAGAGGCCATATTCATTCAACCGCAGGCCACGCATGATCGCCCGCTGGCGCATGACGATGTTGTGCTCCTTGCTGCCGGTGAAATATGCCAGCGCAAACGGAAACTCCCGGTCGCTCACCACGCGCAAGTCGCACTGGATGCCGCTTTCCAAAATCACGCTCGCCTTGGTGTCGCCCTTGGCGATGATTTTAATGATGCCCGGCTGCTCGACAAAAAATTCAATCACCTCCGCCGGCTTCTTCGACGACGCCAACAGGTCAATGTCGCCGATCACTTCCTTGAATCGCCGCAGACTGCCCGCCGCGCTGCAACGAATCACTTCCGGATGCTCGCGCAGGTTTTCGAGCAGTGGTTCGGCGGCGCCTAGCGCGTCGCTCAACAAATGTTTGGACGCGTAGGTCCGGCGGCGCTCAATGCCTTCAAGAATGTTCGCCTGCGTCTTTTCGCCAAAGCCGTCGAGCCCGGCAACCTTGCCGGATTTGCATGCCGCTTCGAGTTTTGCAACCGAATCAATGCCCAGCTTTTGATTCAGCGCCTGAATTTTCTTCGGCCCCAGTCCGGGAATTTCCAGCATTTCGATCAGGCCCGGCGGAATGGACGCTTTCAATTCATCGTAGTAAGCCAGCTTGCCGGTTTCCACCAGTTCGGTGATTTTCTTTTCGAGCGCTTCGCCGATGCCTTTGATTCCACCCAGCCGGTTTTCGGCGACAACTTTCGCGAGCGGTTCATTCAGGGTTTCAATCGTGCGCGCTGCGTTCGCATAGGCACGCGTCTTGAACGGATTTTCGCCTTTCAATTCAAGCAGCGTCCCGATTTCGAGCAGTATTTCCGCAACCCGGTCTTTGTCCATAAGCACGAATATCATAGCTCCATCTCAACGGGGGTAAAAGTGAAAGTGTGGGCTGTAAATTGGGTCCGGAGCGATTGTGCGTTTTGACGACCCCAAAAAGGGGATAAACCGGCCTATTTGTAACAATTAAAAGGAAATCAAGCGAAGAAATGGCCTGCGGCTTGCTGTCATTTTAAAGACCGGCGCGTTGAGGTGCGCTGGAAAATAAAATGGCTAAATTCGTAAATTTGCATCTGGATTTTTCGGAACAGTACCTGCAGGCGACGCTGTTTGTATCGCTGTTGAGCGTGTGGGTGTTGGTCGGACTTTTTTATTACCTGAATCGCTACACCCGCCGCGAATATTTCACCATTTGGACCGTGGCTTGGTTGTTTTATGCGCTGTGGCTGACGCTGGGGATGACCATGCAAGGCACAATTTCCAACAAAGCCATCTTCATCCTCAGGCAATGCTGCGTTGCCATTTCGGCGGTGTTTCTTCTGTGGGGCAGCGCCCGCTTCCTCAGCCTGCCGGTCCGGCAGACGTTGCTGACCCTGTTCATGCTGTTCCTGCTGGTTTGGACTGCCATCAGTCCGGAAGTGCTTTCAAACACTTTTCAGGTCCAATTGCCCGTTTTCATTCTAATCGGCCTGGGCAGCGTGTTTGCCGGCGTGTGCTTTTTCCGGGTGCGAAAGAAGATGCCGTTCGTCGGAGCGGGAATGTTGTCCCTGGGCTTCTTTCTGTGGGGGATGTACCTCGCGAGCTATCCCTTCTCCCAGGAGTACCAAAACCTTTACAACGCGGGTTTCCTCATAGCCGCCGTGCTGCAATTGTTCATCGCGGTCAGCATGATCGTGCTGGTCATGGAGGAGGTACGTTACAACGCAGAACAGATGCGCGCAGAAATTGAGACCGTCCGGTCCGAGAAAGAGGCTTTGCAGGCCAAAATCCTCACCACCGAGGAACAATACCGCAGCCTGTATGACCGGGTGCGCCTGACCGAGGGCGTGCAAAAAGCCTACGATGAATTGCGCCGGACCCAGCAGGTGGTCGTGCAACAGGAACGCCTTCGCGCTCTGGGCCAGATGGCCAGCGGTGTCGCGCATGATGTCAACAACGCTCTCTCGCCCATCGTCGCTTATTCGGAATTATTGCTTACCACGGTCCCGGACCTGTCTGAAAATGCGCGGCATTATCTGCAAACCATCAATAAATCCGGTGATGACATCGCCCACATCGTCGCCCGCATGCGGGAATTTTACCGCCGCCGTTCCGACAGCGAACAATTGACGATGGTGAACGTGAACCAGATCATGCAGGAAGTGATCGAACTTACCCGGCCGCGCTGGCGCGACGTTTCGCAGCGGGAAGGCATTTCCATTCATATCGAACACGAATTCGAGTCCAATCTGCCAATGCTGTTGAGCGACCCCACCGAACTCCGGGAGGCGCTGTTCAATTTGATTTTCAACGCCGTGGACGCCCTTCCCCAGGGCGGCACCATTAATCTCGTCACTCGTTCCGTGATCCGCACCGCCCAAGTGGAAAATCTGGCGCCCGAACGGCAAATCCAGGTCGAGGTGCGGGACAACGGCGTGGGCATGGATGAAAAGACCCGCCAGCACTGCCTGGAGCCGTTCTTCTCCACCAAAGCCACACGCGGCGGCACCGGCCTTGGGCTGGCGATGGTTTATGGCATGATGCAACGCCATGAGGGCCTCATCGAAATTGACAGTGCGCCCGGCCGCGGGACTTGTATCCGGCTGTCCTTCCCCATTCGGGAAAAAGCCTTGCCGGCCGCTGAGTTCCCCACGTCGCAGGTTAATAAAAAACGTTCATTGCGCATCCTTTGCATTGACGATGAATCACAGATTCAGGAATTGCTGAAGAACTGCCTCACGTCCCTGGAACACAATGTGACAACGGCTTCGGGAGGCAAACAGGGCGTGGAAATGTTTCGCGCGGCCATGCGCAAAAAACAGCCTTTTGAAACGATTATCACCGACCTGGGCATGCCGGATATCGACGGACAGCAGGTGGCCCGAACCATCAAGGCGGAATCTCCCGGCACACCGGTTATCATGATGACCGGCTGGGGATCAGTCATGAAGGAAGACGGAGAAGTCGTTTCAGGAGTGGATGCCGTGGTGGGCAAACCGCCGCGCATCGGCGAGTTAAACTACCTGCTCCTTAAACTTACCGCCTAGGCAGCCACCGTTTACGAGCCGTTCCTCATCCGCGCCATCGCGTTTTACCCGATTACAAATCCGTGTGTCTCCTCCGGCGCACACCGTATTTTTCCGTGCCGATTCCTGCGAATGCCGGTAACCTCAGGCGCATGTCGAGAATCACCCATTGCCCGGTGGCGCTCACCATCGCCGGTTCCGACAGCGGAGGCGGCGCGGGCATCCAGGCGGACTTGAAAACGTTCGCCGCGCTTGGCATTCATGGCACGAGCGCGATTGCATGCCTGACCGCCCAAAATCCCAAACGCGTTCTCGCCGTCGAAACATGTTCGCCCCGGATCTTGCGGCAACAAATCGAAGCAGTTTTTGAGGAATTGCCTCCCGCCGCCGTGAAAACAGGAATGCTCTTCTCGGCGGAGAATATTCGCGTCGCCGCCGGCTTCTTCAAAACGAAAAAACACCCGCCACTCGTCGTTGACCCGGTGATGGCCTCGACCAGCGGTGCCGTTCTGCTGAAACCGGCGGCGATCAAAATCGTGATGGAGAAATTGCTGCCGCTCGCCGCGCTCGTGACACCAAACCTTTGCGAAGCCGAAATTCTGACCGGACTCAAACTGGCGTCAGTTGAAGATCTGCGCACCGCGGCCCGCAAAATTCACGCACGCTTCGGCTGTGCCGCGCTTGTCAAAGGCGGCCATCTGAAAAACGCGCATGAAGCCATCGACATTTTTTTTGATGGCCGGACGGAATTGCTGCTGAGCGCGCCGTTCATCAAAGGCATTCGCACCCACGGCACGGGTTGCACCTATTCGGCGGCCATCACGGGTTGTCTCGCGCGCGGCTGCAACCTGCCGCAGGCGGTGACACGCGCGAAGCAATTCATCACCCATGCCATCGCGCTAAGCCGGCGCGTGGAAAAGCATTTTGTGCTGGGCAATTTCACATGCGCGACCGGCTGAACTCCACCATGTCCGACAAGCTTGTCATCAATGAAGTCTATTTGAGCCTGCAAGGCGAAAGCACCTTCGCCGGGCTGCCATGCATTTTTGTCCGGCTCACCGCGTGCGATTTGCGCTGCTCGTATTGCGACACCGCCTACGCCTTCACCTCGGGCAAAAAGCAATCGCTAACCGAAATTCTCGGTGAAGTTCATTTTCTTGCGAAACCGTTTTCAAATCCAAAATCTACAATCCGCAATCCGCAATTGCCGCTCGTGGAATTGACAGGCGGCGAGCCGTTGCTCCAGAAAAATTCCCTGCCGCTGATGAAATCACTTTGCGACGACGGCTTCACCGTGCTGCTCGAAACCAGCGGAGCGCATGATATTTCACCTGTGGACCCGCGCGTTCATCGCATCATGGATTTGAAATGTCCGGGCAGCGGCGAAGTGGAGCGCAATCGCTGGGAAAACATCAGGCACCTGAAGGCGACCGACGAAATCAAATTCGTCATCGGCACGGCCGAGGATTACGAATGGGCCAAAGACCAAATTGCCAGATGCAAACTTGATGCAATCTGTCCCCTGCTCTTCTCGTGGGTGCATCCACTGTCGCCGAAGCAGCAGGATAGATCGCTGAAAAAAGTCCCGGCCGGGCAAACTCTCGTTTCGCGACGCGAGCTGGCGGAGAAAATCATCGCCGACGCGCTGCCGGTGCGGTTTCAAGTCCAGATGCACAAGGTCATCTGGCCACCGGAACAACGCGGAGTCTAGAGATTTACGATTGCGCCGGAGGGTTTGAGCGCGCATAAATCGCAAATCATAAATCGTGAATTCGTGACCAAAACAGAAAAGATTTTGCAACTGCTCCGCGATTTCGAATCGCGGAACATTGTCCTGATAGAGCCGGATGGTTCGTGGCCCATCGTCTGGGAACGCGCCAAGGGCGTCCACGTCTGGGACGCCGGCGGGGAAAAATATCTGGATTTGACCGCCGCGTTTGGAGTCGCCGCCGCGGGCCACGCAAACCCGAGGGTTGTCAGGGCCGGTCAGGCGCAACTGGCGCGCCTGCCCCACGCAATGGGTGACGTGCATCCGCACGCGCGCAAGGCCGGGCTGGCACGCGAATTAAGCCGCATCACCTTCGAGCGCTGGACCAAATCCCCGGACACCAGACCCCGGACGCCAAACCCGGTTCGTGGCAAAACCATTTTCAGCAATTCCGGCTTCGAGGCGGTCGAATCCGCTCTCAAAACGGCGATCCTCGCCACCGGCAAACGCAGTGTCATCGCGTTCGAAGGAGCGTATCACGGTCTCGGTTACGGCGCGCTCAATGCCACGCACCGCGATTATTTTCGCGGGCCGTTCCGCTCGCAACTGCGCGAGTTCGGACATTTCGTTCCGTTTCCAATGGAAGCCGGCGCTCGCCGGCTGACATCAAAAACTCAAAATCAGAATAAGCCGGTTCACATCGGCTGCGACGAAATCGAAAAACGCATCCGCAAGCTCTTCCGCCGCGAACGCATCGGCGCGATCCTGGTCGAGCCGGTTCAAGCGCGAGGGGGCATCAATATTCCGCCGCCGGAGTTTCTGCCGTTGCTGCGAAAACTTTGCGACGAACACGGCGCGTTGTTCATCGTTGACGAAATTTTCACCGGCTTCGGCCGCACCGGGAAATGGTTCGCGTGCGAACACACCGGCGTCGTGCCGGACCTCATCTGCCTCGGCAAGGCGCTCACCGGCGGTTTTCCGCTCTCGGCCTGTGTCGGCCGGGCGGATTTGATGGACGCCGCCTGGCCGGCATCGCGCGGCGAGGCCATCCACACCAGCACGTTCCTCGGCAATCCGGTCGGCTGCGCGATGGCCCTGGCACAAATCAAGGAGATCAAGCGGTTGAACCTTTGCGAGCGAAGCGCGGAACTCGGAGAATTCCTGCTTTCGCAGCTTCAATCGCAAATCGCAAATCGCAAATCACAAATCCAAGTGCGCGGTTTGGGCTTGATGGCCGGCGCGGAACTGCGCCTGTCAAATGGCAAGCCCGCAACCGATGCGGCGCTGCGGGCAGTCAAGACGATGTTGCATCGCGGTTTTATCATGCTGCCTGAAGGCGAGTACGCCAACGTCATCAGCTTCACGCCACCGCTGACCATTACCAAGACGCAACTGGCCAAGGCCGTTACCGAACTCCAAAAAGTCTTGGCCACAGATTAACACAGATGTACACAGACAAAATTCAGAGACACGAACGCATTTCCTTTTCATCTGTGTTTATCTGTGTCCATCTGTGGCCCCGTTTTTCCGATGAAACTCACTGAAATGCGGGAACTGCTGGCCACGCGCGGGATTCAGCTTACGAAATCCCTCGGCCAGAATTTTCTGCACGACGCGAACCAGCTCCGGCGCATCGTCAAGGCCGCTGAATTGTCAAAGCCTGACAAGGTCCTCGAAATCGGGCCGGGACTGGGGCCGTTGACGGAATTGCTGTTGCAAAATACCGGCGAGGTGCTGGCGATTGAAAAGGACGCGCAACTCGTGGAATTTTTGCGGGAGCGCTTCGGTTCGGAGTTCCGGCTTCAGCCGGCTGGACACTCGCCCGCGAAACCGCCTGAAGGCGGAACTCCAAACTTTCAATTGCTCCACGACGATGCGTTAAAGTTCTTGAAACGCGAACCGCACGATTGGAGCGACTGGAAACTCGTGGCCAATCTGCCCTACTCCGTCGCGTCGCCAATCCTGGTCGAACTGGCGCAATCACCCCAAAGGCCGGAACGGATGGTGGCAACGCTGCAACTCGAAGTCGCGCGGCGCTTGATGGCCAAAGCCGATGATGAAGACTTCGGCATCCTGTCGTTGCTCATTCAACTCGACTACGAACCACGTGAATGGTTCAAGATTCCGGCAGGCTGCTTTTTTCCGGAACCGGACGTGGATTCAGCCTGCGTGGTTCTGGAACGCCGCGCCACGCCGCTTCTGCCGGAAAACTTGCGAGCCAACTTCGTGACGATTGTAAAACGCGCCTTTTCCCAGCGGCGAAAAATGATGCTGAAGCTGTTGCGCGAAGACTGGCCGGCTGAAAAACTGGAGCGGGCGTTTGCCGGATTGAAAATCCCGTTGCAGGAACGCGCCGAAAAATTGAGCCTGGAACAGTTTGTGGCGTTGACAGGAAAACTTTTGTCGTAGCGGCGTCTCGGCAGAGCGCCGCAAACTGAATGAATAAATGCGGCGGTCTGCCGACATGCCGCTACGGTTCAATTTATGAGCGACGAAATCTTTGATGTGGTCAATGAGCGCGACGAGGTGATCGGGCAGAACACGCGGCGCGAAGTTCATGCGCGCGGACTGTTGCACCGCGCCATCCATGTGCTGGTGTTCAATTCGCGCGGCGAGATATTTCTCCAGAAACGTTCGATGATCAAGGACCGCGAACCGGGCAAATGGGATTCCTCATCGTCCGGACACGTGGATTCGGGCGAGGATTACGATGCCTGCGCCGTGCGTGAATTGCGCGAGGAAATTGGATTGATCGTCCCAAAAACGCCGGAGCTTCTGTTCAAAATCGGTGCGTGCGCGGAGACGGATCAGGAATTTGTCCGGGTTTATCGCTGCCGGGCCGAGGGACCGTTTGAGTTGCATCCCGATGAAATTGACAGCGGCGAGTGGTTTATGCCGGAAGCGGTTACGCGCTGGATGACCGGAAAACCCGGGGATTTTGCCAGTGCGTTCCGGTTGATTTGGAAAAAGTATTTGGCTGCGGAGAAACGATAAATTTTCCAATGTTTTTTGCAACTTGGCGTGAGGTTTGCTCCTTTACTTGCGCTGAAAATGGAGTAGTAGTTTAGCCATGCAAAACTTTTTGGTTCCAATTGTGGTTGAGCAGACCGGCCGCGGCGAGCGGACTTGGGACATTTACTCGCGCCTGCTCGTGGACCGCATCATTTTTCTCGGCACGGCGGTGGACGACAACGTGTCCAATATCATCATCGCCCAGTTGCTTTTCCTGCAGATGTCCGACGCCAAAAAGGACATCCATATTTACATCAATTCGCCGGGTGGCAGCGTCACGGCCGGGCTGGCGATTTACGACACGATTCAATATCTGACCTGCGACGTGAATACCTACTGCGTCGGGCAGGCGGCGAGCATGGGGGCGGTGCTGCTGGCCGCGGGCGCCAAAGGCAAACGCTATGCGCTGCCGAACGCGCGCATCATGATCCATCAGCCGTGGGGCGGCGTCCAGGGCCAGGCCAGCGACATCAGCATCCAGGCGAAGGAAATTTTGAGGCTCAAGGACCGGCTCAACGAAATTCTCGCCAAACATTGCGGTCGCAAGGTTGAAGACCTCGCGCGCGATACCGACCGCGACCGGTTCATGTCTGCCGATGAGGCAAAGGAATACGGCCTCGTGGATCACGTGGTGCAGTCACGAAAGGAAATTCCGGGCGCCATGGAAAAAACGTCGGTGGTCGCTTGACGTTTCCCGCGCCAGACGTTTTCAAAATGCAAAATCCGAAATTTTGAAATTCGAAAAATAAAATGGCGCGCCCCAACAATCTTACGATGTGCAGTTTCTGCGGCAAGTCGCACGCGGAAGTGCGCAAGCTCATTGCCGGGCCCGGCGTTTACATCTGCGACAACTGCATCATCCTTTGTAAAAACGTCCTCGATCGCGAGCTCGAGCTTCAGAATCAGAAAAAGCAGCCGAAATTCACCGTTCCCAAACCCGCCGAAATCAAACGGCTGCTGGATCTGCATTGCGTCGGCCAGGAGCATGCCAAAAAAACCCTGGCGGTGGCGGTCCACAATCATTTCAAGCGCATTCAGCAGGAACCGGAGGGAGGGGCGGCCACGGGCAAGACCAGGCATTCCGGCGTGGAAATCGAAAAGAGCAACATTTTGATGATTGGCCCGACCGGTTCCGGCAAGACGCTGCTGGCGCGCACGCTCGCCCGGGTGCTCGACGTGCCGTTTGCCATCGCCGATGCCACCACGCTGACCGAAGCCGGCTACGTGGGTGAGGACGTGGAGAACATCATTTTGCGTTTGCTGCAAAACTCGGATTACGACGTGAAGCGCGCCCAGCGCGGCATCGTTTACATTGACGAGATCGACAAGATTGCGCGCAAGGCCGATGGCCCGTCCATCACGCGCGATGTTTCCGGCGAAGGCGTGCAGCAGGCGCTGCTGAAAATCCTCGAAGGCACGGTTTGCAACGTGCCGCCGCAGGGTGGCCGCAAACATCCGCAACAGGAATACATCCGCGTGGACACGACGGATATTCTGTTCATCTGCGGCGGGGCGTTTGTCGGTCTGGAAAAGACCATTCAACGGCGGCTGGGCCGGCACACCATGGGTTTTGGCGCCATTGGCGAGATGCAAAAAAATGCCGTCGTCGCGCGCGATCAAATTTTACAGCATGCCGAGCCGGAGGATCTGCTGGACTACGGTTTCATTCCCGAATTCATCGGCCGGCTGCCGGTGGTGACCACGCTGACCGAGCTGTCCGAGGATCAACTGGTTTCCATTCTCACCGAGACGAAGAACGCGCTGACGAAGCAATTTGCCAAACTCATGGCCATGGAGGGCGTGGAACTGGAATTCACACCCGACGCGCTGCGTGAACTCGCGGTGCTGGCACTCAAGAAGGGCACCGGCGCGCGCGCCTTGCGCGGGCTGATCGAGCGGCTCATGCTGGACGTGATGTATGACGCGCCCAACAGCACCGATGTGGTTCATGTGAAAATCACGCGGTCCGTCGTGCTCGGTGAAACCCAGCCCATCGTGCGGCGCAAGCCGGACATGGAAGCGGCTTGATCAGCGCGCGGACGACCCGGAAGCAGGATCAGGCGCTTTTTGCTTGCGGGCCGGGGCAATTTCGGGAGCTTTAGGGCCACTTGAATGAATTTGCCGTCCGCCAAACTTGCCAATACGGGTTCGCTCATCACGGAAAGTCCGATTCGTGACCTGGAGGCCATGATCCGTTCGCGGATGCCGTTGATTGTCGTTGAGAGTGGCGAAGAAGCACAAATCGTCCAGATGGTGCGGCAAATCGCGAAACGGTTGCAACTGAAGGCCTATCGCTGGACGGTGACGGAAGGCTTGTTGGCGTTTGACCCCTGTGACCAGCCGGCCCAAGCGGTCCTCAAATCGCAGGAGGTGTTGAGCTACATCAAAAATTCCGCGTCGTATTCGCTGTTTGTTCTCCTGGATTTCCATCCCTATTTGGAGGATGCGGTGGTGGTCCGCTATCTGAAGGACATTGCCCTGAACTATTCGTCCCACTATTCGACGGTGATTTTGGCTGGCTTCGCGCTGCAGGTGCCCCAGGACCTGCAGCCGTTCACCGCGCGGTTTCATCTGCCCCTGCCGTCGGCCGATGAAGTGCGTGGAATCGTTTATGATGTGGCTGCCGATTGGGGGGCGGAACATGGCCGGCGCGACGTTCAAACCACCAACAAAGCGATTGATTTGCTGGTGCGGAACCTGGTGGGGCTTACGACCACGGATGTACGCCGCCTGGCGCTCAAGGCCATCAACGACGACGGCGTCATCTCCGAATCGGAAATGCCGGAGGTCATGCGGGCCAAATATGAACTGCTCGGTCGCGACGGCGTTTTGTCCTTTGAATATGAAACCGTGCAGTTCTCGGAGATTGGCGGCCTTCGCCGGTTGCAGAACTGGCTGACGGTGCGCCGGGATTTTTTCACCGGCGAAACCGACACGCAGCTCGATCCGCCGCGCGGCGTCCTGTTGCTGGGCGTGCAGGGTTGCGGCAAAAGTCTCGTGGCCAAGGCGGCCGCCGCGATCTTCGGGGTGCCGCTGTTGCGACTCGATTTCAGCGTGCTTTACAACAAATATTACGGTGAAACCGAACGTAATCTGCGCAAGGCCTTTGAGACCGCCGAAGTCATGTCGCCATGCGTCCTGTGGATGGACGAAATCGAAAAAGGCGTGGCCGTGCAGGAGGACGATGACGGCTTGTCACGCCGTATTTTGGGTACTTTTTTAACCTGGATGTCGGAACGAAAAAAACCGGTTTTCGTCGTGGCCACCGCCAACGACATCATGCGTCTGCCGCCGGAACTTGTGCGCAAGGGACGTTTCGACGAAATTTTTTTCGTGGATCTGCCGTCCCCGCAGAACCGCCGGGACATTTTACAGATTCACCTGCGCAAACGCTCGCTGGAGCCGTCGCAATTTGACCTGGACGCGCTGGTGGAAGCCACGAAAGGTTTTTCCGGTTCGGAAATTGAACAGGCCGTTGTGTCGGCGATGTACACCGCACATGCCGGGAAGCGCACCCTGACGCAACCGGATTTGCTCGCCGAAATCCAACAAACCCGGCCCTTGTCGGTCGTGATGCGGGAGAAAATCCAGGAAACGCGTGATTGGGCATCGGGCCGCACTGTGCCGTGTGATTGATTCACCGCGCAAAAATCTGGCGGATGACGTCCTCAATCGGCACTTCCAGAATGTCAATGTCGGTCACCGGCAGATCGTCGAACAATGATTTACAGACGGCAATCACTCGGTCGCGTTTAACCTTCAAGGTGATCGCGCTCGGCGTTTTTTCCACGACTTCGCCATATCGTGCCAGATTCTCCGCCGATTGCGCCTCGGCGTTGGCGCATTGGATCGTGATGAATTTGAAATCGGCGAAGCGATCCACGATCTCGTCAAGTTTGCCGTCAAAGAAGATTTTGCCGTGGTCGATGATGATAACGCGCTGGCAGAGCGCCTGGATGTCGGCCATGTAATGGCTCGTGAGCAGAATCGTGGTTTTTTGCTCGGCATTGTGGCGGCGAATGAACTCGCGCACGGTTTTTTGTGAAACCACGTCCAACCCAATGGTTGGCTCGTCGAGAAAAAGCACCTTCGGCTGATGCAGCAGCGACGCGATGAGCTCCATTTTCATGCGTTCACCGAGGGAAAGTTCGCGCACGCTGACGTTGAGCTTGTCCTGAACGGTCAGCAATTCGCTCATCTCAGCGACGGTGCGTTTAAAACGGTCGGCGGGGATACCGTAGATTTTCGCGTTCAGTTCGAGTGATTCGCGCGCAGGCAAATCCCACCACAGCTGGTTTTTCTGGCCGAGCACGAGCGCAAACTGGCGGCGATAACCATCAGCGCGTTCCCAGGGCGTATAACCGAGGACCTTCGCCGACCCGCCCGTCGGATACAGCAGGCCGGCGAGCATTTTGAGCGTGGTGGTCTTGCCCGCGCCGTTCGGGCCGAGAAAACCGACCAGTTCGCCGGGTTCAATCTGGAAACGCACATCATTGACGGCAACCGTTTGCTCATATTGACGGTGGAAAAGCCCTTTGATCGCGCCTGCAAAACCCGGTTGCTTTTTGTAGGTGCGAAACGCCTTGGTCAGGCCGTTGACTTCAATGACCGGCATGACGAAAGTTTTGAGTGACGAGGAAGCGGTGTCGAGTGCGGAATCAGCGCATCAACTGTTTTTCCAGGTAATGGACGACCTGACGGACGTTGGCGTCCACTTCCATGCGGTCTTTCACCAGGCGGCAGGCGTGAAGAACGGTGCCGTGATCACGGCCGCCGAAGGCTTCGCCGATGGTATTGAGTGAGCTTTCGGTCATCTGGCGGGACAGATACATGGCGATCTGGCGGGGGAAGGCGATGTTCTCCGGCCGGCGTTTGCTGGTCATGTCGGCCAGCCGGATGTCAAAGTGCTCGGCCACCCGTTTCTGGATGACTTCGATGCTGATGGACAGCCGGCCTTCCTCATGCAGGATTTCACGCAGCAAGCCTTCAACCACTTCAATCGACAGCTTTTTGCCGGTGAGCGAGGCGTAGGAAGCGACGCGAATGAGCGCGCCTTCGAGGCGGCGGACATTGGTGCGGATGCGGCTGGCGAGGAAATTCAGGATATCCTCGGGCAGCGTGACGCCCATGAGCTGCGCCTTCTTTTGCAGAATGGCGAGGCGCATTTCGATGTCCGGCGGCTGCAAATCGGTGACCAAACCCCATTCAAACCGGGAGACCAGGCGGTGTTCGAGATTTTGAATTTCGCTGGCCGGGCGGTCGCAGGTGAGCACGATCTGCTTGTGCGCCTCGTGCAACGCGTTGAACGTGTGGAAAAATTCCTCCTGAATCCGCTCCTTGCCCGCCAGAAACTGGATATCGTCAATCAACAGCACATCGGTTTGGCGATATTTCTTGCGAAACCGGGCGAGCTGGTTGTTCTGAATTCCGTCAATATACTCGTTCGTGAATTTCTCGGACGAAACATAGGCCACGCGTGCGCTCTTCTTGTTGCTGGCGACGTGCTGGCCGATGGCGTGCAGCAAGTGGGTTTTGCCGAGGCCGACTCCGCCGTAGAGAAAAAGTGGATTATAGGATTTGCCGGGAGCCTGGGCGACGGCCAGCGCGGCGGCGTAGGCAAAATTGTTGTTATTGCCGACGACAAAGGTCTCGAACGTGTTTTTTGGATTAAAACTGATTTCCCCGTTGTGGAAGGTCCGTTCGTGGCTGGGCTCGGCAGCTCTGGTGGCTTTGCCCAGGGTGGAAGCAATAGCCGGTAAGGCTTGGGCGTTGCCACCGGTGGTGATCTTGAATTTTACCTGTAATTGGCGCCCGGCCGCGACAGTCAGGGCATCCTGCAACAGGCTCAGATAATTGTCCTTAAGCCAGACCTCACAGAATTCGTTGGCCACCTCCAAGGTGACGTGGTTGGGATCGACCGCGTTGGCGCGCAACGGGGCAAACCACATGTTGTAAGTTTCCGCATTCAACCTGGAACGAATATGTTCCCGTGCTGAATTCCAAATTTTTTCTGCCGAGATCTGCATTTGCGTTTTGTCAAAAAGCCCGTTTTTTAAGCGATTTATTCACCTAGCCCTAAAATTGGCGTTTGACCCCGCCCGCCATGCTCACTCACCCAACTTCAAATTCGCCGTTTTGCTAACACGTTCACTCACACACCTTTATTAATTAAAACCACGGCTCGAACTAAAATGTAATACGTTGATTCGTAGCACTTTACAAATTATAAATCCCAAATCCCGATTTCACGTCTTCGACAATCTTTGAAACGCCACGACCAACTTGTGCTTACGCGAACTTTTTACGCGAATGGGCCGGGTGTTCCTAGGACAACATATTAACTTTTGTTCACGAGTTATTCACAATACGCCTCCATCCTCTAAATCGGGATGGCTGCACGGTTTTGCTGGTCGCTTCTGTAAATCAAAAATCCGGTTCTGACGCAAGAAAAAGTGTTTCCGGTCCACGCATGCATCCTTCGCCATCAGTGTTCACAGCGCCTGTTCGCCCGTTTCGCCGGTGCGAATGCGGGTGGCATCCTGAATGGAACTGACGAAAATCTTCCCGTCACCGATCTTGCCGGTTTTGGCCGCCTTGACGATGGCTTCAACGGCGGCATTCACCAGTGAGTCGGCCAGCACCACTTCAATTTTGATCTTGGGCAGAAAATCGACGACATATTCACTGCCGCGATAAATTTCCGTGTGCCCTTTTTGCCGGCCAAAGCCCTTGACCTCGGCCACGGTCATACCCGCAACGCCCAGTGCGTTCAGTGCAGATTTCACGTCCTCCAGTTTAAAAGGTTTGATGACCGCCTCAATTTTCTTCATGCGTTTTCCCTTTCTTTGCCTTGCGAAATGATAGTAGCAGCCCATTCCGTCCTGTAAACAGGAATCTTTGCCTGGATGTTTCGAATGGCCGGCAACCGCCCTGAAACCGCCAAAACCAGGCGACCGACCTCCCCGGGGCTAATTAAAACCGCAGCACAAAGTATAATAGCTAATACTTTAAGTGCATGCATTGACATAAATAAGTGTTTATGATTTAGTATGGACAAGGTGCGACGGGATTATTGGGCTGTCGACAGTGTTCTTTGATTTTTCTAAAACCGTTTTCGATCCGGGTTTCGGTACGCTCCCGGATTGGAGTTCTTCGTAATCCTACGTACGTACTCATTCGAAAATTCCCCGGGTCTCTCGGCCACCCCCTGGCAGTTTGACCCGGTTTTTTTTTGCCTGCATCAGCCAGGTTGTGTTTGCGCGTTCGTTGACACCATTTTTCGCGGCTGTTAGCTTGGTTCCTTCTTGAAAGCCACGATGGACTATAAAAACACATTGAATCTGCCGCGCACCGACTTTCCCATGAAGGGGGATCTGGTTGCCCGGGAGCCGGAACGGCTCTCAAAATGGGAAAAGTCCGATCTTTACGCAAAAATCCAGGCCGCGCGCGCGGGGGCGAAGGAGAAGTTCGTTCTGCACGACGGCCCGCCATTCGCGAACGGTGACGTCCACATCGGCACGGCACTGAACAAGATTCTCAAGGACATCATTGTTAAATACAAAACCCTGCGCGGTTTCAACGCGCCGTACGTGCCGGGTTGGGACTGCCACGGTTTGCCCATCGAATTCAAGGTTTCCCAGGAGATGCGCAAGGCCGGCGACACCAGTGCCGATGCCGTGACCATTCGCAAGGCCTGCGAAACTTATGCGCGCAGTTACATTGACATCCAGCGGGTCCAATTTAAACGCCTCGGCGTCTTGGGCGACTGGGACAACCCCTATCTTACCCTCAACCAGGAGTATGAAGCCGATGAACTGCGCCTCTTTGCGGACATCGTTGACAAGGGGTTTGTTTATCGTGGGAAAAAGCCGGTTTATTGGAGCATCCCCTGCCGTACGGCACTCGCCGAAGCCGAGGTCGAATACAAGGACCACGTCAGCCCGAGCGTCTATGTGAAGTTTCCGGTTATCGGCCTGCCGAATACGTTCGTGCTCATCTGGACGACCACGCCCTGGACGCTGCCCGCCAACCTGGCCATCGCCTTCAATGATAAACTCGAGTACGTCCAGGTTGAAGTCGGCGGTGATCAATACATTCTATTTCGCGGTTTGCTTCCCACCATCGCTGAGAAATGCGGCTGGAGCAGTTATCCTCAGCACCCTTTTCCGATTGGGAAGCTGGCTCAGTTGCAGTATCAACACCCGTTTATTCCCAAACGCACCGGCAGGCTGTACGCCGCCGAGTTTGTCACCAGCGACACGGGGACGGGCTTTGTGCATATCGCACCGGGCCACGGTCTCGACGACTACAATCTTGGCCGCCAAAATGGTCTGCCGATTTACTCGCCCGTGGATGACGATGGCAAGTTCGCGTATACGAATGATTTGCCCATTGAACTGCAAATGCCTGCCGAGATGGTCGGCAAATCCATTCTCGAAAAGCACGGGAAGAGTGACGCCAACGAGGCGGTCCTCCATGAATTGCGGTTGCGTCACGCCTTGCTGCATCAGGAAAATTATCACCATAGCTATCCGCACTGCTGGCGCAGCAAGACCCCCATCATCTTTCGCGCAATGGACCAATGGTTCATCAAGATTGACCACGTCGTAGGACAGGCTTCCAGCCTGTCTCCATCTAAAAGGGAGTCAGAGGCAGGCGCGACGCCTGTTCTACAAACCTTCCGCACCGCCGCGTTGAATGAGATTGGCCGCGTGAATTGGATTCCTGACTGGGGCGTCAACCGCATCAAAGCCGCGGTTGAATCGCGTCCGGATTGGTGCATCTCGCGTCAGCGCACTTGGGGCGTGCCGATTCCGGCGTTTTACGATGCGAAAGGCGAACCGATTCTCGACGCACAAATTGTTCGCAACGCCGCCGATTTGATTGGGAAACACGGCTCCAATGTCTGGTTTGAGAAATCGGCAGCTGATCTTTGGTCGCTCGTAAAGCCCAAGGATTGGAAGGGTGCGGAAGCCGCCGCCAAATCGAACGATACCCTCGATGTCTGGATTGATTCCGGCTCATCCTCTCGGTCCGTTTTGATGCGGCGCCCCGAGCTGAATCACTCAACCCTCAACCCTCAACCCTCAGCCATTCCCTGGCAGGCCGACATGTATCTGGAAGGTTCGGACCAGCATCGCGGCTGGTTTCAATCTTCGTTGCTGCTTTCGCTGGCGGGCAACGGCGCGGCGCCGTTCAAGACTGTGCTGACGCACGGTTTCATGGTGGACGCCGACCGCGAGAAAATTTCCAAGAGCAAGCAAGGGCAGGGCGGCTATGAAAAACCGCAGACCTCCGAGGCTTACGTCAAGAAATACGGCGCCGACATCGTGAGGCTCTGGGTTTCGTCGCAGGATTTCCGCAACGACATCATTGTGAGCGAGGAACGCATTGCCAAGGTCGCCGAAACCTATCGCGGCATCCGCAACGCCCTGCGCTATCAGCTCTCGAATCTTTACGATTTCGATCCGGCAAAGCACACCGTACGTGAAGACGAACTTACCGGTCTCGACCGCTGGATTCTGGCTGAATTTTCGAAGCTGGAACAGGAAGTCATCAAGGCCTACGACGCCTACGAATTCCACATCATCTACCAAAAAGTCAGCCAGTTCATCGCCGTGGAGCTGTCCTCGATTTATCACGACGTCATCAAAGACCGGATGTACACAAATCGGTATGGCCCCGAACACCGTCGTTCCAGTCAAACTGCTTTATACAGGCTGGTAACAGGCCTTTGTAAAATGCTTGCGCCGATTCTGGCGTTTACGGCCGACGAGGCATGGGAATTTGTGCCAAGTCATCCAACTGCAAGCGTACATTTGACTGAATGGATAGAATCAAAATTTCAAGAGCTTGGCCATTGGAACGAAATTTTGCTCAAAATGCGGGAACCAGCGCTTGCCGCCTTGGAAAAAGCGCGTCAGGCCAAGCTCATCGGCAAGTCACTCGATGCGAAGCTGATCTGGACGGTGGGCAAAGATTCTGGTCGTCCCAAAGTTACCGAGTATGCGGAAACTTGGCGTGAATTATTTAATGTTTCAGATATCAAATTTCTTGAAACTGAGAAAGGTGAAGATTCCTCAATAGTGGTTGAACACGCCGACGGCCAGAAATGCGAGCGCTGCTGGCATTGGGAAACGGACGTGGGTTCCAATCCGGAGCATCCGACGATTTGCGGGCGCTGCGTCGAGGCGGTCAAACAGTTTGCCAAGACATGATTGCGGCCGGCTTAAACAAGTCAGCCCCGTCCCGGTAGGACGCGTTCTCCGAACGCGCCGTTTCAAATGGCCGGCTGTTGCTGCGTCAGGCAATGCAACGAACCGAAGCCCCACACGAGGTCAACGGCATGGATGCCCACCACCGGCCGGTCCTTGAACAATTCGCCCAAAATCCCGAGCGCGACGCGGTCGTTTGGGTCGTTGAACGTCGGGACGATGACGGCGGCGTTGCTGATGTAGAAATTTGCGTAGCTGGCGGGCAAACGGACGCCGTCGAAATACAACGGCGCGGGCATGGGCAGCGCCACCACATCCGGCCGCGCGCCGTTCTCAAGGCGCAAATCGCGGATGCGTTCCCAATTCTCCGCCAGCGGACGATAATTCACGTCCCGGGAGTTTTTTTCGCGGACCAGCACGAGCGTCTTGGGATTCACGAAGCGGCAGATGTCATCAATGTGACCGTGGGTGTCGTCACCCACCGGACCTTTGGCCAGCCAGAAGATGTTTTTGACGCCGAGATAATTTTTCAACGTCGTTTCGATTTCCGTTTTGCCAAGACCGGGGTTGCGGACCTGGACCCCGGGGTCGAGGTAACATTGTTCGGTGGAGAGCAGCGTGCCGCGACCGTTCAACTCGATGCCGCCGCCTTCGATGACGAAGGGCCGGCCGCGGCATTCGGCGTGGAAAAGTTTCTTGCGCAACACCCTCGCGGCGGTTTCAGGGACTTTCGTGTCCCTGCGCCAGTTGCGGTATTTGGCCCAGCCGTTGAAATGGAAATGCACGGTGGCGGTTTCCGACTTTGGACTTTGGGCTTTGGACTTTGGGCTCCGTTTTAAAAAGATCGGGCCGCTGTCGCGGGTCCAGCCGCGGTTGGTGGGATGTACGACGAACTGGATTTTTTTGAGATTGCAGCCGGTGCGCTGGAGAACGCGGCGGGCGAGCTTTTCCTCGGCTTGGTGCCGGACGAGCAGGCGGATGATTTCGCCGGCGGAAATTTTTCGCACCATTTCGCCGTAGACCCACGGAATGGCCGCGAATTTGCCGGGCCAGTCGGTGGCGTTATGCGGCCAGCCGAGCCACGTGGCCTCATGCGGTTCCCATTCGGCGGGCATCGAGAAGCCGAGTTGAGCGGGGGTGAATGTGTTTGCGGATTGCCGTTTCACCATAAAGGTGCGCGGAACATAACCACTCCGCGCCGCTTGGGAAATCCCGAAAGCAGTTCGCTCACCGGAGGTGCCGCATCCGAATGGGGGGCAACCAAACTCCTCAGCTATTACCATCGACCACGTTGGGAATTAGTTCAAATTAAAAATCTAACTAAAAGTGATGCGGATTTGATGAAATTTCTTCGGACTTGGACGAAACTAAAATAGGAACAGCGATTGCTAACAACAGTCTCGGCCTTATGAAGATAAACCTAAAACAAGTCAGAAGCCGGGTAATTGTGACAGGCACGCGATACGCGGGGCAATTGGTTCTGGTCATGGCGTACTTGATTTGTTTCAAGGTACTTGCATATGATTCGGCGACCGTCACATTGCCGGCCGGGGTGTCCGGTGCTGAAATCCAAAGGTCATTGGATGCCTTGCCGGCCAGCGGCGGTGAAGTGGTGTTACCGTCCGGAATTTTTACAGTTCGCCAGCCCATTGTATTGCGGCGCGACCATGAGACCCTGCGCGGTTCCGGGAAGGAAACGGTCCTCCGTCTGGCCGACGGAGCCAATTGTCCGGTCGTCATCATGGGCGAGCCGGTCAATCATCCGCAACACACCATCCGGTACCTATGCCTGAGCAATCTTTTCATTGATGGCAATCGTTCCCACCAGCAACGTGAACTCTGGCAGTTGCGCGGTGAGGGTTCACAAATCCGCAACAACGGCATCACCGTGCAGAACGTCAGCGATTCGGTGGTGCAACAGGTGACCGCCGCCCGTTGCCGCTCCGGAGGCCTGGTCACCACCCTCGGGGTGCGGCGCTTGACCGTGCGGGATTTGACGGCGTTTGACAACGAGTTCGACGGTCTGGCCTGTTACCATACGGAGGGTTGCCTGTTCACCGAGCTTTACCTCCACGACAATCCCGGGGCCGGCATATCGCTGGACCTGGCTTTCAACCACAACGTCATCAGCAACGCCGTGCTGGTGGCCAACGATCTCGGTGTTTTCATGCGCGCCAGTTGCGATAATCAATTTTACAATACTTCCATCCAGGACAGCCACCACTATGGCGTTTTCATGGCACACACCGAGCGGCAGACCCTGCGGGGCTGGCAACCGGCTCCCCGGACGGAGTGTGTCCGCAACGCCTTCACCAACCTCATCGCCAGCAAGTGCGGCAGCGCCGCCTTCCGGGTCAATAACACCACCTGCACCAACAATGTCATCGTGGGTGCCCAATTCCGTGATGACGTTCAGGGCGGACTCTCCATGGTCCAGCCGAATTTGGTGATTGTGCAATAACTCCGATGGCACTTTCGAATCCGACGTAAACCGCGCGTCGCAAAAAAACTCAAGTCTCCCGGCTGGTTCTGAATTTAGGGTTGGCAACCGCGCAAACATTTGTATCGTGGGGCAACGCGGAATTTTTCAGAATTCACCTATGAACAAAAAAGCGCAGCGCCAGCCAGCCGGCGGACCGGTCTCCCGTTTTATCCGGCATCATTACCGGCATTTCAACGCCGCCACGCTGGTGGACGCCGCGCGCGCCTACGGCGCGCACCTGGATGGTGGCGGGCGCATGATGATTTGTCTCGCGGGCGCCATGAGCACCGCTGAATTGGGGTTGTCACTGGCCGAGATGATCCGCCGCGACAAGGTGCATCTGATCACCTGCACCGGCGCCAATCTCGAGGAGGACGTGTTCAACCTGGTGGCGCATGATTATTACGAGCGCGTGCCGCATTACCGGCATCTGACGCCGCGCGAGGAGGAGAAATTGCTCAAGCGCCACCTGAATCGCGTGACCGACACGTGCATTCCCGAAGGCGAGGCCATGCGCCGCATGGAAAAAGCCATGCTCGAAGTCTGGGTGGCCGCCGACGGGGAAGGTAAACGGTTTTTCCCGCACGAATTTTTCTATCAGGTGCTCCGCAGCGGCAAATACAAAAAATATTATCAAATTGACCCGAAGGATTCTTGGATGCTCGCCGCCGCTGAAAAAAATCTGCCCATCGTTGTCCCCGGCTGGGAGGATTCAACCCTCGGCAACATGTACGCCGCCGCGGTCATCCGCAGTGAGGTAAAGAATGTTCATACCATCCGTACCGGCATTGAATACATGACCTGGCTTGCGGAGTTTTACACGCGCACGACCAGGAAAAGTCCGCTGGGCATGTTCCAGATCGGCGGCGGCATCGCGGGCGATTTCCCAATTTGCGTCGTGCCCATGTTGCATCAGGATTTGGGCCGCACGGGCGTGCCGCTTTGGGATTACTTCTGCCAGGTCAGCGACTCGACCACGAGCTACGGCAGTTATTCCGGCGCGGTACCGAACGAAAAAATCACCTGGGGCAAACTGGGGGTGAAGACGCCCAGCTTCATCATTGAATCCGACGCGACCATCGTCGCGCCGCTGATTTTCGCGCATGTGCTGGGGTGGTAGAATTCATGAAATCGACTGATTTTTCCGACGCGCGGGTGCTGGTCACCGGTGGCGCAGGCTTTATCGGCAGCGCGCTGGTCTGGGCGCTCAACCGCTGCGGCTGCGAACACATCGTCGTTTGCGACCGCCTCGGCACGGACGAGAAATGGCGCAATCTCACGCCCTTGCGATTCGCCCATTATGTCGAGGCCGACGAGTTGCTGCCGCGATTGCAAAACGGCGCGCTGGGGAAATTTAATTTCGTGTTGCACCTCGGTGCGTGTTCGTCCACCACCGAGCGCGACGCCAGCTATCTCATCCGCAACAATTATGAATTCACCAAGGACCTGGCCGCGTGGTCGCTCGCGAACCGGACCCGCTTCGTCTATGCGTCTTCCGCCGCGACCTACGGTGACGGCGCGGCGGGCATGGCCGACGATGATGCCAGACTCGACACCTTGCGCCCGTTGAACATGTACGGCTACTCAAAGCATCTGTTCGATTTGCACGCCCGACGCGCCGGATTTTTGGACCGCATTGTCGGGCTGAAATATTTCAATGTGTTCGGTCCGAACGAGGACCACAAAGGCGACATGCGGTCGGTGGTCCACAAAAGCTTTGGGCAGGTGCGCGAAACCGGGGTCATTCGTCTGTTCAAAAGCCATCGCCCGGAATACCGGGACGGCGAACAGCAGCGCGATTTTCTTTACGTCAAGGACGCCGTGGCCATGACGCTTTACCTGGCGGCCAATGAAAAGGCCGGCGGCCTGTTCAACATCGGTTCCGGCAAGGCGCGGACGTGGCTGGACTTGGCGCGCGCGGTTTTCGCCGCGCTGAAGCGCGAGCCGAAAATCGAATTTGTGGAGATGCCCGAAGCGATTCGCGACAAGTACCAGTATTTCACCGAGGCCAATCTGGCCCGGTTGCGGGCCGCCGGCTACGCCGCGCCCGTCACGTCGCTGGAGGACGCCGTGAGTGATTACGTCGGCAACTACCTCGTGCCGGACAAACGGCTGGACCCGGCGGTGGC
>JBEKKN010000028.1:0-32760 GCA_050010675.1 Verrucomicrobiota bacterium | reverse complement strand
CACCAACGGTGCCGCCTTGCGCGTGGACGGCGGCGTGGTGCAGGCTTGCTTTTAAATCGAGTGCGGTGCAATTTGGTTTTCAAGATTAACGAATTGAAACGAAAGGATTAAAAATTATGGCATACGAATTACCCGCCCTGCCCTATCCCAAGGAGGCTTTGGAACCGCACATCGACGCGTTGACGATGGAAATCCATCACGACCGCCATCACAAGGCTTACGTGGACAATCTCAACAAGGCCATCGCCGGCAACGCCGCGCTCGAAGTGCTCATCGGCGACCTTGCGTCCGTGCCGGACAACATCCGCGGCCCGGTGCGCAACAACGGCGGCGGCCATTGGAACCACTCGTTCTTCTGGAAGATTCTCGGCCCCAATGCCGGCGGTGCGCCCTCCGGCAAGCTCGGTGACGCCATCAAGGCCACCTTCGGCTCCTTTGCCGATTTTCAGGCGAAGTTCGAGGCCGCCGGCATCGGCCGGTTCGGCAGTGGCTGGGCCTGGCTCGTCTCCAACGGCGGCAAACTGGAAATTGTTTCCACCGCCAACCAGGACAATCCGCTCATGGGCAAAGCCGTCTCCGGCGTGGAAGGCAAGGTCGTCCTCGGTGTGGACGTCTGGGAGCACGCCTATTATCTGAAATACCAGAACAAGCGCGCCGATTATCTGAAGGCTTTCTGGAACGTGGTGAATTGGGCGGAAGTCGCCAAGAACTTCTGAAAATTTACGATATCGGATTTTCGATTTACGCGGCAGCCACCCACTGCGAGCACCGCGTAAATCGTATATCGTAAATCGAAAATAACAGCCGGTTAAATCCCGGGTTTGCGGACGATCTTGTTCCCCGCGCCAAGCACAATCACTTGCGGCTTCCAGCTTTCCGCCTTCTTTTTGCTGATGGCGGCGAAGCTCATGATGGTGAGCTGTTCCCCCTTCTTCCCGAGGTGTGCGGCGGCGCCGTTCAGCACGATGGCGCCGGAACCGCGCTTGCCGGTGATGACATAGGTTTCGAACCGGTTGCCGTTGGCCAGGTTGCTGCACAGGATGCGTTCGTAGGGACGCAGCCCGGCGGCCTTCATGAGGTCGGCCGCAATGGTCAGGCTGCCCTCATAATTCAGGTTGCCGTCGGTGACGATGGCCCGATGAATCTTCGACTTGAGCAAAAATATTTGCATGAGCGGTTTACTATAGCGTGTGGCGCGGCTACTTCAACTTGAGAAAATTCCTCATGATTTGCCGTCCGCTTTCCGTGAGAATGCTCTCGGGATGGAATTGAACGCCCCAAATCGGGAGTTCCTTGTGGCGCACGCCCATGATTTCGCCTTCATCCGTCTCGGCCGTGATTTCGAGGCAGGCGGGCAGTGTCTCACGCTTGATGACGAGGGAATGGTAGCGCGTGGCGGAAAACGGATTCGGCATGCCCTCGAACAAATCCTTCCCGTTGTGTTTAATCAGCGATGTTTTACCGTGCATCATGCGGTAATTCACAATCACCTCCGAGCCAAACGTGTGTCCAATGCACTGGTGTCCCAGGCAAACGCCGAAGACGGGTATCCGCTGGCTGCCAAACTGACGGATCACCTCGTTCGACAGGCCGGATTCGCGCGGTGAACAGGGGCCCGGCGACACCAGGATACGCTCCGGTTTCAAGCCGCGGATGGCCTCCAGCGTAATCTCATCGTTTCGCCGCACCTGCATTTCCACGTTCAACTCACCGAGGTATTGAACGAGGTTGTAGGTGAACGAATCGTAATTGTCTATGACCAGGACCATGAGCGGAAAAACTACCTCACCGCGCGGACTTTGCAAATCAGGAATCCAGGGCTTCCCGGATATACACCTCGGGGACCCGCCGTCCCCAGACCACTTTTCCGATTTTTTCGGCAAGCACAAAACGGGTTTCCCCCGCCCGGACCTTTTTGTCGAGCCGCATCGCGGCAAACAGCTTTCGGCGCTGGACGGAATTAAGCCGGATTTGAACGGGCAAACCGGCGCGCGTGAACAGATTGATGATCCGGTCGGCATCGCGTCGGGAAAGACCCGGAACGCGGCGTGAGATTTTTACCGCGGTGACCTGACCGATGGAAATTGCCTCGCCGTGTAAAAATTTGCCGTAGCCACAGATGGCCTCGATGGCGTGGCCGATGGTGTGTCCGAAGTTAAGAATCGCCCGCACCCCCTCCTCGGTTTCATCCTGGCCGACAACCTCCGCCTTGATTTCACAGCAGCGCGCCACCACGGCGGCCAGCGTCGGCTGATCGCGGCGCAGCAACTTCGGAAAATCACACTCCAGTTGCGCGAACAATCTGGCATCATAGATGATGCCGTATTTGATGACTTCAGCCAGGCCGGCGCGGAACTCGCGCTCCGGCAACGTCTGGAGCGTGTCGAGATCGCACAGTACCAGTCGGGGCTGATAAAACGCGCCCACCAGATTTTTGCCCGCCTTCAGGTTGACGCCCACCTTCCCGCCGACGGAGCTGTCCACCTGGGCCAGCAATGTCGTCGGCACCTGCACAAACTCGATGCCGCGTAAATAGGTCGCCGCTACAAATCCGGCCAAATCGCCGACCACGCCGCCGCCCAGCGTGACAATAAACGACCTTCTTTCGAGCCGGTGCACCGCCAGCTGGTCATAACAGCTTTGAACCGATTTCAAGCTCTTGGCGGTTTCACCGGGAGGAACCACGATCAAAGCGGGAGAAAAGCCCGCCCGGGCGAGGGAATTGAACGCCGGCTTGGCGAACCGTTTGCCAACGTTGGTGTCCGTAATAATGGCGCACCGCGGGCCGAGTTTCAGGCGTGCGCATTTCCTGCCCAGGGTTGCAAGCAAGCCGCCACCGATTTTAATCTCATAACTCCGAATGCCGAGCGGTACGTTGACAGTGCGCACGGGTTAAGCATAAAGATTGCCCGCGAAGTGTCAAAGTTTTGACGGAAAAAATCAAAACACCAATGTCCGTCCGAGATTCCCACCGTCAAGTCACTTGGCCGACTGCATAAAGGAAATTTGCGTGAAAGCAATTACAACCCTGTGATGGACTGTTTCGCCGGTGCCGGCTGGCGGCTCGTGGGAAACGCGCCCGTTTTGTGGGCCCGGTCCCTTCGTCCGGCGTGAGCGTGGCAGGAATCGGCCAGGCGCGCAGCCGATGCGATCATTCACGCTTTTGCCTGCGATTTCCATTCCCAGTTCGGCGAGCGAATTTTGGCCAGGGCGTCCCTCACCGTCAAACCCCGCATTGCCATGGTCTTGTACTTCTGCTTTTCGACGTTCCATACCTGCAGTTCTCCGGCCGAAGGGCGGTAATGCCGTTGATACTCGACCTTCTGGCCCGACAACAGGGCGACATAACCAGCGGATCCAAACGCGTTTTCCTTGCCAAGCGTCTGGCTCAACCACAGGCATGGACCGCATTCGCGATAGACTTCCACCAACCCTGCTGCGCCACCCATGTACGTCTCCGCCCAGCAATGTCGCCAAAACGGTGTGTCCAGACGAGTGTTGAACCTGTAATGCACCGCCAGAAAGTCCCGGATGTCGTCCCAAACCACGGCATGATACTGGTTGAATTGTCTTTTCACGGAAGGGGCGACGTCGCCGTCGCCCTCCTTGATTGTATCCGCCAAAAGCATGCATTGGGAAGCGATCGCGCCCAGCGCAGTGGCTTCCAAGGGTTCAACAAAACCCGCGGCGTTTCCCACCGCCACCACGTTTTTCACCCAGAAATTGCCGTAACGCCCGGAGATGAACCGAACAATCCGCGTGGGCCCCACCTTCGGGTTCTTCGCCCGAAATTCCTTCTCGGCCTCTTCGTCCGAGATAAAGGCCGAGCTGAATACATAACCTCGGTTGATTCGATTTTCGTGCTCGATTTGCCAGCACCAGCCACAATCCATGGTTTCACACGTGGTATACGGCTTGACGACAAGGTCTTCGGCATCTTTACGGTCCCACCCGCCCACCACAGCCCGGTCACAGAACAGAGTCCGGCTGTAACTGACAAACGGTTCACCCAAGGTCTGCCCCAAGAGCAATGATCTAAAACCGGACGCATCGACGTACAGATCGGCGGCTTCCCGGCGCCCCGATTCCAACCGCAACCCGTCTATGCCAGCCTCGCCCTGCTCCACCTCCCTGACCGTGTCGTCCAGAATGGTCACCCCGAGTGCCAGAGCATACTCCTCCAGAAATCGTACGAATTTCTCGTTCTCCACGTGATAAGCGATGCTGGGGTGGAAAATCGGGTCTCCCCTGACATCGCGTTCAAAACCGCGGTCCTGGGACATTAGCGCCGACAACGGGTCCTCGTATTCCATCTCGTCCCAGCAATAGCAAGCCTTCATCCGTTGCATTCCCTTAACGACGTTGATTAATTGTCCCATGGAAAAGGTGTAATTAAAATACGACCGGGGACCCCACAAAAATCGTAGACCCAGCTTCCAGGTCGGTTGTGTCACGGGAAAGAACTTCCTGGCGTTCATCCTGAGGTATTCATGAAGAAACCTTGTCAGGGCCGGCGTCGAACCTTCGCCAACGCCGATGACGCCAATGTCCTTGGAGCGGATCACCGAAATGTGAAGATGCGGTAATCTGTGCTTTAACGCGAGGGCCGCAATGAAACCGGCACTGCCGCCGCCCAGGATGAGGATTCGCTTGATCATGCTATGTTTGAAGCATCTCGTGATCTCGCCGTCAAATACTGGTGTGCTCCTGAAAAAAGCCCCCGCCTGATCTCAGAACGGGGGCTGCGAAAACCGGGGTGTCGCTCGTTGTTCAGGTGCGTCGCCGTTTCCGGACAAGCGTCAACGCCAAGCCGCCCAATCCCAACAAGGCCATGGAAGCGGGTTCAGGCACCCCTTGTAGTTCAAAGATGTAGTCATAGCCGCTCGGATTCGGGGCGACAACGTTGCCAAATGAGAAGGCAGTTCCGGGACCGGGTCCATTCGCAGTGGACGAATTGTTATTAAATGCCGTTCCGCCGGCGTAGTCACTTGTCCCCAAGGTATGGGCAATACCATACCAGATGCTTAGAGGCGTTGAAGCGGTGGTCATCCCGGCGATACTAAATTCGTATAGCGTTCCTGCGCTTAGCGACACAGGCGTTGCCAATGTCAATGTAAGATACTCCGTGCCTGAAGTCGCAGGGGCCGCGGGAAAAAATGCTGTTTCGGTAGAGAGCGGAGTGATGTTGCCGCTGCCGTCCACGCTGCCGATCTGAATCTGTACGCTCTCCTGCGTCCAAGCCGCACTGCTGTCATGCAAACCGCTGTCCAACCCATTCTGAACCGTGACCGCACCCAAGGTAGCGGCACTGCTCAACGTAAACGTTTGGCCGGGCGGACCCGCATTATCAAAGTAGTCGCGGCTGCCATCCAAGCTCCCGCCGTTCCAGCCGGGTCCCAGAGCAGCCACATCGGTTAGTTGTGACGCCAAGACATTGCCAGTGGGCGCGGTGGAACTGTACGTCATAATCGCGGCGTCAGCACTGGAAGCCAGCGCACAGCCGGAGATTACCGACGCGACCATGAGCCAGATGTTGCGATCGCTCCTGAGGTAATTTTGTTGTTTTAGGTCTTTCATATTGCTGATGCGTTGCCTGTACTCATCTGATTAAGGATCACTTGTGACAATAAAAGCTAATTCTTTCCATTATGTCAAGCCTTTTTTAGTGTTCAAGCTCAAGAAAACATCTGCTTTACGCGGAAAAAGCAGGGTCTGGCTGGTTGCCATTTGGAGGAAAAGGGTGGATCGAAGGCCGTGTTTAAGGCGTCCGCATCCACCACCCAACGTTGTGAGCAAGCACCAACGATTTCAATCGCATAAATTGGCAGGCCATGACGCCGTTTTGACGTTCGGCAGGCGTGCTTCGGCAACCTCAAACACCCCGGAAAGGCCGGTTTTAGCCCAGTAATCGACCCGATGATGGTACGCAGTGTGCTTTATCCAGGGCATGTACGTCGAAACTCAGACGAAAAAACTCGCGCGAAGCGTCTTACTTTTCTCAGCCTCTTCGCTTTGCGCGATTATTGTCTGTACCGCCGCCCATCGGCATTACACCGTGGTAGATCGGTCGGTCAACGTTCCGATTTATACCTATCAAAATCCTTTCGGCCCGACCGCGAGCACTTCCTTGGCCGCCTTGTCAGCAACCAAGGCTGGCGGCATGTTTACCAAATTGATTACCACCAAAGCGTTTATGGGCTTCTCCGGTCTCGCAATGCTCTGGTTGGGGTCATCGTGGTACCTTTCCGGTGGATGGGCCAAAAGAAGGCAAAATCATCGAAAAACCAGGCGTGTCACCATGGATTTTCCGACCAAGATGAACCCCTTGGCGGCCATTCCCAGACCAATCATACGCGTCTCGAAAACAGACGACGGCCGTCCTGTTGTCCATGGGCAGACAGGCACACGTGACCGGTTCGTCCACAGAAAAACCACCGCTCCCTGCCAATCCCGATTTCGTCCGGTCACCCTCGTTTCAAGCCAGACACGGTTGGGGCGGCTGAAATAATCAGGTAACCGTATATTGCTCAGAGCCTGCCATTCTGGAAGTTCGGTTAAACAACCAAAGCCGCGCCACCGTATTGTCGGTTTGGATACTTCTCCAGTTTACAGGCTTCGCTACAAGCCAATCCGTTGAATAAAAACGCCCCGCTGGGTGGCGGGGCGAAATTGGTTGCGGGGCCAGGATTTGAACCTGGGACCTTCAGGTTATGAGCCTGACGAGCTACCGGGCTGCTCCACCCCGCGATCAAGTCTTTTAGTTTCGCCAAGGTGCAGATGAAGCGCAAGAATTTTCGCGAATTAGAATGGTGAAATCCCGTAACACATCCAATAACCAAGTAATTTGGGGTATTCCAGGTAGATGCGGTGTGTGAGGCCGTGGCGTACCCAGTCAGGGCGCGTATTGGCGAAATAAGAAGGGCATGAGTAAAATTGAATTTCGGGCGCATAATGTTCGAAACAGGCCAGCGCCCGGCGCGAGTGGTACCATGATGTGACAATGATCACGTGTTGCGCACCCTGGTGGCGGAGAAGGTTTACAGCCAAAATGGCATTCTCCCTCGTCGTGCGGGATTGGTCCTCCATTAGAATCGCCTGTGAAGGCACGCCGGCTTGAATCAAAGATCGACGATAAATCGGGCCATCACCCAGCCCGCTCACCAGAATGCGCGGCGCAATGCGTTCCTTGAACAATTCCGCCGCCCGCTCAGGCCGGTCATGTGAACCGCCACCCAATACCACAATCACGTCCGCCCTCACCCGGCCGCTTTCCACACACAGAAATTGATGCGGGTAAAAAAGAGCGGCGGCAGCCAACAGGACCAGGAGCATGAAAAGAACGAGCCCCATCCGCAAAAGCCATTTTCGCTTCCCAGTCACAAAATCGAACATTGCAAATTTGGGGCTGAATCGCAATGAGCTTGAGGCAAAACTCGCGCTCCTTCAAACGCCGCCCCAGGTTAAGCGGTGCCAGCCCGGAATTTGCCTTTTATTTCCTGGAAAACATATGAAATCCTATACTGGTCAAACCCATTGCAAATTTGATAGTTTGCGCCCGACGATGATTTTTTCCGCCAATCAACGCGTGGCCGAATCCCTTGCCGGTTTGGGGCGATTCACCTTGCTGGCCAAAGAAGCCGCCGTCTCGCTGTTCACCCTCAAGGTCGCCTGGCGCGATTTGCTCTATCAGCTCTTTTTTGTGGGCGTCAAATCGCAGACCGTCGTGCTCATCACCGGTGCTTTCACCGGCATGGTGCTCGGCGCCCAGACCTATTTTCAATTTCATAAGGTCAAAATGGACACCGCCACGCTGGCGGTGGTCGGCGTTTCCATGTCCAGTGAACTTGGCCCGGTGCTGACCGCGCTGATGGTTGCGGGCCGGGTGGGCGCGGCCATCGCCGCCGAACTGGGCACGATGCGCGTCACGGAGCAAATTGACGCGCTGCGCACACTGGCCACGCATCCGGTGGATTATCTCGTCGTCCCCCGGGTCTTGGCCGGGTTGATTGCGCTGCCGTTGTTGACGGTGGAATCCATTTCCATTGGGATCGCGGCGGGTTATTTCGCCGGCGTCATGCTATTGGGTATTGACCCCACCTATTCCTGGCTGCATATGCTCAAATACACCGGCGATACGGATGTGGCCATCGGTTTGATCAAGGCCTTTACGTACGGCGGCATCCTGACGCTGGTGGGCTGTTACAAGGGCATGACGTGCGGATTGGGGGCCGAAGGCGTCGGCAAGGCCACCACCGAAGCGGTCGTTACCGCCTCCATCGCCATCCTGATCACCAATTTCTTTTTGACGTTGTCGTTGGAACGACTCTTTAACTCGTTATGATTGAAGTGCGCCATCTAAAGAAGGGGTTTGACGAACAATCGGTTTTGAATGACATAAGCTTTCGGATTGAAAACAGCGAATCCGTTGCCATCATTGGGCGCAGCGGCTGTGGTAAAAGTGTTTTGCTCAAGCATCTGATCGGCCTGTTGAAGCCGGACAGCGGGGAAGTGCTGATCGACGGTGAGAACATCGTGCCAATGAATGAACGCCAGTTGCTGCGCGTGCGCCGGAAATTCGGCATGGTGTTTCAAAGTTCCGCCCTGTTCGATTCGATGACGGTGGCGGAAAACGTGGCTTTTGGGTTGCGCCGCCACGAACAATTAACCGAGGCGGAAATCGCCTGGCGCGTGGCCAGCGCCCTGGAGGTGGTGGATCTGCCCGGCACGGAAAACAAAAACCCGGCGGAACTGTCCGGCGGCATGAGAAAACGTGTCGGCCTGGCGCGCGCGATTATTTACGAGCCGCAAATCGTGCTTTATGATGAACCCACCACCGGTTTGGACCCGATTGTGTCCGACAGCATTGACAAATTGATGATGCACGTGCGCGACAACTTGAAAGTCACGACGGTGGTGGTCACCCACGACATGCGCACCGCCCGGCGCGTGGGCAACCGCGTGTTGATGATGCATGACCGGAGAATTTACGCCAGCGGCGCGCCGGATGAATTTTTTGCGTCGCAGGACCCGGTGGTAAGGCAATTTGTTGACGGCGTGGCGGACGCCAAAAATTAAACCATGGAAAAATCACACCAGGAAATCAAAGTCGGCCTGTTTGTGCTCATCGGACTGGTGCTGCTGGCCGTGCTGTTGCTCCAGTTCAGCAAAAGCACGAGCATTTTTCGCGGCACCTACGAATTGCGGCTGCACGCGAGCAACGTCGGCGGCCTCAAGGAACGCGCCTCGGTGTTGCTGGCGGGGGTGCAGGTGGGCACCGTCTCCGGCATTGAACTGGCCTCAGACGGCAAAAGCGTGACCATTTTGCTACGAGTTTACAAAGACTACAAAATCTATCACGACGCGCGGTTTGTCATTCAACAATCCGGCTTTCTGGGCGACCAGTATGTTGCGGTCATTCCCACTGCCAACCAGCCGCCGGTGTGGAATGACGGCGCGGATGTCGATTGCGAGGCTCCGTTCAACCTGCAGGAAACCGCCCGCGCGGCCGCCGGCTTCATCCAGCGCATTGATGAAACCGCGCAAAAACTGGATGCCGCCGTCGGCGACGTGCGCCGCCTGGTTTTAAACGAGCAGACGCTGACCAATTTTGCCGCGGTGGTCGGCAATCTGCGCGACTTTTCCGAGCAGGCGACCAACATGGTCGCCAACATAAATCTGTTGGTCGCGACCAATGCCGACCAAATTGATCTGGCCGTCAGCAACGTGGTTTTCTTCTCGCAGGACCTCATCCACCTCTCCGACGACGCCCGCGGAGTGGTTTCAACCAACGGCGTGGAAATCTCCGCCGCGGTGAAAAATATTGAATCCTCAACCGAAACCCTGAAGCAATTGATGGATGGTGTGCAATCCGGCCAGGGCCTGGCGGGAGCCTTGTTGAAAAACGGCCCGCTGTCAACCAACGTGGAGGCCATCGCCGCCAATCTGACCATCGCCACGAGCAATTTGAACCAGCTCGGTTTGTGGCATTTTCTCTGGCATCAAGAGTTACCGATCACCAACGCGCCGCCAAAACCAGCGGCGAGACATCGATGACCTCACTCTGGACCATTCGTATTCTGTTTTTGAGCCTGTGCATCGCGTCGGGTTACGAGATCAGCCAGGTACGGCCGGAATTCGTCGCCGTCAATCACAGCGAGGTGTTCGGCATGCTGATCGGCTTCGGCTTCGGCGGACTGATGATTGCCGTGGACGAAATGCTCAAAGGTTTTTCCCTCCGCGCGTTCTCCGCCACCACCTTTGGTTTGTTGCTCGGCATGGCGGTCGCCCTGCTGATTGGCCATTCGCCCCTGATGGAAAATGCCGATGACAGTGTTCAATGGTTCGTCCGGCTGGGGCTGTTTTTGAGTTTCAGTTACATCGGCATCATTCTGGCCACGCGCAGCAACAAGGAGGATTTCTCCCTGATCATTCCTTATGTGCGTTTTCGCCCGCAAGGCCAGCCGGATAACCTGCTGCTGCTGGATACCAGCGTCATCATCGACGGCCGGATCGCGGATTTGATCGAAGCCCGTTTTCTGGAAGGCCTGATTGTCGTGCCACGGTTCGTCCTCAAGGAGCTGCAGCAAATTGCCGACTCAGCCGACCCCATCAAGCGCGCCCGCGGCCGGCGCGGACTGGAAATGCTCAACCGCATCCAACGCAACACGGGCATTGAAGTCCGCATTCATGACGGTGATTTTCCTGAAGAAAAGGATGTGGATTCCAAGCTGGTCCGTCTGGCGCGCAACCTCAGTGCCCGCCTGTTTACCAACGATTACAACCTTGCCAAGGTTGCCGAACTGCAGAAGGTCAACTGCGTGAACCTTCATGAAGTGGCCAAGTGCCTTAAGGTGATTCTGCTTCCCGGTGAACTCTTGCGCCTGAAAATCGCCCGCGAAGGCAAGGATAAGGGCCAGGGCATCGGCTATATGCCCGACGGCACGATGGTCGTTGTCAATAATGGCCTGTCACACGTCGGCCAGCAGGTTGAGGTGGAAGTTCAAAGCCTGCTCCAAACCGGCGCCGGCATCATTGTCTTCGCGGAAATGAAAACATCGCTGGCCGCGTAATCCGGCCGGCCGGATGGCCACAATAACATGGACCTCGTCACGATATTTACCGCTTTCAGCCCGGCCGAGGCCCAGCTCGTTCGCTCCCGGCTCGAAGCCGCCGCCTTTCATCCTTTTGTGGCCGATGAACTTTCCGCATTGAGTATTGATGGCTACTCCCTTGCCACCGGCGGCATCCGAGTCCAGGTGCCCGACGACGAGGCAGCCGACGCCAGGGAATTTCTAAAACCGCCCGTTGAATGACTGCTGCGAAATCAAAATTCCTTCACCGGCTCAAGCGCCTGCTGCCGGCCGGTGAAATGGTTTTGGAGCCGCAAATTCTCAATCATTACTCCGGTGACAAATGGTTTGCCGCCCATCAGCCCGATGCGGTCGCCCGGCCCCGCTCCGTCAAATCCGTTTCCGCCATTCTGCGCTTTGCGAACCGGCACAAAATCCCCGTCACCGCCCGCGGTGCCGGCCATGGCTACGTCGGTGGTTGTGTGCCCGTGCACGGCGGCATTGTGCTTTCCCTGGAGCGCCTGAACCGGATCAAGGAGATCAATGCCGCTGACTTTGTGGCCGTGGTCGAACCGGGCGTGGTCACGCAAACGCTTCAGGCAGCCGTTGAAAAACGAGGCCTGTTCTATCCGCCCGACCCAGCCAGCCGGGCGAACAATTTCATCGGAGGCAACATCGCCACCAACGCCGGTGGTCCGCGCTGTTTGAAGTACGGTGTCACCCGCGATTATGTCCTCGCCCTCGAAGTCGTCATGGCCGACGGCACCGTCGTTCGCGTTGGTGGGCGCACGCACAAAAACAAGACCGGTTTCGACCTCACTCGCCTGTTTGTCGGCTCCGAGGGTTTACTCGGGGTGGTCACCGAGGCGACCTTGAAATTGATTCCACTACCGCCGTACCGCGCGTGCCTGGCAGTCGGCTTTGATTCAATGAAAAGCGCCATCCGCGCGCTGCAGGCCATTTTGTCCGCCGGATTTTTACCCTGTGCCCTCGAACTGACGGATGCCTTCACGCTGGCGGCCGCCTACCAACGCACCAAAAGCGGGCGGCTGCGCGGCTGCCGTGCCCACCTGATGGTTGAGCTCGATGGGCAGGAAAAATCGGTCCGGAGTGAATTGCCGGATTTGGAACGAATCGTCCGGCGCCACCAGCCGTTGTTTGTGGAGCGCGGCCTGGGTGCGCCTCGATGCGAGGAAATCTGGGCTCTCCGCCGGGAATTTTCCTATGCCTTGCGCGACACCGGTCTGACCAAGCTCAACGAGGACATTGTGGTGCCACGCGGCCGGCTGGAAGACTTTTTCCAATTTGCCGCCCGGCTCCAAAAAAAACATGGCCTGCCCATTGCCTGCTTCGGCCACGCCGGTGATGGCAACATCCACACCAACATCATGGTGGATTTCTGTCAGCCGCACGCCGATCGCCGCGCCGAGGCGGCACTGGACGCACTCTTTGCACAGGTCATTGCCTGGGGCGGCGCCATCAGCGGTGAACACGGCATTGGCCTCGCCAAGAAGCGCTGGTGGCCCCAGGCGGTCTCACAGGAGGCCCGTGCGTTACATCGCGACATAAAAAGGGCCCTCGACCCGAAAGGCATTTTGAATCCGGGAAAATTTGTCTAGCCTGTCCTCGCATCGGTTACAGCCAATAATAAGCCTTGTTGTTTTAGCCTTATTTTGCCTAATTTATACAATGCAAATGAAAGAAATTCTTAACCTCTCGGTTGCCAAACTAAAACGCCTGGCCGCCTTGAAATCAAAAATTGATCGCCTGCAATCACAGCTGGAAGCCGTGGTGGCCAACGGGGCCAAGGCGCCAACCAAAACGACCGGTCGCAAGCGGCGGAAAATGAGCGCGGCCGCCCGCAGAAAGATTTCCCTGGCCGCCAAGGCGCGCTGGGCGAAAGTCAGGACCGGCAAATCCAAGTAAGCCTTTCTCGAAGGCGTGTTCCCTGGGCCCGTTGCGTCCGTTCACTTATCCGGGCCAAGCAACACCACAAATTCACCTTTCAAGGTGCGTTTTTGAAGCAATGCCAGTAATTCCGCCGGCTTGCCGCGCAGGAATTCCTCAAATTTTTTCGTCAACTCGCGCGCAAGGACGACCTCACGTTCAGGAAACGTTTCCGCCATCTCGGACAGCAGTTTTCCAATCCGATACGGCGATTCGTAAAACACCAGGGTGCCCGGAACGGTTGCAAGCGATTCCATTTTGTTCCGCCGTTGGCCGGACTTGTGGGGCAAAAAACCGATAAAGTGAAATTCATCCGCCGGCAAACCGCTGGCCGTCAGCGCGGCAACCAACGCGCAAGCCCCGGGGACAGATTCGACGCGAAACCCGGCAGCGATGGCGGCTCTGACGACACGCTCCCCCGGATCGCTGACGCCAGGGCTGCCCGCGTCGGTAACCAGCGCGACCTTCCCGCCGCGGTTGAGACGCCCGATAATCTCTTCACTTCGCCGGGCTTCGTTGAACTGGAAATAGCTCAAAAGCGGTTTGCTGATTTCAAAATGCTTGAGCAGTTGACCCGTGCGACGCGTGTCCTCGGCGGCCACTACGTCACATTCGCGCAATACTCGCAGTGCACGCAGGGTGATGTCCTCAAGGTTGCCGATGGGCGTGGCAACCAGATATAACGTCCCGGCGGTCAACGGCGGCAATGGCGCATCCATGCCCCGACTTAACCATAAAACAAAAGTGAAATAAACTGATTTGATGACGTCGCATGGCGATCTTTGAAACGTGAAGCCTTCTGAACGGCGCAGGTTAGGTCTTGCAACCGGTGACACCATGGTACAGCTTAACTTCGTCAGGCAATCGCATGTCAGGAGCAAACGACAAACCGAAATCCGAGGCTTCTTCGTCTGATCCGAAGTCTAATCCACCTTTCGCGGCAAGTTGCCGGGCCAGTTCCCTGTGGAGTATTAATGAATCCGCCGTGTGCCTCGTGCCACCACCCCAAAACTGTGAGTATGTCCTTGGGCGTGGCAATCATTTCTATTGTCATCACCCGCGACGACAGGAGATTGTCATCCGGACGCTTAAAATTATCGGAGGCAAGTCACCGTAAACCAACAACCCGGCTTCCCCCGTTAGCGGCTGGACTTTTCGGGAGGCCGCTTTGGTTGCCACAACCTGACCATGAAGCCTGCCTCTAAATCTGCTGTCGTTCTGGTCACGGCACCGGATCTGAAAACCGCCCGGGCGCTCGCCAAAGCAGCGTTGCTGGCGCGCTTGATTGCTTGTGCCAACCTCATTCCCCGGATTGAATCGCATTATCGGTGGCAGGGTAATATTGAATCGGGAACGGAAGTATTGCTGGTTTTTAAAACTCAGAAGTCCAAATTGATCGCCCTGGAGAAACTGATCCTGGCCAGACATCCCTACGATACCCCGGAATTTCTCGTTATGCCTTTGCATGGGGGAAACCGTCGTTATCTCGATTGGATGAATCAGAGTTGTCTGGCAACGTAGTGATTCTTTTCCACCCGATGACCATACGCTGGCGTTGGCCCATCTGGCTGCCGGACCGCCTGTTATCGCCTTAAACCGGCGTCATTCAGCCAGTGTCCGATGGCACACCTGACAAATCAGGCTCCCCTGACAGATGTCGCATCGTCCGCCGATCTGTGTTGTTGCGCTGGCACGGTGTCGCCACAACATGGGTTGTAATAATCCTGCCAGAATTGGTTTGAACAGTTATTGCGCGAGCGTAGATTTGCCACGTGAATCCGGTGGACACGGTTCCGTTGATGCTCCTCGCGTTGCATATGCTGGCCTTGGGCATGGGGATGATCATCTTTCTCGTAATTTTTGTCCGGCACCGCCGGGCGCGGGCGATGCAAGCCGGGCGCGGGTCATTTCCATGGGGCACAGAATCAGCCCCCCGCCCGGTCCTCTGGCTGGCCCTCCGTTCTTCCAACTCCATTGCAGTCCAAGCGGCGTTGGGTATCGGCCAGCCCAGGCCCTGCCCGTGGTCGGAAGGCATCACCGGCAAACACGACTTTTTCATCAGCCCGCCGGTCAGTGATTGGATTATTGTCACCGGCTCCGGCCTGCCACATCCTGGCCAGGACGTGGATGATTGCTTTCATTTTCTGGTCCGGCTGAGCCGCGAGGTGGGCCATGTTCAATTCTTCATGGCGGACCCTGTTTTGCATCATCACGCATGGGTTCGGGTGGAAAACGGCGTCGTGGGGCGCGCGTACGCGTGGGTGAATGAGACGGTATGGAATCAGGGGCCAAAATCCCTGGCTGAAGTCGAATTGAATTTGGAATCTCCCGGTTACGGTGAAAGCCCAGGAAGGGACGACGGGACGGCGGGCGGAAGCGCAGCTGCCAACGCTAAAAAGGTTCCAGCTCTGGCAGCGCGATGGAGTTTTGATCCGGCCGCCATTGATCAGAACTGGCAGGTTCCCGTGGCCGGTATCGTTGGCAAATCACTGCGGTTTTGCCGGGATTAGGTTGCCGGCGTCCGGCATTTGCCGCAAATTGCAGGCAAATAGAAAGGAAACTCATGTCATTCAGCATTGAACTTGAACTCCAGAAGTTTCCAAAGGTCGTCACCCTCAAAGACGGCACCAAGGTGACCTTGCGTCCGCTGCGCCGCGACGATGAAAAGGATTTTCACAAACTTTTCCTCGGCATCCCTGAACCGGAACGCATGTTCATAAAACACCGCGTCATCGATTTGGAGGTAATCCGCGACTGGTGCCGGAACATTGATTACGGCCGTAATTTGCCGCTCGTTGCCCTGATTAATGGTAAAATCATCGGCGATGCGACATTGCACCAGCAACTCGGCGGCTGGAAGCGTCACGTCGGGCGCGTGAGCGTGCTCGTGCACCCGGATTTTCGCGGCCGCGGCCTGGCCCGGGCATTGGTGGGCGAGATCATTGATATTGCGCGGAGCGCCAGCCTGGAAAAGGTCGAAGCGGAATTCATCGGTGAACAGGAGACCGCCATCAAAATGTTCGCCATGCTTGGTTTCAGCCAGCTTTTACGATTGGAAGATTACGTCAAAGACATGCAGGCCATCACCCACGACTACATCCTGATGGGGCTGGAGTTGAAAACCGACGAGGAATACGCCGGCGTGGGAGGATGAAGCCACCCGACGTCTGCCCTCATTGTGGCGCCGAAGTCCCATCCGGCACCAAGGCCTGTCCGGAATGTGGCTCGGATGACCAAACCGGTTGGTCCGCGCAGGCACACTACGACAACCTTAACCTTCCTGGTGAAAACTTTGATTATGATGATTTTGTAGAACGCGAAATCGTCGGAGAACGAACCATTCCCCGCGGCATCCACTGGTTCTGGTGGATGGTGGGGATTCTGATCGTTGCCTGCCTGATTGCTGCCGTTAAACCCGAATTCTGAAGTTGCCAGTGGTGGCGGGTTGGCTGAGGCCGCACCGGAGTGCGCCGGTCCTCGGGCGCAGCCACCGGCTTCTTTTCAGCCACAGAATACTTTCCAACAGCCCACTCATCCCACGTTGCTGCGGCCGTCCCGGCCGCACTCCGCTAACGCAGAAATTAAACTTCGGTAATCGGGTTAAAAGAAAAAGCCCGCTCGGACGAGCGGGCGATGAATATTTTCAACCAACTTATTTTTTAGGGGCCTGGGTCTCTGTGGGTTCAGCCTCTGCCGGCTTGCCTTCGGCTGGTTTGGCTTCCCCGGCGGGAGTGGTTTCCGCCGGCGCCGGGGCCGCCGGTGTGTAATCCACCCATTCCAGAATGGCGCGCTGGGCGGCATCGCCCTGACGCTGATTCATCTTCACGATGCGGGTATAGCCGCCGTTTCGCTCTTTGAACGCGGGGGCAATGTCTTCAAAAAGAATCCGCAACACATCTTCGTTCTGACGCCATTTGCGGCGCTCGTCCTTGGTCAATTGGACGGTCGGTCCGTGCGTGTGCAAACGCGCCGTGACCAGACGCCGCGCCTGAACCGTGCCGCGCTTGCCGAGCGTGACGATTTTCTCGGCAACCGGGCGCGCGGCCTTGGCCTTCGCCAGTGTCGTGGTCACGCGTTTGTGCTTGATCAGGCTGCAAACAAGGTTTGCCAGCATCGCATTGCGATGCTCGGACGTGCGACCCAGTTTGGCCGTGTGCTTTAAGTGTCGCATAGAATGTCTTAATTATTCTCCGGGACTTCTTTGGGAGGCGTTTCAAGCAAGCCGGCTTCAAAGTTCATGCCGAGGGACAGCCCCAAAGCCTGGAGTTTGTCTTTGATTTCGTTCAGCGATTTTTTGCCGAAGTTGCGGTATTTGAGCATCTCCTGCTCGGTCTTCATGGCCAACTGGCCGACCGTGGTGATGTTCGCGTTATTCAGGCAGTTCGCCGCGCGAACGCTCAATTCAATTTCATTGACGCTCATGTTTAGCAGTTTCTTAAGCTTGGCCTTCTCGTCGTCCTGCTTCGACTCCGCCTCCTCAAATTCGACGGCGTTCTTGTCGTAACCCACAAACACGTCAAGGTGATGGGCCAGGATCGCCGACGCCTGGGTCAGTGCGTCATCGGGGGAAATGCGTCCGTCCGTCCAGATCTCCAAAACCAGGCGGTCGTAATCCGTGCGGTTGCCCACCCGGGCGGCTTCCACCGCATAACGCATGCGCGTCACCGGTGAAAACAACGAATCAATCGCAATCACGCCAATGGCCTGGCCAGGCTTTTTGTTTTCGTCGCTCGGACAAAAACCGCGTCCGATTTTGAGCTCCAGCTCCATTTCGAACTTCTTCTTCTTATCCAACGTGCAGATGTGCTGGTCCGGATTGACCAGCTCGACATTTTGATTGAGCTGGATGTCGCCGGCGGTCACCGCGCCCTCCTTGTTCGCAGACAACAACAACGTCTGCGCGTCGCGGGTATGGGCCTTGAATTTGACTTTCTTCAGATTCAGGACGATGTCTGTCACGTCCTCAACCACGCCGTCAATGGTGGCGAATTCATGCATGGCCCCATCCACCTTCATCGAAGTGATGGCCGCGCCTTCCAGCGACGACAACAACACGCGGCGGAGCGAGTTGCCGACGGTGTGGCCGTATCCGGTTTCAAAGGGGTCGGCGACGAATTTGGCGTAGGTTTCCGTGGCAGTTGCTTCGTCCTTCTGCAACCGTTTGGGCATTTCAAAACGTCCGAGACGTACTGGCATATGGTCCTTTCAACAATTTTAAACTGGTTCCGCCGGCCCTTTATTCCCGCGGCCGGCCAAACCCGTATAATTGTTCAACTGGGTTATGATTAGCGGGAATAAAATTCGACAACCGCCTGCTCATTGGCAATCGGTTGAATCTCGTCGCGGGTCGGTATCCGCATGACCGTGCCCTTGAACTCTTCCTTGTTCAACGACAGCCAGTCCGGCACCGCGCGACTCACAGCCATTTCAAAATTCTTGGTCGCCAGCTGGCGCGACACGTTTGAATTCTTTACCTCAACCACGTCGTTCACCTTCAGCCCGCAGGACGGCACGTTGACCTTGCGTCCGTTCACCAAAATGTGGCCATGCGAAACCATCTGGCGCGCCGCCGCGCGGGTGGTCCCAAAACCGAGATGAAAAACCACATTGTCCAGGCGTGACTCCAGGATCTGCAGCATCTGTTCGCCGGTGACACCGCGACGTTTCAGCGCCCTTTCATAGACGCCTCGAAATTGACGCTCCATCAGGCCGTAGTAGTACCGCAGCTTTTGCTTCTCAATCAGCCCAAGACCGTAATCCGTGTGCTTGCGCCGCGATTTCGGACCATGAACGCCAGGGCCATAATTGCGGCGTTCCAGATACTTTGAGGGACCGAAAATCGGCACGCCGAAACGGCGGCTGATGCGAACACGGGGACCTGTATAACGAGCCATGGTGAGTTGAGGGTTGAAAGTTGAGGTTAGACGCGACGTTTTTTGCGCGGCCGGCAACCGTTGTGGGGAATGGGCGTCACATCCTTGATGGCACTGATCTCGAGGCCGATGGCCTGGAGTGCGCGAATGGCGGATTCACGGCCGGAACCCGGGCCTTTGACGCGGACTTCAATTTCCTTCATGCCGTGGGCCATCGCCTGGCGCGCGGCGTCCTGCGCGACCTGCTGCGCGGCGTAAGCCGTGCTTTTGCGCGAACCTTTGAAACCAACGCGGCCGGCACTTGACCAGCCGATGAGATTGCCATGCAGGTCGGTGATGGTGACCTGGGTATTGTTGAACGTGGCCAGAATGTTCGCGACGCCGGCGACAATGTTTTTGGCGTGCTTGGCCTTGATGATCTTCTTGGCTGCCGCGTCCTCGCCCAAAAGTTCGGCCGCGCTTGGCGCGGAACCGGCAACCGGTACGTCCGCCGGCTTGCCCGCTTCCGCCGCGGGAACATCAGCGGCAGGCGCGCCCTTTTTGTGGGCTTTGTCGTCCGCCGGCTTCGCGGCTTTTTCAGCCGGATCGGCTTCCTTCGCGACGGCCTTTTCGGGGGCGGGTTTTGCCTCTTTCTTTGCGGGCGCTTTCTTTTTGATTTCGTCAGCCATAAGGGGTTTCAAATCAGGGATCTTAAATCGTAAATTAAAAATGGATTAATGGATGCCAGTCTTGGCGTTCGGATTGCGCTGCACGCCGACGGTCTTGCGGGGACCCTTGCGCGTGCGCGCATTGGTCTGGGTGCGTTGGCCGCGCACGGGCAATCCGCGCATATGCCGGACGCCGCGATAGCATTTAATGCCCTGCAACCGCTTGAGGTTCATGCCAATTTCGCGGCGCAGATCGCCTTCAATGACGTATTTGCCTTCCTGAATGGCGTGGACAATCTGGGACAGCTGCTGCTCCGTCAGATCCTTCGCGCGAATGCTGGGATCAATATTGGCATGTTCCAAAATCTCCTTCGAGTTGGACGGGCCGATGCCATAGATGTAGCGCAACGCAATGTCGATGCGCTTGTTCGGCGGAACTTCCACTCCAATGATGCGTGCCATAAATTAATCAACCTTGCCGTTGTTTGTGCCGTTTGTTCGAGCAAATCACGCGAATAACACCGCGGCGCCGCACAATCTTGCAGTGCTCGCACAATTTCTTGACTGACGCACGAACTTTCATGTTCCAATTATTTTTGTTTCAACCAATATCCGCCCCACCGACAAATCGTAGGGTGTCAATTGCAGTTTCACCTTGTCGCCGGGCTTCATCCCGGCAACATTCTGCCCCGCCCGGCCCGCCACAAACGCCGTCAGGCGGTGCCCGTTGGACAGCTCCACGCGATACGTCCCGTTCGCCTGAGCCTCCATCACCCGACCTTCAACCTGGAAGGCTTTGTTTCCGGGCATGTCAAAATCTCCGGTTCACTCTCGGTAATCAAGACCGTATGCTCAAAATGAGCAGATAGTAAACCATCCTGGGTGACCACTGTCCAGCCGTCTTTCAAAATTTTTACACCCGCCTGACCGGTGTTCACCATCGGCTCAATGGCCAGCGTCATGCCGGACCGGAGCTTCTGATTGCTCTTCGGATCGACAAAATTCGGCACCTGGGGTTCCTCATGCATCGAACGCCCCACACCGTGACCCACAAATTCGCGCACCACGCTAAAGCCGTTGGCTTCAACATAGGTTTGAATCGCACGCGAAATGTCCGTCACGCGATTTCCGGGAACGGCCGCCGCAATGCCCTCGACCAGCGCGTGTTCAGTGACATCCATGAGCCGCTGCGCCGCCACACCACAACCCCCGACGGCCACGGTACGCGCCGTATCGCCAACAAAGCCTTTGTAATAGACGCCCACATCCACACTGATGATGTCGCCAAAATGCAACTCACGGTCGCCAGCCAGACCGTGCACCACCTCTTCGTTTACCGAAAGGCACGTGTGACACGGATAATTGCGGTAACCCAAAAACGCGCTTTTGGCGCCATGCTGTTTGATGCGTTTGGCAGCGAATTCATCCACCTGCCGCGTGGTCAGGCCGGGTTTGATGAACGCGGCGATTTCTTCCAATACCGTGCCCGCCACCGCACCGGCCGGACGCATCGCATCCAGGTCCCGTTCATTCTTCAAAACAATCATTTTCAGAACCGCCCACGCAGGCGGCCTTTCTTCAAAAAGCCGTCATAATGGCGCATCATCAAATGCGATTCGACCTGTCGCATCGTGTCCAGCAAAACACCGACGGTAATCAAAATGCTCGTGCCCCCAAAAAACTGCGACACATTGTAGGGGATGTTCATGGCATTGCGCATGATGATGGGGATGACCGCAATCACCGTCAGGAAAACCGCGCCCGCCAGCGTGATGCGGCTCATCGCCTTGTGCAGATAGTCGCTGGTTCCCTGCCCCGGACGCACCCCGGGAATGTAGCCGCCGTTTTTCTTCAAGTCGTCGGCGATTTGCAATTCGTTGAACTGCGTGGCTACCCAGAAATAGGAGAAGAACAAAATCATCAGTCCATAAACCGCCAGGTAAGCAACGGAACCGTAGTCCAGCTGCATGGCGATGCCGCGGAAAAAATCCGCCAGAAATGGAACGTTCTTGAAAGCCACGTCCGCCAGCCATTTGCACAACGGCCCGGGAAACATCAGAATGGACTGGGCAAAAATAATCGGCATGACACCGGAATAATTGACCCGCAACGGCATGAACGATGTGCCCCCGGAATAGAGTTTGCGGCCGACGGCGCGTTGCGCGTACTGCACGGGAATTTTCCGTTGGGCCTGCGTAATGGCAATCACCCCGCCGATCACCATGGCCAGCAATAAAACCAGCATCACTCCCGTGCCCATCAGGTGATAATCCGACTGGACGCCACCGGCCGGATGAAACATGTCCATCAATGCCGTACCCGCGAGCGGCAGGCGCGCCACGATGCCGATGGTAATGACCAATGAAACACCGTTGCCGATCCCGCGATCCGTGATTTGTTCGCCCAGCCACATCAACAGCATGGTCCCGGTCGTCATGATCAGGACCGTCTGGATCATATACCAAATGGGGCTGTTAATCAGGACCAGTTGGCCCTGAAACCCGTGGAAAATGGTTTGGGGATGCTCCCAACCGCTTGCAAAATAAGCTCCTTGGCCCAGGCAAATCAACACCGTCAAATAGCGGCCGTACTTGATGATTTGTGCGCGGCCACCCTCTTCCCGGGCCAGTTTGCTGAGTTTCGGCCAGACGGCCGTGAGCAATTGAATGATGATGGTGGCGCTGATATACGGCATGATGCCCAGGGCCCCGATGGCACAATTCCCATAGGCCCCGCCGGCAAACATGTTGTACATGCCGAGCAACCCGCCGTTGCTCTGTTCGTTCTCCTTGAAAAAATTAGCCAGCGCCGTTCCGTCCAAACCCGGAATGACGATGTAAGCCATCAAGCGGCAGACCCCCAACACCCCCAAGGTGAACAAAATCCGTGACTTCAGCTCCGGGATTTTGAAGCAGTTGGCAAACGTGTTGAAGATGCTGCGGAACATGAGTTGGTCCCGCTTAAGCCTTCGCCGGTGCGGCGGGTTTGCGGCCGACCACCTCACACGCCCCGCCTTTGGCCTCAATCTTGGCCTTGGCCGAGGCGCTGAACGCATGCGCGCTGACCGTCAGTTTCCTGGACAACTCCCCGTCGCCAAGAATCTTGACTCCGTCGGCGGGACCATTGGCCAGACCGACCGCCCGCATGGCGGCCTCGTCCACGCGCGCGCCATCGTCAAATTGATTCAATTCGCCGACGTTCACCGCGACAAACTGTCTTGCGAACCGGGTGTTGTTGAACCCGCGCTTGGGAATGCGCCGGATGAGCGGCATTTGACCGCCTTCAAAGCCGATGCGGATGGAACTGCCCGAACGTGCCGTCTGGCCCTTGCCTCCGCGACCGCTGGTTTTGCCGTGGCCACTGGATTCACCCTGACCGAGCCGCTTGCGCCGATGTTTCGCGCCGGGACGAGGTTTTAGATCGTGTAATCGCATAAAAATCAGGCCGTTGCCGGCAGAACTCCCGGCGTTGGCGGCGTCTGCACTTTTCGAATTTCCAGACCGCGCCCCCGGTAAATGTCCTCACGCAGCCGCAGGCTCAACAAGGCCTTCATCGTCGCCTTGACCACGTTGGCCGCATTTTTCGAACCGAGTGATTTGCTCAAAATGTCCTTCACACCGGCGGATTCCAAAACCGCCCGCACCGTCTTGCCCGCAATGATGCCCGTTCCCGGTGAGGCCGGACGCAGCAGGATTTTTGCGCCATCAAACTCGGAAAAAATCTGATGCGGAATGGTCGCGTCCTTGAGGGAAACGGAAACCATCTGATTGCGGGCCAATTCACCGCCACGGCGGATCGCATCTGCAACTTCACCCGCCTTGCCAAGGGCCACCCCCACGCGCCCGCGTTTGTCGCCGACGACCACCAGCGCGCTGAAGTTAAAGCGGCGTCCGCCTTTGACCACTTTCGCGGAACGGTTGATGTAAACCACCTTTTCCACCAACTCCTCGGAGGCGCCGCCTTCGCGCCCGAATTCGGGGGCGTCTGAGCCCGGCCTGGCCCGGCGGCCGCGCCCGCGCGAAGCGCGTTGTTCTTCGGTTTCAGTTTTATTGATTTCAGCCACGATAATTCTCCGGTTGCAGTTTAAAATTTCAGCCCGGCGGCACGGGCCGCCTCGGCCAGCGTCGCCAGCTTGCCGAACACCAACACCGGCTTGCCATCCTTGCCCTTGTTCTCGCTGCGATGGTAGCGCGCGTCGCCGCGATCAAAAACCACCGCCTTGATCCCCTTCGCCAGGGCGGTTTCCGCTGCCAGCTTGCCGATCAGTTTGGCACCGGCCACGTTGGCCACCAGCTGGTCGCGATCGGGGGCGGCCTTGCTCGTGGTTGAAACCGCTGCCAGCGTCACCCCGGCGGCGTCATCAATGAATTGGACGTGAATGTTCTTGTTGGTAAAACAGACACTCATGCGCGGACGTTCTTTGGTGCCGCAAACTTTTCGGCGTACCCGCCAGCGGCGGAGTTGCGCCAATTTTTGTTTTTTTTCCGTTCTCATCTCAATACGTCATCCCGACATCGGATGTCAGGATGCCCCAATGTTATATTTTATTGGACCGTCTTGCCTTCCTTGCGCTGAACGTGTTCGCCCACATAGCGCACGCCCTTGCCCTTATACGGTTCGGGCGGATAAAAGCCGCGAATCTCGGCGGCAACCTGCCCCACCACGCGCTTGTCCGGCCCCTCAATGGTCAGCTTCGTGTTTTCCTCGACCGTCACCTTGATCTGGTCGGGAATGTTATAATTGATCGGATGCGAATAACCGAGCGCCAGGTTCACCACTTTGCCTTGTACGGCAGCCTTGAAACCAACGCCCTGAATCTCGAGTTTTTTAACAAAGCCTTCCGCCACGCCTTTGATCATGTTGTTGACCAGCGCCCGGCTCAGTCCGTGCAAGGCCTTGGCCTGCGCGTCTTCACCTTCGCGGCTCACCACGATTTTACCGTCGTGAACCTTCAGGCTGGTGCGATGCGGCAATTCCCAGTCGAGCTTGCCTTTCGGGCCCTCAACCAGGACCTTCTGCCCCTTAACCTCCACCTTGACCTTGGGAGGTATGACAATCGGCTGTTTTCCTATTCGCGACATAAATTTCCTACCAGATGTAACAAAGCAATTCGCCACCCAGGTTTTTCTTCCGGGCTTGCACGTCTGTCATCACGCCTTCCGGCGTGGAAACCACCGCCACTCCCAGGCCACCCAGCACGCGGGGAATCTTCGTGGCGCCAACGTAGTGACGCAATCCCGGCCGGCTGATGCGGCGCAATCCTTCAATCACGTTTTTCTTGCCCTGATACTTCAGTTTGATGTTGATGGTTTTGGGTATCTTTCCCTCCACGGCCACATCGGCGACATAGCCTTCCTTTTTTAAAATGGCGGCGATGTTTTCCTTCAAGCGGGAATGCGGCACGGCGACCGTCGGACGCAATGCGCGGCCGGCGTTGCGAATGCGGGTCAACATATCTGAAATGGGGTCGGTCATATCAAAAATATAATCTAAATCGGCCTACCAACTGGCTTTCACCACGCCCGGAATCAAACCGTTCAACGCGGCTTCACGAAACGTGAGGCGTGATACACCAAACTTGCGCAGATATCCGTGGCGACGCCCGCTGCTCGCACAGCGGTTCACCAGCCGCGTGGGGCTGGCATCGCGCGGCAATTTCGCCAGGCCGATATAATCCCGCTTGGCCTTCAATTCCGCGCGCCTCGCGGCGAATTTTTTCACCGTTTCGGCTTTGCGCTTGTTGCGCTCCATCCATGCTTTCTTGGCCATAATCGTGTTATTTCTCTGCCAGGGGGAAACCCATCAATTTCAACAAATCCAGCGCCGCACCGTTGTCCCTGGCGCTGGTCACGATCGTGATGTCCATCCCCTGCTGACGTTTGATCTTGTCCAGTTCGATCTCCGGAAAAATGGTCTGGTCCGAGACGCCGAATGTGTAATTGCCCCGGCCGTCAAACTTGCGCGGTGACAACCCGCGAAAGTCACGAATGCGGGGCAGCGCCGTCGCCACCAGCCGGTCGAAAAATTCATACATGGCGTCCCGCCGCAAGGTCACCCGGCACCCGATGGGCTGCCCTTCGCGCAACTTGAAATTGGCGATGCTGTGGCGCGACTTGCTGATGACCGCCTTGCGCCCGGTGATCAACGACAGGTCCTTGGCCGCGTCTTCGATCGCATTCTTCTCCAGCGACGCGCTCACACCCATGTTCACCACAATTTTCATCATCCGGGGAATCTGGTGAACATTGGCGAATTTGTGCTTTTCCTTCAGCGCCGGCACCACTTCGCTCACGTATTTGTTGTAAAGTCTGGCTTTCATTTTATTGCGTCACGGATGTTGCCGTGACTTGATCTCTTCGCGCCTCAGGCCGGGGCCGGTTCCGCCTTTCCATGTTTGGCCGCCCGCGCATCGAACCGGTCAAGCTTCATCAGATTGGAAAGGTGAATCGTGCCTTCCCGCTCCACGATGGCGCCCTGGGGATGGTCCTGGCTCTTGCGGGTATGCCGCTTGATCATTTTCAGGCCTTCGACAATCGCCCGGTTATTCTTCGGACTGACGGCAATCACCTTGCCGCGCTTGCCTTTTTCGGCACCCGCCAGCACGACCACCTCATCACCCTTTTTTACATGAAATTTTGACATAACCTCAAATCACCTCCGGCGCGAGCGAAACGATCTTCATGAATTTCTTGTCGCGCAATTCGCGCGCGACCGGCCCGAAAATGCGCGTGCCCTTCGGATTCAACTCCTTGTCGATGATCACCACGGCATTGCTGTCAAAACGCAGATACGAGCCGTCGTTGCGCACAATCGGCTGCCGGGTGCGGACCACCACCGCGTCATGCACCTCACCCTTCTTCACCTGCCCGTCCGGCGCAGCGACCTTGATATGCACCTTGATCACGTCGCCCACGTGGGCGTAACGCTGATTGCGGCCCAATACGCCGATGGTCCAGGCAACCTTGGCGCCCGTATTGTCGGCCACATCCAGATGGGAACGAATTTGCAACATATAAATCCGGTCAGGCGGTCACGGGGGCTTCCGCCTCGTTGCGCACGACGACCTCAATAAGCCGCCAGCGTTTGGTTTTCGAGAGGGGCCGCGTTTCTTCAATCCGCACGCGGTCGCCCGGTTTCGCCTCGCCCTTTTCGTCGTGGGCGTAAAATTTCTTGTAAGCGGTCACGACCTTGCGGAACCGCGCGTGCGGGAAGCGCCGTTCGACGCGCACCACGATCGTCTTGGCCATCTTGTTGGAGATGACTTCGCCTTCGCGCTGCTTGCGATGCCCGCGCGCGATTGCCGTTGGATTTGCTGTCTCAGCCATACAATTTATGCCGCCTTATTGCGCAGTTGCGAAATGCGCGTTTCCAGACGCGCGATGTCCTTGCGCAAGACGTGCAGGCGCGCCGGTTTTTCCAGCTGCGCGCTCGCCTGCTGCAAACGCAGGTTGAACATTTCATGGCGCAGGTCGCGGCTCTTGGCCGCCAACTCCACCAGCGTCATATCTTTGATTTCCGAAGATTTCATAACCGGTTAACTGGCGCGACGATGTCGCGCAATAAATTTGGTCTTGATGGGCAGCTTGGTGGCCGCCAGCCGCAATGACTCGCGCGCCTCAACTTCCGTGACCCCATCCACTTCAAATAAAATATTCGCCGGACGGATCACGGCCACCCAACCTTCCAAAGGTGCTTTGCCCTTGCCCATGCGGGTTTCCAACGGCTTCTTGGTGAACGATTTCTGCGGGAAGACCCGGATCCACATCTTGCCGCGCCGTTTCATGTTGCGGGCAATCGCCACCCGCGCCGCCTCGATCTGCTTGGAGTCCATCCAACAGCGTTCGAGCGCCATCAATCCATACTCACCAAACGCGACCGTGTGTCCGCGAGTCGCCAGACCCGCACGGCTTCCCCGGTGCATCTTGCGAAATTTTACTCTTGCTGGTTGCAACGCCATATCAAAAATCCTCTTCCAAATCAGTTGGGGGTGACTTCCACCGGCGCCGGCGCCGGTGGCACGGCTTTTTGCGGCTTGTTCTCACCTTTGCAAATCCAACATTTGACACCGAGCTTGCCATAAAGAGTCAGCGCCTCGGCAAACCCGTAATCAATGTTCGCCCGCAACGTATGCAAGGGCACCCGGCCCCAATGGTATTGCTCGACCCGCGCGAGTTCTGCGCCGCCCAGCCGGCCCGCACAGCGGATTTTGATGCCTTCCGCGCCAAAATCCTTCGCCGTCTGCAACGCCTTTTTCATCGCGCGCCGGAATGAGACGCGGCGCTCCAATTGCAACGCGACGTTCTCCGCCACGAGTTGCGCATCGAGCTCCGGCGTCTTCACCTCCACGATGTCCACGTAAACTTCCTTGCCGGTCATGCGGCTCAATTCCTCCTTGAGCTTGTCGATTTCCGAGCCTTTGCGGCCGATGACCACGCCCGGGCGCGCGGTTAAAATCGTCACGCGACAGCGGTTGGTCGCGCGTTCAATCAAAATTCTCGGCACCGACGCCGTTTCGAGCTTCTTCTTCAGCAACTCCCGGATCTTCCGGTCTTCGGTGAGCAGCGGGCCGAATTCCTTCTTGCCGGCGAACCATTTGGAGCGCCAGTCACGATTAACGGCGACGCGCAGACCGATTGGATTTGTTTTCTGGCCCATACTATTCGTCGGAAAGGGTGATTTTGATGTGGCAACGGCGTTTGAGGATTGGCCCGGCGGAACCGCGCGCCTTGGGGGTGAAACGTTTGATCATCGTGGCCGTGCCGGCAACGGCCTCCTTGATGCGCAAACTTTCCGGCTTGAGTTTGTTGTTGTTCTCCGCGTTGGCGATGGCCGACCGGAGCGTCTTGGCCACCAGCCGCGCCCCTTTGCGTGGAACGATTTGCAGCACCGCCTGCGCCTGCAGGGCGGACAGACCCTGGATTTGCCGGACGACCTCGCGCATCTTCTGCGCGGACATCGGCACGTTCTTCATGATTGCGTAAACTTCCATGCTATTTCGCCTCCGCCTTGGCCGTGTGCGCGCCGTGCTTCTTGAACACGCGCGTCAGGGAAAACTCGCCGAGCCGGTGGCCGACCATGTTTTCCGTCACAAACACCGGGTTGAAAATCTTGCCGTTATGAACACTGAACGTCAGTCCGACGAAATCCGGCGTGATGGTCGAACGCCGCGACCACGTCTTGATCGGCGTTTTTTGATTTGTGTTTTTCGCCTTCTGGATTTTGTCCAGCAGGTGAAAATCAACAAACGGACCTTTTTTAATCGAGCGACCCATAAAATTACTTGAGCTTCATCGGCCGACCGTTGCGGCGCACAATGATAAAACGGTTGGAATATTTGTATTTGAGGCGGGTCTTGCCGCCCTTGGCGATCTTGCCCCACGGCGACATCAACTGCTGCCAGCCGCCGCCGGACTTCGATTTGCCGGCGCCGCCGCCGTTCGGATGGTCCACCGGGTTGCGCGAAACACCGCGGTTGATGCCGCGGATGCCCCGATGCCGTGAGCGGCCCGCCTTGCCCAAAATCACATTTTCATGTTCCGCATTGCCGACCTGGCCGACGGTGGCGTAGCAGTTCTCATTCACCTTGCGGATTTCGCCCGAGGGCAGGCGGATTTGCGCGTAACCCTCGTCGCGCGACATCAACGTCGCCGCGCCGCCCGCCGAACGGACCACCTGCCCGCCGCGACCCGGCGTCAGTTCGATGTTATGAATGGAAAGGCCGACCGGAATGACCTTGAGCGGCAGCGCATTGCCGACTTCCGGTGGTGCCGCCGGTCCGCTGGAAATGGTGCCACCCACCTTGATGCCCGCCGGCGCGATGATGTAACTCTTTTCGCCGTCCTTGTATTGCAGCAACGCCAGGCGCGCCGAACGCATCGGATCGTATTCAATCGCCGCGACCGTTGCTTCCACGCCGTGCTTCTGCCGCTTGAAATCCACGAGCCGGATTTTCTGCTTGTGCCCGCCGCCAATACCGCGCGCGGTCACGCGACCGTAGTGGTTGCGGCCACCGGTTTTCTTCCGCGTGACGACCAGCCCCTTCTCGGGCTTCGTCTTCGTAATATCGCTGTAATCCGCGTACGTGACGTAGCGCAGAGACGGCGTTAGCGGTCTAAATGTCTTAACTGGCATAAAAACAAAAGTTTCAGCAGCAACTTTGAAGTCGGCAGGCCATCAATCCTGTCCCGGCAGGGAATCAGTTATCGGTCTGCAAACATGCTGTCCATTCAACTGGAATAACCGTCACGCCACAACGTAATCAGGGCTCGTCTTCCAAGTGAAACGGAGCGAAGAAAATATCAAATACGCGTCCCAACGCAACTACTTTTTTGAAGAATTTTGAAGGTCTAAACCATTCATAAATACCGGGACGGCAACGGGGCTTACTCACGGTTTGCGGCGCATCTCCAGCAAAACGCCAACGCTCGACAGGGTGGACACCACATAAGGTACCACCACCGTCAGCAACATTTTGAGCAAACGACCCCGGGTAACCTGCCCGGAAAGGATCGCGTCGCTGTGGTTGATGGCAATCAGGATGAAACCCACGATCAGCGCGTATTTCAGCGCACGTTTGACCACCGAGGGCCGGAACGCCAGTTGAAACCATTCTTTCATACGGCATCGACGGTAAAGCATCTGTCGGACGGACTCAAGGTCGGCGGGGCAAGCAAAGTTTGGATTTTTGTCGCGCGAAGGGCGCGAAGGCAGCGAAGAAAAAGCGGCGGCGGGCCGTCGCAGTCCAAAACCGGGCGGAAATTCGGAGCGGCTCAGCGAACGCGAAGCATCCGGAAGTGCGCCAGCCCTCTGGCGCTCTGGAACGCGGCAATTGCCAATCCGAATGCCGCATTGGAAACGGGCGGATGTAGCGGCGTCCCGGCAGAACCCCGCAAATTTTCACCGTTTGGCGTATGATGGTCAATGTCGGAACCGGGCTTGTTTGCTGACCTTGGCCAGGCGTTTTTCCCATTCACCCTTGTGCGCCAACGGATCGGCATCCGTGCCCCAAAGCTTTTTCACCATCTCCCGTTGCGGCACAAACGGACATTTCGCCTTCAGATGCTTGAAGGCGTCCTCCAGCTCGCGCAAGGCCAGTTGCGCACCGGTCATGATGGCCGTCGGACCAAACTGTCCATTAAGCGCATGCGCCGCGTCGTCGAGCGCGCCCCAGCGCTCCGCGTGGGTGCGACCCCACAATGTTGGCTGCGTGTCCAGCCGCGTCAGGTTCCCAAACGCAATGCGGATTTGCCGGACGGGCTTGAATTGCCTCCCGATCAATTCGCGAAAGACACCTTCCAAGACCGTGTTGATGACGGAATTTTGAAATTGCGGCTCCCGAAAGCGATGGCCGCCGCTGACCTCGCTGAAATCAGTAAAACGAACCGCCACGCTAAGTTCACCTGTTTGTAGTTGCTCCCGGCGCAACTGGCCGACCAGCCGCGTCGCCTCGCTCAACGTGAAGGTCAGCGCCGCCTCATAATCCGGCTCATCGTAGGGCAGCGTGGTGTTGCTGGAAATCGTTGTGCGATCCTTGACCTCGAGCAGCAGTGGCTCGTGCCACAGGCCGTTGGCAAACAGCCAGAGTTGCTGGCCCCAAATCCCGAATTTGTGCCGGAGCAACAGCGACGGCAGTCCGGCCACGTGGCCAAAGGTCTCCGCCCCGAGCGCAGCCAAGGCGCGCTGCCGGTTTTTGCCAATACCGGAAAGCTCCCGCACGGAACGGCCCTTTAAAAATTCCTTTTCCGACCCGGACGGAATCTCCACGAAACCGGGCTTGGCCGCGTCCGTGGCGAGCTTGGCCAGCCGCGAGGAATTCGCCAGCCCAGCGGAAACGGGTAATCCTACTTCCTGCAAAATCCGCTGGCAGATTTCCTTCACGTATTTTTCCGGCGTGGTATGGCGCCAGACGTGCCGGTCCATCGTCGTGAAATCGAGAAAGCCCTCATCAATCGAGATGGGCACGAGCGTCGGCGAATACTCCTCAAGCACATGAAACATCTCCGCCGACAGCCGGCGGTATTCGTCGTACTGCGGACGGCATAAAACCCCTTTCGGACAGAGCCGCTTCGCCTCGAAGCACGCCATGCCCGTTTTGATGCCGAATTTTTTGGCCGCGCGATTGGCGGCAATGACGATGCCGTCGCCGCGCCGGCCGCCCCCAACCCAGACCGGACGGCCCTGCAGTTTTTGATTCAGGGCAATCTCGCAACTGGCGAAGAAGCTGTCGCCGTCCACGTGGAGGATGCGAATGGGTGCTTTGGCGTTCACGGGCAAACTTTAATTGAACCAAATTTCTGTCCCTGTCAAATCCTCGTACGCCGGGATGGACAAAAGCGGTCCAAGCCGAGCCAAGCCTGGAGGGCTTGGGGAAATTAGCCGGGGATAACATCCCCGGTAAACCGCCCAAAATGATATTGCGCCCCGGCCGGGGCGCGGGAAAATATACAAAATGTCCTCAACCCACTTAAGCCTGCACGTTCATGTCATTTTCGGCACCAAACATCAGCGCCCCATTATTGCACCCAAATGGCGTTCGCGCCTCCATGCCTATCTCGGTGGCACGGCAAAGACGTTGGAAATTGTTCCCGAAGCGGTGGGTGGCGTTGCCGATCACTTCCACTTATTGCTTGGACTTCGAGCGACGCACCGTCTGGCCGATGTGGTACGCGATTTGAAACGGGTTTCCTCGGCTTGGGTTCACGAATCCATCGGTGACAAGCAATTTGTATGGCAGGACGGTTATGGCGCATACACGGTCAGCGCGTCCCTGACAGAAACGGTAAAAAATTATATCGCGCGACAGGAGGAACATCACGTAAAGAAAAGTTTTCAGGAGGAATATCTGGAATTTTTGAAATCGAGTAGTGTGGAGTTTGATGAGCGTTATTTGTGGTGAATTCCCCCGCCCCTGCCGGGGCGGATGTTTTAAGGGTACCTCTCTCCGGGGGCGTTGCCCCCGGCTAATTTCCGGAAGCCCTTCGGGCTTTACGGACGGTGGGCGGACACCAACCATATACAAAAGCGGCGCGGGACAATCCCCGCGCCGCTCTTGTTTTCAAATCCGGTCTACGTCAAAACAATCTTGTCGCCGTCCTTCAACGTTACGATGGCCTTCTTCCAATCGGGCGCCCGGCCGGCCTGGGTTGTCCGCTGGCGGCGCAACTTGCCATGCACGTTCAGCGTGTTGATCTTGGTGACCTTCACCTTGAACAGTTCCTGCACGGC
>JBEKKN010000027.1:0-34186 GCA_050010675.1 Verrucomicrobiota bacterium | reverse complement strand
AAAGCTTTACCAAGGCCGCGCAAATCAACGGCGTGACCCAATCGGCCGTGAGCCAGCAAATCAGTTCGCTCGAACGCACGTTTAAATCCCTGCTCATCGAGCGCAGCAAAAAGAAGTTTCGCCTCACGCGCGAAGGCCAGGTGCTTTACGATTACAGCAAGCAAATCATCCAGACCTACGAGTCCCTGCACAGCAAACTGCAGGAATTGAAGGACATCATTTCCGGCACGATTCGCGTGGCGACGATTTACAGCATCGGTCTGCACGACCTGCCGCCTTACATCAAAAAGTTCATGAAGGTTTACCCGACGGTGAACGTTCATGTCGAATACCGCCGTGCCAACCAGGTTTATGAAGACGTGCTGGGCAACGTCGTGGATTTGGGGCTCGTCGCATATCCGGTGAAGGATGCCAAGCTGGAAATCATCCCGCTGCGCAAGGAACCGCTGGTGCTCATCTGCCATCCGCAGCATGCGTTTTCCAAGTTGAAGGCGATCAAGCTCAAGCAACTCATCGGGCAGAAATTCATCGGATTCGAACCCGACATCCCCACGCGCAAGGCGCTGGACAAAATTTTGAAGGAATATGACGTGAGCGTGAACAACGTCATGGAATTTGACAACATCGAAACGGTGAAACGCGCGGTGGAAATTGACGCGGGCGTTTCCATTGTGCCGCAGGGCACCGTCGCGCAGGAAGTCGCCAAGCAGACCCTGGCCGCCGTGCCGCTCGAGGACGGCACTTTCTTCCGGCCGCTGGCCATGATTTACAAGAAGAACAAGGTGCTTTCCCCCGCGATGAAGCAGTTCCTGGCGATCCTCAAAGACGTGATTTAGCGGTTATTTCAGGTTCGACGGATTTAGCGGCTTCAAATCCTTCGGGACAAACACGCCGTCCTTGCGGATGAGTTCGCCGTCGAACCATACCTCGCCGCCGCCCCATTCCTTGCGCTGAATCAACACCATGTCCCAGTGCACCGCCGAGCGATTGCCGTTGTCGCATTCCTCGTAGGCCTGGCCCGGCGTGAAGTGCAAGGAACCGGCGATCTTTTCGTCGAATAAAATGTCGCACATCGGGCTCAAAATATAAGGATTGAAACCGAGCGAAAATTCGCCGACGTAGCGCGCACCCGCATCCGTATCCAGGATTTCATTCAATCGTTTGGGGTTGTTTGCCGTCGCGCCGGTGATCCGGCCGTCCTTGAATTCAAGCCGTACATTTTCGAATTTCGTGCCCGAATAAATTGTCGGCGTGTTGAATTGAATCACGCCGTTCACGGAAGTTTTCACCGGGCAGGAAAACACTTCGCCGTCGGGAATGTTGCGGTCGCCCTTGCACATTTGGGCCCCAATGCCCTTGATGCTGAAGGTGAGGTCCGTCCCGGGTGCCTTGAGGTGGACCCGGTCGGCGCGTTTCATCCGGCGCTCGAGCGGAACCATGGCGCGCGCCATCCGGACGTAATCCATCGTGCAAACGTCAAAATAGAGATTCTCAAAGGCTTCCGTGCTCATGCCCGCCGCCTGGGCCATGCTCGGCGTCGGCCAGCGCAGGACGCACCAGCGCGTTTTATTGACGCGCCAGTCCAGCACCGGTCGCGTGATGCGCGAGAACAGGGCCATGCGGTGGCCGGGCACGTCGGAATTTTCGCTCGCGTTCCCGCTGCCGCGGATGGCGATATAGGCCTGCACCTTTTTCATGCGGAACAGTTCCAGGTCGCGTACAAGGGTGGCGTGCCGGTCGTTCATTTCCAGCAGCAGCTCGCGGGAAACCCGCGTGTGTCGGACTTCCACGAGCGGTGTGGCGCCCGCCAGGCGCACAGCGCGGATAAGTTCGATGGTGAACTCATCTGGCACATCAATCATGTCCAGCAACGCGCGGTCGCCCTTTTTCAATTCCGTCGAATATTCCACCAGCATCCTGGCCAGTTTTTTGTAACGCGGATCAGTCATAAATATTGGACAGGGTAAGGCGAATCGCCGGAATTTGCCACAGCAGAAAATGTCGCGCGAAGAACGCGAAGGAAACGACGGTGGTAAATTCCTTTTCAAACTTTACAGCCTTCGCGTTGGAGTTCACGCTTGAGCATGCGATACGGACAAGCTGAAGCAGGAACTCCAACACGCTATTGTTAAGCGGAATATATTTATCGAAAAACAATAAACAACAGTTGACAAACGAAAAGTCTGAGTTTATGTTTGTGCCATGAATTCGAATGAAAATGCCTCTAAAACGAGCCCGCGATTGAACCGGATCAAAGCTGTCAGCAAGGTTGTGCGGGCCATTCTGCTGGCCGCCTTGATTGTTCAGGCGGCCGGAATGCTGGCGGCCGTGGTAGTCATTCCCCTTGCCGCCGCAAACGCAGGATTGAAATCGCACGTCACTTTTCAAAACTGCAGCATGCTGGCCACCCTGCCGTTTGGTTTCATGGTCACGCTGAATTTTTTTCGTTTTTTCACCCGGCTCAAGGACGGCCACCTGTTTGATTGGCAGACCGTCCGCTATTTGGAAACTGCAGGTAAATGGTGGATCGTTCTGGGGCTCCTTCAAATCATTTCCGGACTGGTGGAGGTCTGCCTTTTCTCTCCCCGCAATATCATCGTCTCGGGAGACGGAATCGTTGCGGGCTTGATTGTTTTTTTTGTCGCCTGGTTCTTCCGCGAGGCGCAGGAACTTCAGGAAGAACAGGCATTGACCGTTTAAGTTTATGCCCATCATTGTCAATCTCGACGTGGTCCTCGCGCAGCGGAAAATGCGGCTGAACGATCTGGCCGACGCCGTCGGCATCACGCCACAAAACCTCTCCATCCTCAAAACCGGCAAGGCCAAAGCCATCCGTTTTTCCACGCTCGATGCGATTTGTGTCACGCTCGACTGTCAGCCGGGGGAAATCCTGGAATTCCGTCCTGAAACTTCCAGAAAGAAAAAAGTTTTAACCGCGATGGGCACGGATAAACACGGATAAGACTTTTAGCGGTGATGGCTTTTGTTTTGTATCTGCGTCCGTCTGTGTTTATCCGTGGTTGAATTTCTTTTTGCTTCTGGTCATTTTGTGTACTGCAAATGCCCCGCGAGAGATTGGACAAATTTTTGGAGTGTGGAATTCTGGCGCTGGTGTTGGCCATTTTGGTTTTTGGCCCGCTGGCCATGGGGGCGGTGGACGCGTGGGCATTCCTGGTGGTCCAGGGACTGACTATGGGCGTGATGTTGTTGTGGACGTTGCGAATCTGGTTCGGTCCCCCGCCGCAGTGGTCCTGGCCGCCGATGGGCTGGGTGGTGCTGGCGTTCACGCTCTACGCCATCGGACGTTATCTCACGGCGGACATCGAATATGTGGCGCGGCTGGAGCTGATCCAGGTGTTGTTGTATGCGTTTTTATTCTTCGCCATCGTTCATAATTTGCGTTGCCCGGCATCGGCGCGAATCATCGGCTTCACGCTGATTTTTCTGGCGGCGGGGATTTCGGGCTACGCCATTTATCAATTTCTGGCGCACTCCTATTACGTGTGGACTTACCCCTCGCCGTACCCGGGACGCGGCTCGGGAACTTACATTTCGCCGAATGACTTTGCCGGGTTTCTTGAACTGCTCCTGCCGATGGCGGTCGCTTACCTGCTGGTGGGACGCGTCCGGCCGCTGACGCGTGCGTTGCTCGTTTACGCGACCCTGGGCATGCTGGCGGGTATCACGGTGACGTTTTCACGCGGCGGCTGGGTGGCGGCGGGCGTGGGGCTGCTGGCCCTGTTGATCGTTTTATTCTGTCAGCGGAGTCATCGTTGGCCGGCGATAGGGCTGTTAATTCTCCTGCTGGCCGGCGGCGCGGTTTTCACCACAAAATACCTGACGCCGACATTGACCTATGCCCAACGCGCCCAGAACCCGGAAACGTTTATGCAACTGGATTGGCAGGTCCGGCACGACATGTGGGGTGCCGCCGTGCAAATGTGGCGGGATCATTTTTGGGTGGGTGTCGGGCCGGCGCATTACGACTATCGTTTCCGGCAATACCGCCCGGAAACGATGCAGATGCGTCCGGGCTGGGTCCACAATGATTATCTGAACCTGCTGGCCGACTGGGGTACGGTCGGTGGCTTCATTGTCCTGGCGGGGATGGTGGTTTTTGGCGCGGGATTGACCAGAACCTGGAAGGATATTCGCCAGCCGCGCGAAAATGAAACCCCCCGCAGCCTCGATAATCGGCTCGCGTTTTTTCTCGGCGCGTCCGCCGGTTTGCTCGCGTTGGCGGTGCATTCGGTGGTGGACTTCAACCTCCACATTCCAGCCAATGCGATTCTTGGCGCGACCTGGCTGGCATTGTTAAGCGCGGACCGGCAATTGCCGACGGAACGTCACGGGTTGACGTCCAGACTTCCCGTCAGGGTATTAATGACCCTGGCGCTGGCTGCGGGGGTGGTGTATTTGGGGCGTCAGGCGTGGCGCCAGGGTCACGAACAACTCTGGCTGGCGCGCGCGCGGGAGCTGCCGGAGTTTTCATCCGCCCGGACGGCGGCCTTGGAAAAGGCGTTTGATGCCGAGCCGATGAATTTTGAGACGGCTTACGATATTGGCGAGGGATATCGCACGCAAAGTTTCAACGGCGGACAGGATTACGAGGACCTGGCAAAAACGGCGATGGAATGGTATCGGCGCGGCATGATACTGGATCCACATGAAGGTTACGATTATTTGCGTTACGGCATGTGCCTGGATTGGCTGGGCCGCCACGCCGAAGCCTGGCCATACTTCAGTCGGGCTGAAGCGCTTGACCCGAATGGCTATTACACGGCTGCCAACGTTGGTTGGCATTACGTGCAGGTGGAGGATTACGCCGCCGCCCGTACGTGGCTGACGCGTTCCATGCGTCTTTACTGGCAGGATAATGTGATTGGCCGTTCTTATTTGGAAATAGCCGAGCACAAACTGGTGGAAAACGCCTCCGCCAAAAACCCTTTGCCCACAGGCTTTTAGGAACAGCCGTTTTGAAATTACCATTTGACATTTGACCACCAGGCTTTATAGTTTGACAAAAGCGTTTAGTTCTGAAAGGGTAGCTTTATGAAATACATACAGACGTTGATTGCGATGGCAGTAGGCAGTGCTCTGTTGGCACTGGGGGGTAATGCTGTTGCCCAGACCGTCAAACCTTGTTTGGTGACGGTTGTGCGCATTCAAGGCGTGGCGCGATATTCCCTGGGTGATAATGTCTGGCACCCGTTGCTGGTCGGCAAGATTCTTGGATCTGGCGCCATCGTTCAAAGTGCTGCCAACTCATCGGTGGACCTTGTACTGAGTGGTGATGCCGTGGCGATGCCCCAGGCCGTTTCGGCTCCCGACGCAATTGCGCCCGCCGCCGATCCCAACGTTCGTGGATTGGTTTCTTATAAACCGATGGTTGAGCAAAATGTGGTCCGCATGTGGGGAAACACCGTGGTGGCCGTTGACAAACTGACCCAGTATGACACCGGCGTGGATACGGTCAGCGACACGGAACTCGATTTACGCACGGGCCGCATATTCTTCAACGTCAAGAAAATGTCCGCCTCCTCGCAGTTTATCATCAAAATGCCCAATGGTGTCGCCGGTATTCGCGGATCGTGGGGTACTGCTGATGCGGATACGGGTGTCGTTGCCATGGGCGGCGGTTCTGCAGTGGAATCCTGGCTTGTCAATGGCCAGCCGTTCACCAGCGTTATCAATGCCGGGTTTCAATCCAACCCGCAGGGCGGCAATCCCATTCCCATCTTGCCGGATGTGCTGGATAATTTCAGGGTCACGCTCACGTCCTTGGTGACATTGTATCAATGTCCCAACGGTGTGCCCGAACACCATAACCACGACGAGGGCAAGGTCCGCACCTCGACAACGAGTTGTAACTGATTTTGATTCGCCTGGTGGCGAATGACAAAGCCAGAGCAGCCTTGAGTTGCTCTGGCTTTTCGTTTAATCCGGCGGGGTGCAGTTGAAACCCATCCAGCGAACGCCAGCCCTTTTGGCCGTGGCGATTCTTCTGTGCGTTTGCGTCGTTCGGCTGTTACAACCCGACTTCTTGGAGCGCTACGAGGCGGTGACCTACGATTTGCGCGCGCGAACAGCCCTGCATTTCCCCGCGCCGGTGGCAACCAATCTCGCCTTTGTCGCCATTCAGGATTCCAGTATTACGGCCGTGCAGAGCGGCCGCCTGGGATACCGCTATGGGCTAAAATGGCCGCGCCAGGTTTATGGCCGGCTGGTCGAAGAGCTCTCGGCGCAAGGCGCCAGGGCCGTCGCTTTCGATGTGCAGTTCGGCGAATTGCGGCCGGACCATCCCTCAGTACAAATGGCCGATCATCGCTTGATCGACTCCGACGTTTTTTTTGCGTTGCAGTGCCGGCTGGCCACCAACGTCATTCTTGCTGCCACCCCCGACCTGATGCCGCCTGATTTGTTCGCCACCAACGCGCTCGCGCTCGGGGACATCACAACCGAGAAAGACTCCGACGGCGTGCTCCGCCGCGCCAGGGCTTTTCGGATCTACCGTCACTGGCATCCCCTCTTCCGGGAACTTGAGGCTGATCCCGCGTATGGGGTAGACCTGCGCAAAGCGCGGATTGAAGCGAATCAAATCATCCTGCCGCAGGTGAATGGCGGTATCATCAAGGTGCCGATCGACGCCGGAACCAATTTTGAACTGGCCGATTTTGTCGGTGACAAACTCCCGCCCGGCACTCCAGCCAAAGCCAGGGCCTTCACCGACGAGCGCGTCTGGCACATGGGCATCGTCCTCGCCGCCCAGGAACTGGGAATTGATCTGGCCCACGCCGACGTGGATTTAGCCGATGGCCGCATCACCCTGCAGGGCTCTAATGGCTTGGTGCGTGTCATTCCGGTGGACGCTGATGGTTATTTTTATGTCGATTGGCGGTTGCGGCCGAACGATCCGCGCCTTACCTGCGCACCGATTGAAAACCTGCTTTGGCAGGACATGGAGCGGTTGCAGGGTGAGACCAACGACCTCAGTAACGCCTTCCGGCACAAGCTGGTGGTGGTCGGCTCTTCGGCCCAGGGTAATGACCTCACCGACCGTGGGGCGACGCCGTTGGAAAGAGACACCCTGTTGGTGAGTAAACACTGGAACGTCGCCAACTCCATCATCACCGGCCGGTTTGTCCGCCGCGTTTCGCTGGACATGGAACTGGCCCTCATCGTTTGTTTGGGCGTTTTGACGGCATTTCTCACCTGGCAATTGCGCGTGGATGTGGCATCCTCGGCGGTCTTCCTGTTGGTGCTGGCCTATGTGGCCTCCGGTTTCTGGGTTTTCGTGGAGTTCCTCATCTGGCTGCCGTTGGTGTTTCCGGTCGCGGGCATACTGGTCGTGCACCTGAGCCTGGTCACCTATCGCGTTGCGTTCGAAGAGAGCGAACAGCGCCGGGTCAAATCCGTCTTCTCCAAAATTGTTTCGCCCAACGTGGTAAATGAACTGCTCAGCGCCAAAAAACTTTCGCTGGGCGGCGCCCGGTGTGAGGTGACCGTGTTTTTCGCGGACATCCGCGGCTTCACCGCAATGACCGACGAAACTCAGGAGCGCGTGGCGGAATTCATGCGCCAGCATCGGTGGGACACCGCAACGGAAGAGGCGTATTTTGATGAATCGGCCCGCGAAATACTGAACACCGTGAATCTTTACCTCTCCGTCGTGGCGGACGCGGTGAAACAAAACAGCGGTACCCTGGACAAATACATCGGCGACTGCGTCATGGCGTTCTGGGGTGCGCCGACCCCAAATGAAAAGCATGCCCTGGCCTGTGTGCGCGCGGCCATTGACACGCAACGCACCGTTCATGAGCTGAACCAGAAACGTCTGGCCCAAACCCCCGTGCGCGAAGCCGAAAATCGGATGCGGGTTTCCGCCGGCCTGCCACCCCTGCCTGAATTGACCGCGCTTCAGCTCGGCACGGGCATTAACACCGGTCTGGTGACGGTCGGCTTGATGGGTTCGGACGCGCATATTTTGAACTACACCATCTTTGGCCGCGAAGTGAACGTCGCCAGCCGCCTTGAAAGCATTTCCGGCAGCGGCCGCATCATCATCAGCGATACCACCTACCATCATCTGCTCCGCGACGATCCGGCGCTGGCGGCCACCTGCATTGAAATGTTCCCGGTCACCGTCAAGGGCATCCGCGCCGCCGTGCGGGTTTATGAAGTGCCCTGGCAGACACCGGAGATAAAATGATTTTTTCCTCCTCGTCAATTTTGACCCGCGTGCTAGAGTGACGGTGATGCGCACGGTGATTTATCCCGGCAGTTTTGATCCGTTGACCAACGGCCATTTGGACGTGATTCAGCGTGCGGCCAAATTGTTTGATCGTGTGGTGGTGGCGGTGGCGAAGAACGAGGGCAAAAGCCCGTTGTTTACCCTCAACGAACGGCTCGCCCTGGTGAAACAGGCGGTGCGCCATATGCCGGGGGCCGAAGCTGACTCGTTTGACGGCCTGCTCATCGAGTATGTGGTGGGCCGGAAGGCACAGGCGATTGTGCGCGGACTGCGGGCGATCTCGGACTTTGAATTTGAATTTCAGCTGGCGCTGATGAACCGCAAGCTGAATGAAAACATTGAAACTATTTTCATGATGCCCAAGGACACTTACACGTTTTTGAGCTCGCGCATTGTGAAGGAGATTGCGCGGCTGGGCGGCGATGTGAGTGCGTTCGTGCCCGCGCATGTGCGGGCCGCCCTGGCCAAAAAATTTCCCGGAGCCGGAAAATCTTGAACGGGGTGAATCATGCCGCTGACCGTCAATCTGCGCCACCTGGAGGAGCACAACGCATCGTTGCGCGGCGAATTGCCCGTGGGCGAACTGGATCTGGACCTGGGCGACGAAATGATTCAGGTCACCCGGCCGCTGCGCTATGACCTTGAGGTTCAAAAAATGGATGACGGCCTGCTGGTTCGTGGCTCGCTGCGGCTCATGCTGGAATGCCACTGTGTACGGTGTTTGGAGCCCTTCACGCGTCCCCTGGAATTGAAGGAATGGACGTGCCTTTTGCCGTTTACCGGTGAGGATCAGGTGGCCGTCGTGAACGATTGTGTGGACTTGACGCCTTTGGTGCGCGAAGATATGCTCTTGGAATTTCCGCGGCATCCGCTGTGCAAACCGGAATGTGGCGGATTGAAAACAAAGACGGGCAAGGTTCGAAAAAACGCCGATGGCATTGACCCATCCGCGTGGACTGAATTGGATAAATTAGAACTGTGAATTTTTATTATGGGTGTTCCAAAGCGCAAACCATCTCACAGCCGGCAGCGCATGCGCCGTGCTTACAACAGCGTGTTGAAGCTGCCGCAACTGGGTGTCTGCCCGCAATGTGCCGCGCCGTATGTGCCGCATCGGGTTTGCCCCGCCTGCGGCTATTATAAAGGCCGTCAGGTATTGAGTGTCACGGCCGGCGCTTGATCGACCGTTCGTTGGCGGTAAATTTCCGCGTTCTCTCATCTATGCGAATAGCGGTGGATGTCATGGGCGGCGACCACGGGTGCGGCGTTGTCATTGAAGGCGCCCGACGGGCACTGGAAGGCAACAAGAAAATCACGGCCCTGTATCTGGTCGGCAACCAGGATAAAATTCACGCCGCCCTGCCGGCCCGTGGTTTTCGCGACCACCGTGTGCGCGTCGTTCACACCAGCGAAGTCGTCGAGATGGAGGACAAGCCGGCCAGCGCGGTTCGCAAAAAGCGCGACAGTTCCATCGCCCGCGCCGCGGAACTGGTCCACGAGGGCAAGGCGGACGCCTTGGTTTCACTCGGCAATACCGGTGGCATCTTCGCTGCGGCCACATTCAAGGTCGGCCGCATCCCCGGGGTGGACCGCGGTTGCATCGCCACGGTCATTCCCCGTCAGGGAAATGAATTTGTCCTGCTGGATGCCGGTGCGAACATCGAATGCAAGCCCATTCACCTGGCACAATTCGCCGTGATGGGCAGCATTTATTCGCGCGAGGTGTTGCGGCACAAAAATCCCCGCGTCGGCGTGCTGAGCATCGGCCGGGAGGATTCCAAAGGCAATGAACTGACCCTCGAAGCCTTCAAGCTTTGTCAGCGGCTGGATTTGAATTTCATCGGCAATGTCGAGGGACACGATTTGTTCAAGGATCACGTGGACGTGGTGGTTTGCGACGGGTTTGTTGGCAACATCGTGTTGAAGACCTGCGAGAGCCTCGCGGTGGCCATGTTCTCGATGCTCAAGCGCGAGTTGATGAACTCGGCCCAGCGCCAGATCGGCGCGTTTCTCGCCAAGGGCGCGTTTCAGTCCATCCGCAAGCGGATGGACCCGGAAGTTTACGGCGGCGCGCCGCTGCTCGGCTTCAATGGACTCGTGTTCAAGGCGCACGCTTCGGCGCGCGAACGTGCCGTCGCCAGCGCCTTGCAGGTCACCGCCGACGCAGTGCAGCATCAAGTCAATGAACTCATTGCCCGCGAAATCGCCCGCGCTAATGAAAAATTGGAGGTCGCAGAAATTCCCAGTCCGGTTTCCGCATGAGTCCGAAATTCAAAAATCCCCGCGCCCGGTTTAATTTCCAGGGACGCACCTGTTCCATTTCCGGCGTCGGCTCCTACGTGCCGGCCAGAATTCTGACCAATGCGGAATTGGAAAAGATGGTGGACACGTCCGACGAATGGATTACCACGCGCACCGGCATCAAGGAACGGCGGGTGGCGGCCAAGAACGAATACACCTCGGACATGGCGGTCAAGGCGGCGCAACGGGCGATGAAAATGGCCGGCGTCACCGCCGAACAAATTGATCTGATCGTCGTGGCGACCATCACTCCGGACATGCCGTTTCCGTCCACCGCCTGCCTGGTCCAGCAAAAACTCGGTGCGCGCCGCGCCGCCGCCTTCGATCTGGAGGCGGCCTGCTCGGGCTTCATTTACGGCCTGGAAATTGGACAGCAATTCATCATGTCGCGTACCTATGACACGGTGCTGGTCATTGGCGCGGAAAAACTTTCTTCGATCGTAAACTGGCAGGACCGCAACACCTGCGTCCTGTTCGGCGACGGCGCGGGCGCGGCGGTTCTGCAAAATCGTCCCCATGCCCACGGTTTGCTGACCGCGGTGATGGGCGCCGATGGCGGAAAGGCGAATCTGCTGTTCATGCCGGGCGGTGGCAGCCGTTCGCCCGCCAGCGCCGAAACCGTGGCGGGGAAACTGCATTATCTGCAAATGGAGGGGCGTGAGACCTTCAAGAATGCCGTTCAGGCGATGTGTACGGCCGCGCAGGAGGCGTTGCGCCGCTGTGAGCTGGATATTTCCAAAATCAAGTGCGTCATCCCGCATCAAGCCAACCGCCGTATCATTGACGCCGTGGGCGAACGTCTCGGCGCAACGCCGGAGCAATTGTTCGTCAACGTGAACCGCTACGGCAACACGTCGGCCGCCTCGGTCGCCATCGCCCTGGACGAAGCCGTCGCCTCGGGAAAAGTCCAGCGCGGCGACTTGATTTTGCTGGTCGTTTTTGGCGCCGGCCTGACCTGGGGCGCGGCCGTGATCGAGTGGTAAAGGCTAATTTGGCGAATTGAGAGTGCTAATTTGACGTTTGGCTTTCGCGTGCTAATTTAAAGGGACTTTATGAGCGCTAGAAAATTCAGAAACGATGGTTTAGTCCGGGATCAAATCACAGTCGCAGCGCGGCAAACCCGCCTTGAACTTTCCACTGATTCGGTGGTGATTCACAAAAGTGGCGTTGAATTCCGCAGTCCTTCGCCGTTCAATTTGTGGACGGAAATGACGATTGCCCTGCAATCACCGCGGGAAGAAAGCCCCATCCAGTGCAGCGGGGTGGTTATCGCCTGTTCCGGCAACAAGCACACCGGCTACCATGTGTCGCTTCTGTTTACGGGTTTGTCCAAACACGCCCAGTCGCGGCTTAACTCCATGGCCTATTCCGAATTGGGCGCAGCCTGAGTGACGCCGTTTCGAAATCCGCCGCACTTTTCCATTAGCCTCCGTGATTGATGCGGGGGCTGTTTTTTTCCTGATCCACGGAAATCGCAGACCCGCGCGCAGCGTTGCCAACCCCGATGACCGTGGGGTAACTTGGGTTGGAAATTATGCTGTATTTTGAACGAGGCTCCCCCGAGGACAAATTGTCCATGCACGATTTGCGGGCAGGCCTGTTCCAGGCGTTGGACCGCCTTGGCCCCCGCCAGCGGGTGTTGGTTGTGCCGCCGGATTTCACGCGGCTGCATTCACAAGCGGGGGTTTTGACGAAGCTCATCCACGATTATTACGGGCCGCGTTTGACGGACGTTTTGCCTGCGCTCGGCACGCACACGCCGATGACGCCGGGGCAGCTTGCCGAAATGTATGCCGGCGTGCCCCCTGCGCTGTTCCGGGTGCACCACTGGCGTACCGGCGTTGTCACCATCGGCGAAGTGCCGGCCGAGTTCGTGCGCCAGGTGTCCGGGGGCGCGGTGGATTTCCCCTGGCAGGCGCAATTGGCCGGTCTCATCTGGACAGGTAAACATGATTTGATTTTGTCCGTCGGCCAGATTGTTCCGCATGAAGTGGTCGGCATGGCCAGCTACAACAAGAACATCTTCGTGGGCACGGGCGGCACGCAAAGCATCAACCAAAGCCATTTTGTCGGCGCGGCCTACGGCATGGAAAGGATGATGGGGCGCGCGGACACGCCGGTGCGGCGCATTCTCAACTACGCGTCCGAACACTTCACGAAGCATCTGCCCATCGTATACGTGCATACCGTGGTCGGGATCGACGCCGATGGAAAATTGAGCGTGCGCGGCCTGTTCGTCAGCGATGACGGCTCGGGCTTTGACCGGGGCGCGGCCCTTTCACTCCAGGTCAATTTCAATATGCTCGATGAACCGCTCGGGAAAGTGGTGGTTTATCTGGATCCTGGCGAGTTCAAAAGCCTGTGGCTGGGCAATAAGAGCATCTATCGCACCCGCATGGCCCTGGCTGACGGCGGCGAATTGATCGTGCTCGCGCCCGGCGTGAAGGGATTTGGCGAAGACCCGGAAATTGACCGGCTGATCCGCAAATATGGATACCGCGGTACGCCGGCAGCGCTCGCGGCCGTGAAGGCTGACGCCGAATTGCGCAATAATCTCGGCGCGGCGGCGCATCTTATTCACGGCTCCTCCGAAGGCCGGTTCCGCATCACCTATTGCCCCGGCCACCTCCCGCGCGAGGCCATCGAAAGTGTCAATTTCCAATACGCCGATTTGAAAACGATGCTGGCACGTTATGACCCGGCCAGGCTCAAGGACGGCTGGAACGTCATGCCGGATGGCGAAAAAATCTTTTTCATTTCAAACCCGGCGCTCGGACTGTGGGCGTATCGCGGCCGGTTCCAAAGCTGACGCCCTCTGCCGGAGGCTTTCGGGCAAAGTGATGGTCCGGCGGGCGCCGCTTGCGCTTGAAATGAATGCCGGTCATCCCAATACTGAGGGCATGAAGTCACCGGCGGAGTTGTTTTCCCTAAAAGGCAAGGTGGGGGTGGTCATTGGCGGTACCGGCCTGTTGTGCGGCGAAATGGCCGAGGGTTTTGCAGCCGCCGGAGCGGCCATCGCCCTGGTCGGGCGCGACGCGGTCAAGGCGAAAGCCCGGCTTGATAAAATTTCAAAAGCCGGCGGCACGGCGGAGTTTTTTCCGTGCGATACGACTTCCAAAGCCGGCCTGCAACAGCTGCTGGCCGACGTGCTCGCCCGATTCAATCGCGTGGACATCCTGGTTAACGGCGCGGGTGTGAATTCGCCGACGCCGTTTTTGGACATTTCCGAGGAGGAAATGGAGCGCATCCTCGCCGTGAATTTGAAGGGACTCATGCTGGCGTGCCAGATTTTCGGCCGGCATATGGTCGAACGCGGTACCGGCAGCATCCTCAACCTCGGCTCGGCCTCCGGCCTGACACCCTTGTCACGCGTATTCACCTACTCGGCATCGAAGGCCGCCGTGCACAACCTTTCCAAAAATCTCGCGCGTGAGTGGGCCGCCAAAGGGGTGCGCGTGAACGTGCTGGTGCCGGGATTTTTCCCCACCGAACAAAACCGCAAGGTGCTGAGCCCCGACCGGGTGGCCCTGATCATGGCCAAAACGCCGATGGCGCGGTTTGGCGAGCCTCGTGAACTTGTGGGGGCGGCGTTGCTGCTGGCGTCCGACGCGGGCAGCTTCATCACGGGCGCCGAGCTGGTCGTAGACGGGGGATTCGACGCAATGGCGATTTAAGCAATTTATCGTTTTCGCTTACAGGTCGGCAATCGGTTGGTGCCGGGGTACGAGCATTTTCATGACCGTCCAGGCAATCAGATAACTGAAGGCACAGACGATGAACATGATCAGGTAGGCCGTTTGCGGGGTTTGTTTGAATAGATCCGTAAGCCTGCCCGCCAGCATTTGCACAATGACGCCGCCCATGGCGCCAGCCGTGGTGCCGATACCGATCATGGACCCGACAGCTTTCTTCGGGAACATGTCGGAAACCGTCGTATACAGGTTCGCCGACCACGCCTGGTGGGCCGAGGCGCCGATGCCGATCATGGCCACGGCCAGCACCGGGGCCATTGGTCCGAAACGGGCGACATTTCCAAAGTATTGGGTGGCCAGCACCATCAGCGGCGCCAGGGCAATCAGAAACATCGCCGTCGTGCGGGCCTGATAGACTGGCATCCCTTTTTTGATGAGCGTCAGCGGAATGCTTCCCCCATAAATGCTGCCAATGATGGCAACGCCATACACCGTGAACGTCGGCAGCATGACCTGTTGCGTGGTCATGTGAAATTGTTTGATCAAATAATCCGGCAGCCAGAACAGGTAAAACCACCAGATGCCGTCGGTCATGAATTTCCCGAAAAAGAAGGCCCACGCCTGGCGATAGCCGAAGAGCCTCCACCAGGAAAGCGTTCCCCGGTCGCCATCGACGCTGCCCATGGCCGCCTCATCGTCAATGTGGATGTGGTTGTATTCGGCCTTGGAAAGCCGCTTTTGTTGGCGGGGCGTGTCGTAGAGCCAAAACCAGAAAATCAGCCAGAAAAATCCCGACGCACCGGTGAGCATGAAGGCCATTTTCCAGCCCCGCTCGTCCCCGAAATGGATCAGGCACCAGGGAACAAACAGCGCGGCGATCATGGCGCCAAAATTCGAACCGCTGTTGAAGCAGGCCGTGGCCAGGGCGCGTTCGCGTTTCGGAAACCACTCGGCGACCGTTTTGATGGATGCCGGGAAATTGCCCGCTTCCCCCGCGGCAAAAACGCTGCGGACCATGATGTGCATCAGCAGCAGCCGTCCCACAAACGCATTGGCAATCCCACACAACGACCAGACGATGAGCGACAGGGCCAGACCCAGCTTCGTTCCAATGCGATCAATGATCCAGCCCATCCCGAGGGTCATGCCGCCGTAACAGGCCGTGAAGCAGGAGGTCAACCAGGCGAAGTCGGTGTTGGACCAGCCAAACCCGCCCTCGACTACGGGCCGGCAGAAGAATTCGTGCAGGTAACTGATGACCTGCCGGTCCAGGTAATTAAAGGTGGTCGAAAAAAACAGCAGCGCACAAATGACCCAGCGATAATTACGAACCACCGAGGGGGGTTGACCGGGGAGATTCATGCGACGATCAAAAATATCCGGGAAAATGCGGGCGACTCAAGTGCTAAAATCCAACTTTACAAGTCATTGGCACTTGTGTAAAGCTGCTCGCATTATGTGGAAGAAAACTTTGCCGCTCCTCCCGATGTTGTTGCTGACCGGTTGCGCCACGACGTTTACGAACCTGACGCCGCTGGAACAACCGCGTAACGCGAACAACCTTTACCCCGTCGAAGTCGCGTTCACGTCGCAACAGCAGTCATTGCGCTGGGACTCCATTCATCCTTATGTGGTGGCCAATGGCCAGCTCTATGACATGCGCCCGACGCCGCTGGTGACCAATCGCTGGGAAGGTTTTGTGCCCGTGCCGCCCGGAGTCAACGGGGTCGCTTATCGCTACAAGTTTGACTATCTCTACAACGATATCGGCAGGGGACCCAAACCCGGCAACACGCTCTCCCCGGGGTTTAATCTGACCATTCTCGGCCAATAAGCCGGTCAGTGTCTGGGCCGGAGCAGGATGGCTTTCTTTTCCGAGCCTTCGACCTCGACGCTGTGCGTTTCCACGTCGGGATCGTCCTTAAGTGCCTGGTGCACCACACGACGGTCGAAAGCTGACAGGGGTTCCAGTTCCACGGTGTCGCCCCAACGCCGGACTTTTTCCGCGGCGTTCTTCGCCTTGTTTACGAGCGCTTCGCGCGCCTGGGCGCGGTAACCGCCCACGTCCACCATCACCTTGGGGGCGGTGGCGTCCTGTTGGAAGAGCAGGCGGTTGGTGATGTATTGCAGGTCGGCGAGCAGTTGTCCCTGGCGGCCAATAAGCCGGCCGGCATCCTCGGTCTTTACTTCCAACAGGAGGCCCTCCTCCAGTTGGTGTTCCTCGACGGTGGCGGGAAAACCGAGCGTTTCCAGAATTTTTCCGAGTGTTTCTTTGGGTTGAGTGGGCATAAAACGGTGCATTAATGACGTGCGAGCCGCTATTTTTTCCTTTTCGGCGCCGGCGTCAATGCTGGATTCGTGCCGGCCGGTGCCGGGGCTTGATTCATTTTGGTGACTTTGGTTTGCAGCACGCTCATCAGTGTGCTCATGGTCATGTACAGCGCCATGCCCGAGGAATAATTGTAGAGAAACACCAGGAAGATCAGTGGCAGATAACGCATCATTTTGGCCTGGGAGGGGTCCATGCCCGGTGACGGCGGCTGAAGATGCGCCTGCCAGACCATGACACTCACCATCAACAATGGCAGCAGATTGAACGGAAAATTCAGTCCCGGAATCATGAACACCGTATCCGGTTTGGACAAATCCGCGACCCACAGGAAATGCGCCCCCCGTAATTCAATCGCGCTGCGCAGCATCGTGAAGAAGCCAAAGAACACCGGCATTTGGATCATCATCGGCAGGCAGCCGCTCATGGGGCTGACCTTGTGTTTCCGGTAAAGTTCCCACTGTTTCTGGGTGAACTTCTGCATGTCGTCCTTGTATTTCGCCTGGAGCGCCTTGACTTCCGGTCCCAGCGCCTGCATCCGCTTCATCGAGCGCGTGCTGGCCGCCGTTAACGGCCAGAATATTCCCCGCAGGATTACCGTGATCAACACGATGATCAGGCCATAGCCGGCATGAGTGACGTCATGCAGCCAGTTCATGCACAATAACAGCCCCTTGGCAAAAAAGGTTCCGATCCCCCAAAAACTCATGTAACCCGTGCCAAAATTCATCGCCAGGTCGGCGTGGTTCTGGTATTGGGCGCCAATGTGCGCCAGGGTCCGGAATTCCTTCGGCCCGGCATACAGGACGATTTGCCGTTCAATCACCTGATTGGTGCCCAGGGTTTGCGCCGGATACACCAGGGCGGTCTGGATGCCTTCCGGCAACGGCATTCCCGGCATCCAGTCAACATTGGTGAACGGCGGCAAATAAACCGGACGCGCGATGATTTGCGCCGCCGGCGACTTCGGCATCGCCAGCAACACGAAGAACTGGTTGTACGCCGCCGCCCAGACCACATTGCCGGTGCCTTCGCGGTATTCCGACTTGGGGGTGCGGGGAAAGAAAAACAGCAATGTGGTGTTGGTGCTGAAATAGGACAGATTGGCCTGTGCCTCCTTGGCTCCGTCAAACCACATCGTTCCGCCGTACATGGGGAAGTTGTTGTCGTCCGGATCCATCGGCGTCGCCGTCCCGACCACCCATTCCTGCGTCGGCAGCGGCAGCGATTGGTTGGACGTGTTGTCCAGCCGTACCGTCACGTTCACCAGGCTGTCCGCGCCAATGTGAAATTCCTTCACGATGCGCAGACCGTTGGGGAAGAGTTTTTCCGCATGAACCCCGTCATCGATTTTTATCAAGGTGAAATTGCCGTCGCCGATCAGGCTGGATTCACCCAGAATCGCCATGATGGGCACCCACGTGCGCGCGTTCAGCGTGGCGACTCCGGCGGAGGCGGACTTCTCCTTCCAGCGGGCGGAAATGGTTTCCGGATAATCCAGCAATTCAACCGATTTCAATCCGCCACCGCGCGACGTGAACGTGTAACGCTCATGCGCATTGGTGAGCACGATGGTTTGTTCGGGCAGGTTGGTATCGACGAAGAAACCGGAATTGGTGGTGGCCGCGGTCGTGGCCGCGGTGGTCACGGCATTGGATACGGCGGCGGCCGTCTGGGCTTGCGCCGTGACCGGCAGGTTGGTGCCCGCCGGCGTCCGGACCATCTGCGAGGCATACTTCTGCTCCATGGCAAACCAGGCCACCAAGAGGATGACGCAGAGCGAGACAACTGTGATGCCGGTGCGGTCCATGATTAAATTCTGAATTCTGAATTCTGAATCCTGAATTCTTTTTCAGGTGCCGGGTCATGTCCGCCATCACCCCAGGGATGACAACGGCAAATCCGTCTGGCCGCCAGCCAGCCGCCGGCCAGCGCTCCCCGCGAATCAATGGCGTCCATGGCGTATTGCGAACAACTCGGCGTGAATCGGCAGCCGCCGGCCGGCCCGAACAGAAAAGTGAGCAGGGGCGAAACCGTCCACCGGTAAACCCGGATGCCGAAAATCAAAATGGATTTGGGAACATTCATCAACCAACATTCAACGACCAACATCCAATGGTGGCGCCTTCGCGCCTTCGTTCGATATTGAATGTTGAATGTTGAGTGTTGAGTGTTTTTCATTTCAGCAGATTTGCACGATCCAACACCGTCAGAAAATCCTTCTCAACCGCGGCAAACGCGCGGCCGGCAATTGAAGGCCGCGCCACCAGCACCAGTTCGACCGGGTGCTTGAGTTCATTCTGGTGCTGCCGGAAACTTTCGCGCAGCAACCGTCGCGCCCGGCTGCGCACCACGGCGCCGCCGATTTTCCGGCTGGTCACGACGCCCAATCGCGGGGTGGTGCCCTCCGGCAACGGGTGCCAGTTGGCGATAAGACAACCCAGGGCCAGCCGCTGTCCCTGCTGGCGCACCCGGGCGAAATCGCACGGTTGCTGGAGCCGCGCCGCGCGGCGCAGTCGCAGGCGTCTGGCCTCCGGCGTCGGATCCCGCTTGGCGGGAGCGTCTGGGGACGAGGCGGGCATGAACGGGCGGATTAAACGGGGGTCAGACGCTTCCGGCCCACGCGGCGGCGGTTGCGCAGGATGGCGCGGCCGCTCTTGCTGGAGTTGCGCGCGAGAAATCCATGCTGCCGCTTGCGCCGGATTTTTGACGGTTGATATTGGCGTTTCATAAATCAAGTTTGATTCGCGCCTGCGGCGCGGGAAAACTCCGTTTGACGGAGCGCCGAGATTAGCAGTGAAATGCCTTATGTCAAGGCGCGGTTCCGGAAATAACAGGTTGCTTGGGGATGGTCGCGGCACTCCAGGGGCGCCGCATTTCTTCTGTTTTTGGGCAAATGGCGACGGTCAGGGACCGTCGCCACATCAAAACGACACGGTTTCTGGAAACGATGGTCGGGTGGAGCAGGGGAATGGCACCGACTTTATTGCCGATTCAGTCTGCCGCCTGTAGGATGGCGCGGCCATATTTCGACGATGGACAAGTTCATTGACGCGCTGTGCCTGCAATGCGGGATGTGCTGCAACGGGGTGTTGTTCGCTGACGTCCGGCCCGAGCCGGGCGATCCCTCGCCGCTTTTCCAAGGCCAGCGTTCGCGCGTCGCGCAGCCGTGTCCCGCTTTCACCGCCGCCACGTGTGCCTGCGCCATCTATGCCGAACGGCCGGTGCGTTGCCAAAAGTTTGAATGCCGCCAGCTCCTGGGCGTGCGCGCGGGAACGACGACGACCGATGCGGCCCTGCGCCAGATCCGCGCGGCGCGCGAGCTGGCCGCCGAAGTTGAAAAATTGCTGGCCGAACTCGGTTTCAACAACCCGCGTTTGCCTGTCAGCCGCCGCTTTCAACGCTGCCAGCGTGCCGCCGAAAGCGGCAAATTGCCGGAAACGCAATTTGACCGTCTGGCTGATCTGCAACTGGCGGTGCACCGGCTGACGGGTTTGCTGGCCCGGGAGTTTTACGCGTGAGAACCATCCGTTGGGCGGAGTACGGTGAATTGACGGTGCTGTTCCTGCTCCAGTCCATGGCCGTCGGCATTTGGACGGTGCCCCTGAGCGTGGTGTTGAAGGCCCACCATCTGGCGGGCATCGCGCCCTACGCCTTTGCCACCTCCGCCCTGGCCGCCCTGGTTTCACCGCTGATTTTTGGCGCCATGGCGGACCGCCACGCCTCGCCCGTCGCCGTATTGCGCGGGTTGGCCGTGGCCAGCGCTGCCACCATGTCCGTGGTCGCCTGGAGCGTCAAATCCGGCTGGTCGCCGGGGCTGGTGTTGCTGCTGGTTCAAATCTACGCGCTCTGCGCCGCGCCCACCGGCAGCATCGTCAGCACCATCGTTTTCTCGCGTTTGCAGAATTCCCAGCGCCAGTTCGGACCCATCCGCGCCGGGGCGACCGTGGGTTGGATGGCCGGCTGCTGGCTGGTCAGCGCCTTGAATGCCGATACCTCCACGCTGTCGGAATACACCTGTGCAGCAACCTGGCTGGGGCTGGCGGCGTTCACGTTCCTGCTGCCCAACGTGCCCCCGCCGAAATCCGCCGGACACCCGACCCTGCTGCAACGACTGGGCTGGGACGCTTTGGTTTTGCTGAAGAACCGTGATCATCGCGCGGTCTTCATCACCGCGGCATTGTTCAGCATTCCCCTGGCGGCGTTTTATCCGTTCACGCCGCTGCACCTGCAACAACTCGGCTTTCGGCACACGTCCGCCTGGATGACCCTGGCGCAAACCACGGAATTGATCGCCATGTTTTCGCTGGCGGGTTTGTTCCTGAGATGGCGGTTGAAATGGATTTTCATTGCGGGACTGAGCTGCGGTCTGTTGCGCTTCGTCTTGTGCGCGGTGAACGGCAAACTTTGGCTGCTGGCCGGCACCAGTTTGCACGGGTTGTCCTTCACGCTCTATTTCATCACCGCGCAGATTTACATCAATGAACGGGTGGGACCCGAATGGCGGGCGCGGGCGCAGGCCATGATGGCGTTGATGATGAACGGGGTGGGCAACCTCATCGGTTTCCTCGGCACCGGCTGGTGGTTTAAAGCCTGCGCCCAGGGCGCCGGCACGCAATGGCAGTTATTCTGGAGCGGCGTGACCCTGGCGGTCGGCGTCGTGATGATTTACTTTCTGGCGGCCTATCACGGAAAATATTCCGGTGCCACCAGGCCAACCGCAGACGGGGCGACCATAAAACCGACGCTTCCCCTCGGCGAAATCCCGTGATCGGCCTGCTTGATCAAAGCCCCAATTTCTTGAACCGGTTTTTTACTTCTTTAAAGTGAAAATCCAAAGAACACAGCTTCTCCAATTCTCCGGTCTTAAAGTGCTTCGCCACGGCGGGGTCGGCTTTCAGGACTTTGACAAAATCCGCGTCGTCGCGGCCGGCGTGCTTCACTTCCCAGGTTTTCATGGCCGCGCCCTGAACCAGTTGGTAAGCCTGTTCGCGGGTCAGTCCCTTTTTGATGAGCGCCAGCAGCACGGTCTGCGAGTTCCACATGCCCAGGCTCAAACCGAGGTTTTTCTTCATGTTCTCCGGATAAACCGCCAAACCGTCCATGAGCCGGATGAGCAGGCCGAACATGTAATCGAGCAAGGTGCAGGAGTCGGGGAAGATGATGCGCTCGACGCTGCTGTGGCTGATGTCGCGTTCGTGCCAGAGGGCGACGTTTTCGAGGGCGGCGACGGCATTGCCGCGAAGCACGCGGGCGAGGCCGGTGAGGCGCTCCCAGGTGATGGGATTGCGCTTGTGCGGCATGGCGCTGCTGCCTTTCTGGCCTTTGGTGAATGGTTCCTCGGCTTCGAGCACTTCCGTGCGTTGAAGATGCCGGAACTCAACGGCCCAGCGCTCCATGCTCGCGCCGACCAGCGCCAGCGTGGTCATGTACTCGGCATGAATGTCGCGTTGGATGACCTGGGTGGCGATGGGGGCCGGGCGCAGGCCGAGTTGTTTGCACACGGTGGCCTCAACCCGCGGAGACAAATGAGCGCTGGTGCCAACGGCGCCGCTGAGTTTGCCGACGGCTGCGGTTTCGCGGACCCGTTCGAGGCGTTCGAGGGCGCGGCCAAATTCATCGTACATCAGCGCCAGTTTGAGGCCGAAGGTGGTCGGCTCGGCGTGGATGCCGTGGCTGCGCCCGATGCTGGGCGTGAATTTGTACCGGCGCGCCTGCTGCGCGATGGATTTGCGCAACGTCCGCGCATCGGCAATGAGCAGGTCCGCGCTTTGCACCATCTGGACGGCAAATGTGGTGTCAACCACGTCACTGCTGGTCAGCCCGAAATGGAACCAGCGGCTGGCGCGGTCATTGATTTTTTCGGCGACGGCAGTGGTAAAGCCGATGACGTCGTGGTTGAGCGTTTTTTCCAGTTCCCTCTGGCGCACAACCAGGCCGGGCAGGTTGGCGAACCATTTGTCGGCGCCGCGTTTCATTTTGGCGAAGTCCGTACGCGGCACGACCCTTTCCCGAACGAGCGCCTCGCTGGCCAGCAGTTCGATTTGGAGCCAGAGCCGGAGCTTGTTTTCGTCGGTCCAGATGGCCCGCATCTCCGGGCGGGAATAACGCGTAATCATGGCTGAAGCCTAAAACGTCGAGAGGCGAGAGTCGAGAGGCGAGTGCCAGCGAAAAGCCCTCGACCCTCGCCTCTCGACTGATTTACTCCTGTACTTCCAGCCGGATGGCGTCGTACATCACGGCGCCGATCCGGGCCGGCCGGGCTTCATCCGGATTGGCAAAGGGAACCGCTCCCTCGATGCCGAGGGTGATTTCATTGGTTCCCGCCTTCAACCAGGTGGCGTCGAACCGGAGCGTGTACACGTGGTATTCGCTGTCCTGCCCACCGCTGCGATAAGGCGCGGTGCCGGTCTTGGGGAGGTTGAGAACGCCAATCTCGCGGCCATTCGCCTTCACCTGCAAGTGCCGGTCCGATGAGGAGCAAACCCCGATCGTCAGGGTCGCCCGGCCGGACAACGTCTTCGGTTCGTCGAACCGAATCGTCCAATACGGATTTTTGTGGTACCAGCCCCATTGGGCGAAATTCCAATCCTTGTCGGTTTCGCTTTTGCCGATGGTGAACGTGACATCGTCGGGAAATTCCCGCGCGTAACGGATGAAATTGTCGTAATGGCGCACGTCGTCGCCATTCTTGAACTCCCGGGTCGAACGGTCCGCGACTCCGATCTGCCACAAGGTGCGATCGTGCGTGACTGGTTTCCAGGTCAAGGTGCCCAGGTCGATGATTTTGCCCGGCCCCACCTGGATGGCGTCCTGGCGGTAATCCACAAACTGGTTCGCGCCGCTGACGAACAGCGTGTAGCTGCCGGGACGCACCTTGGGAATCACAAAATGTCCGGAGTCATCCGTCCGGGTCCAAAAAGTGTAACCGCCGCTGGATTGGCACCAATCCTTGGTACCCGGCGGGGCCAAAACTGCCCAGGCTCCCTTCGTGCTGTCACCGTTGCCAAGTTTTACCTGGCCGATGACCGTCCCGCGCGACAAAGGGTAATCCGGATTGTTTACGAAGTTGTAGGGCCACCGGGTTTCCTCGCTGACCGCGCGAATTCTGGCGTCCTGCCACAGCGCGTCAATCGAGCTGCCCTGGTTGAAATACACAAAGGCCGGACCGTAAAACAGGCTCCACTTCTGGCCGGCTTTCAAGTTGATGGCGCCGGCGCCGAAATGAGTGCCTTGAAACATCCACAGGAGGACGTTGTCCATGTGGACGGTCAATTCCTGGCGCAGCGGCCCGCCGTCGATGTATTCCCGGCCGGGCAGGATCATCCAAAGCCCGACGCCGTTGCCCGCCATGCCGTGCGCGAGATCATCGGCCACGAAGGCACTGTTGTCGTATTTTGTGTAAATGGTCCCGTCCGCGTAACGAACGGTCGCGTCCTGAATGGGGCCGGCAATTTTGCCGGTGGGGAACGGGCCTTTCCTCGTGTCATCGACGATGTGATGGGTGAAAATCCGTGTACCGGGAACGCCTTTGATGACCGTGCGGCTTTGCGACAGGGAAACCGCGGCCATGCCCGAACCGTGCCGGTAAATGACATACACATAAAATCCGGGCGTGTCGCGCGGCAAAACCCAATGGACTTCCGTGTGAAAAGGAAAATGCGGGGTGGGTTCACTCACCGCCGCGACTTCCCCGGAATCCGGTCCGGATGGCACAATACCGAGGTGTGCGCCGGGCTGGCTCAACGGATGAAAATAATCCGGTTTGGCGCCGCCACCCAGATTCGCATCAAAATACATGGCGGCTTTGCCGTCTCCCAACTCCAGTTCCCGACCGTTCACCCGGTATTTAATCGAGGTGACCTCCCCGGCCCCTTTCGCAAACGTGAGGCTCACGAAGCCGTTTTGCATCACGATCTGGTCCCCGTTTTCCGTTACGGTGACCGGTGACGATGTTTCCGGGGCATCGCCGGCAAACAAGGTTTGGCAGAAAAAAACCAGAAGCAAATAGAGCAGGGGCTTCGGATGGAGGAAGGTCGGCATAAACGTGTCGGGCCGGCAGCCTGGACGGGCGTCACCGCTTCGTCATTTTGGCGCGGGCCTTTTCCAGGATTTCGCGTTCCCGCGGGGTGAGACTTTGGATGCCGTGCGCGGAAATCTTGTCGAGGATGGGGTCCACCTCGTTTTTCACAAATTCGTCGGTGGGCAATTCCTCGTCGGGTTTGCCCGCCGCCGAGCGCCAGAATTTGCCCTTGCCGGCGCGGCTGACGACAAATTCCCGTAGTGCGCCCGGGCGGGACGACGATCTTCCCGGGTGCGGCCCCAGCCAGCGGCCCTGGACGAATTGCCGCACGAAAATGATGCCCATCAACATGCCGCCCAGGTGCGCGGCGTAGGCGATGTTGCCACCCATCAACACCACCAGCCACGAATGAGCGAACAGAATGCAGAGCGAACTAAAAATGGCCGTGCCCCAAAGCAGGTATTTCGCCCGCAAGGTCACGGGCAGCACAAAAAACAGCAGCAGGGTCAGTTCCTGTTCCGGATAAAGTGTGGCAAATGCGGCAATCAATCCCAGCGCGGCCCCGGAGGCGCCCACCACCGCCGTGCCAAAATGACCGGGCCAAACCAGGGCCCCCAACATTTGCGCCAGTCCGCCGACGACCCCGCTGGAGAAATACAAGACCAGAAATTTTCCGGGGCCGATGACTTCCTCCACGACCCGTCCAAAAACATAAATCGCCCAACAGTTAAGGAGGATGTGCAACAAGCCGCTGTGCATGAACTGATAGGTGAGCAATTGCCAGACATAACCATGTTCCAAACCGGGCAGGCTCAGCGCGAAATAATCGTAGAAAAATGGATTATCCGGCGCCAGGCTCGTTGGGTTGGTGGAAAGCAGGCACTCGACCACAAAAACGAGCGCGTTCGCCACCAGCAGCGCCACGGTAAAGGACAGGTACCGCCGGGAGTAATCCGGCTGGCGCATGTAATCACGATCTTCAAGCATGGCGGACGCAGGCTAATTGCCGGAAAAGCTCTTTTCAACGGCCATTTTGCGGCAAACCTTCGACAATGCAGCCGTCCGCGAGTTCAAAGACGCGCTGCGCATGCGCCGCCACCTTGGCATCGTGCGTGGCGATGACCAGGGTGGTCTGTTTTTCCGCGTGCAATTTCTTGAGCAATTCGATGATTTCACCGCCCGTGCGCGAATCCAGGTTGCCGGTCGGTTCGTCGGCCAGGACCAGTTCCGGTTCGTTGACGAGGGCGCGGGCGATGGCCACCCGCTGCTGTTCGCCGCCGGAAAGTTCAAACGGCTTGTGTTCCCAGCGGTCGCCGAGGCCGACGCGGTCGAGCAGTTCGCGTCCGCGCGCCTCCGCCCGCGCGGCGGGCAGGCGGGCCACCCGGGCCGGCAGGCAGACGTTTTCCAGCGCGTCGAGTTCCGGCAACAAATGGTACGCCTGGAACACGAAGCCGACGCGGCGGTTGCGAAAGTCGGTGAGGTCCCGTTCGGAAAACCCGGCGATGTTTTGACCGGCAAAATGGATTTCACCCGCACTCGGCGAATCCAGGCCGCCGATCAGATGCAACAAGGTGCTTTTGCCCGCGCCGGACGCGCCGCGCAACGCGAGAAATTCGCCGCGCAGGACGTCGAGGCTGACGCCGCGCAGGACGTCGAGCGTGCGCCGGCCCATGGTGTAGGACTTGGCGAGCGCGCGGGCGGAGAGGAGCGGTTCAATCATGACAAACCTCCAGCCTGAAAATGAAAAACATTCAACATCCAACATCCAACATTCAACGCCGAAGGAATTGCCAATCGGCCATCCATTGGATGTTCGAGGTTGAATGTTGAATGTTGGATGTTTCCCAATTTACTCATAACGCAGCGCCTCCACGGGTTTCAACCGGCCCGCGCGCCACGCGGGCAGCACGCCGCCCAGAATGCAGATGATAAACGAACTGCCGCAGATGACCGCGATGTCGCGGACGGCAATCACCGCGGGCAGCGCGCTGAAGCCGTAGATGGAGGCCGGGAACAGTTCGAAGCCGGTCCAATGATTCATGAGCTGCAGGAATTCGTTGCGATACGCCAGCGCGAGGATGCCGAGTCCGCAGCCGGCCAGCACGCCGAGCACGCCAATGATGGCGCTTTGGGTGAGAAACACGCCGGAGATTTGCAGGTTGGTGGCGCCGAGCGCCTTCAACATTCCGATTTCGCGCGTTTTCTGGACCACGAAGGTGATTTGTGCGCTCAGGATGCACAGCGCCGCCACAATGACGATGAAGAACAACAGGTAAAACATCACGTTCTTTTCAACCATCAACGCGCCGAGAATGGCGGAATTTTCCTGCATCCAGGTGGTGATGACATAACCCGGCCCCACGGCGGCGGCCAGCTCGTTGCTCACGGCCACCGCCTGATACGGGTCGCGCAGCATCACCATCACCCCATGCACACTGTCGCCGAGATTGTAAAGGTCCTGGGCGTTTTCCAGCGAGGTGACCGCGATGGAATAGTTGTAATCATAGTACCCCACGTCAAAAATCCCGGTCACGGTGAAATCGTCCGGCAGCACGGCCTCCCCGTCCGATTTGCCCTGATGTTCCTTCATTTTTTTCAAATCGTTCGGCGAAAAAATCGAAACCCGGTCGCCCACGGTCAGGTTCAGGCTCTGGGCCAGGGCGGTGCCGATGACCAGGCCGCGCCGGCTCAGGTCGAATTTGCCGGCGATGATGCTTTGGGGCAGCACGCTGACCGAGGATTCGCGGGTGGGATCCGCGCCACGGACATAGGGCACGGCAAAGTAGGGTTGTTGATCGGTGGCCGGCTCCGTTTCCATCAGGACCGGCCCCAGCACATACGGCGCCACGCCCACCACGTTTTTATTGGCAGCCACCAGATTCATCACCGTGTCATAATTTTCCATCGTTTCACCGCGCGACGCGATTCTCAGGTGCGCATTGAACCCGAGGATTTTTGAGCGCAAATCGTGGTCGAACCCGCTCATGACGCTGATGACGATGATGAGGACGGCCACGCCCAGCGCGACGCCGACGATGGAGATGAGCGTGATGATGGAGACGAAGGTCCGTTTGGGCCGCAAATAACGCAGCGCGAGAAGCAGTTCAAACGGCAATCGAGACATGGCGGCAGGCTAAAGACGGGTGGAACCAGTGTCAACGAAGCGCATGAACCTCATGCGTGCTCCTTTCGCGGCCGGCGGAAGGGATTGTCCGACCGGACCGCGGTTGACGCCCGCGGGACAAACAACAGGCTTACAAACAGATAAATCCAGCCGATTAAAAAATGGGCGCCGAAGATAAACCCGAACGAAACCAGATTCAGAAAGCCGATGCCGTAAAGCAGAATGGCCGCGGTCATCAGCAGTGCGCCCGGCATCAGGGCCGCGCCCGCCAGCCGCCAGCTCCGGCGGAAGTTCAAGTCGCGGTTCGCAAAAAAACCCAACAGCCAGACCGGCAGAAAATAGCAGGTCGCCAGCAACCACCAGCTCAACAGCAAACCAACGGTTGCCGCCACGCCGGTCATGACGAGCAACGCCACCGCCCAGGCGCCCCACAGCGGCTCCAGCGTGTTGCGATTGACGGCGATGAGGTAACTGCGGGGATAATGCCAGTCCCAATAACCGAACAGCGAAAAGGTCCGGACGGTTTCCCTCCCCAATTCGATTCGCACGTCGGCGGCCGGGCCAATCTGGCCGGAATGATCCAGGTCCACGTCCAGCGCCAGGAGGCGGCCCCCGGCCAGCAGTTCCGGCGAATGCCCCGGCCAATCCAGCCGGCCTGAATGGATTTCGCCGGTGGCGGGCAATTGTTGAATGGCCGTTCCCACCACGGGAAAACAACCTTTATCAACGAACCAGACCACGGCGGCGGCGGCGAGCATCGCCGCCACGAACTGCACCAGCCACAGGCGTCCGAGCCCCGCCCCGGCAAACGCCGCCACGCCGCGCGGGGTGAAAGGTTCCCACGCCACGGTTGCTCGGGCCGGCGCACTCATTGAGCCGCAGATTACCTGAAAGGGTCGAACCGTTAAAGAAATCCCGCAAACGACAGCGCTTCGGAGCGCCGGGCACCAAAGGCGCAGCAGTCAGCTTCGCCGGCAAGCTGCCGGCGCTCCCGGCTGGATCAGGCCGGGTTTGCTTCCGGCGATTCCGGCGGTGTGGGCGGCGGGTTTTGTTCCGGCGGCGGCGCGTGAATGACCGGAATCGGATAACGCAATTTCATGACGTCATCCACCAGCACCTCCACGAAGTAGGTCCCGGCGGTTTTGAATTCGAGTTGGCCGAAGACCATGACGTTCGTGGCGTGCAGGGCCGCGTCCTTCAACTCGAAGCGCATCTCGCCCTTCCTCAGGACGGTGATCTGGTCGGGGGCGATGAACTTGATGCCTTCGATGAACTGGCCGATGCCCGCGGTCCAGCGGTTGAAGACGAACAGCCGGCCGGCGACCGCCGGGAGTTGCGGCACGCGCAGGTAATTGACGACGCCGATGATGAAAAAATTGCCGTTGGATTCCTGGCGAACTTCTTCGCACACGAGCGAGCATTGCAAATCGGGGAGAATTCGAGTGGGTTGCATAAATTGGTTCAGCCTAGGTTAAAGGATTGTTCCGCCGCGCGCACGGTATTTTGCATCAACATGGCAATCGTCATCGGACCGACCCCGCCGGGGTTGGGCGTGATGTTGCCGGCGACCGGTTGCACGCCCGCGAAATCCACATCGCCCACCAGCCGCGAGCCGCTTTTTGCGCCCGGATCACTCACGCGATTCACCCCCACGTCAATCACCGTGGCACCGGGCTTGACCATGTCTGCCTTCACAAATTCGGCGACCCCCATCGCGGCGATTAAAATGTCCGCGCGGCGGCAGTGCGCCGCGATATCCCGGGTGCCGGAATGGCAAAGGGTCACCGTCGCGTTCGCATGCTGGTCCTTCTGGCAAAGCATCGCGGCCATCGGTTTGCCGACGATGTTGCCCCGGCCCAGAATCACCACCTCGGCGCCGCTGGTTTTCACCCCCGAACGGATCAGCAACTCGCGAATGCCCGCCGGCGTGCAAGGGTGGAAGCCCGTGGCATCACCGAGCATCAGCTTGCCGACGTTTACCGGATGAAAACCGTCCACGTCCTTTTGCGGCCGCACGGTCGAGTAAACCACCGATTCCCGGATTTGTTTCGGCAACGGCGCCTGCACCAGAATTCCATGCACGCGCGGATCGGCGTTTAATTTTTCCAGCAACGCGAGCAATTCCGCTTCCCGGGTCGGCTCCGGCAGGACATGCATTTCGGAGAAAATTCCAAGTTCGGCGCAAGCCTTCTCCTTGCGCCCGACGTACACCTTGGAGGCCGGGTCCTCACCCACGCGGACAAACGCCAGACCGGGAACGCCGCCGCGCGTTTTCAACGCGACGATGCGCCCGGTCAGTTCGCGCTGGATTTGCGCGGCAATGGCGCGCCCGTCAATGACCACGTTGTCTGGGGCTGCGGAGATCCACGTGTTTGACGCCCTGGGTGGAAACCACCTGGATGCTCTGGATGGCGATGAGCGGGGTGCTCGGCCAGCGGGGGTCAATGCCTTCGACGCCGGTGACGATGATCCGCATGTTGGAGTAGCGGCTCAGGTCGAGGTCCGGCGCGGTCGAGTAAAGATAATCAATCGTTTGATACGTGTCCGGATCGTACAGCATGTATTTCGTCGGCGCGACCGGGCTGGTGACCGGTCCCACCACACCTTCATGCGACACGGTCCGGTCCGCGGGCGGCGCCTGCGCGACCGGCGGGGCGGCCGTCGGTTGCTGCGCCGACACGGTGGTGGGCGTCGGTTGGGGCGCCGGGGCGGTCTGCGTCAAATACATGGCGGCCACAAACGCATAGGCATTGTTCGGCGGCTCAATTTCCACCCAGGCACCCTTGGTCTGGATGATGTTCACCGCCGTGCCGCGTTCAATGGTGCCGAGGACGCTGTAATTTTCACCCGGCCCGCCGCGAAGATTCAGTTTTTTCGACAGCACCGTGTTGTTCGCCTTGTCGATGAATTTGGCAAACGCCCAGACGTGAGCGCTTGCGGGAAAGGCGATTTGAGCCCATTGCGCGGGTTCGTTGGCCTTGTGTTTGTCCAGATTGATCTGGGACAGGATCGTGACCGTGTCGCCTTGTTTGAGGTGCGCCACGACTTCGCCCTTGAGGCCGGCCTGGCCGCGGGCGGTGAGGCTCTTGACGGAGACTTGCGCCGGGCCGGGAACGAGCGTGACCGTGGGTTCGGCGATCGGAACCACCTTGGCGGCGGCGTGGTGTTTATGTTTGACGGGCTTGGGTTTTTCCGCTGGCGGAGTGGTTTCCGCGGCGGGTGCCGTCGCCGTTGCGGCTGCCGCCGGCGGGGGCGTGGTTGGCGCGGGCGATGGGGCGCCCGCATTTGGGTTGTTCTGCGCGACTGCGCTTGTGGCCAGCATCACGCCCAACATCAACCAGCAATTCGTTTTCATATTTCTGCAAGTAAAGTTTTAATCTCGGTTTCTGTCAATGCCCGCCAACGGCCGGGCTTCAATTCGCCTAGTTTAATTTTGCCAATTTGTGTCCGCTGCAACCGTTTGACCGCCAATCCCTGCGATTCAAACAGCCGCCGTACTTCGCGGTTTTTGCCTTCAGCCAGTTCAAGCTCCACAACACTGCGCATGCGGCCGGCTGAAATAAGTCTCGCCGCCTGCGCCCGGAGTTTTTCCCCTGCGTGCCATACGCCCCGCAAGAATCGTTCCAACATTGCCCGATCCGCCTTGCCCTCAACCGTTGCAAGGTATTTCTTACGAACGCCATAGCGCGGATGAGTCAGGCACAGGGCGAATTGTCCATCATTTGTCAGGAATAGCAATCCTTCCGTGTTAAAATCCAGCCGCCCCACGGAGTGAAGATTTTGCCATTCTTTGGGCAATAAATCGTAAACGGTCGGCCGGCCCAACTCGTCCTGGCGCGAACACACACAACCCACCGGCTTGTGCACCGCCACGTACAGCTTTCGCCGGGTCCGGACGGGTTTACCGTCCAACGTCACTGCATCCCGGTCCGGATCCACCTTGGTGCCGAGCACCCGGACCGTCTGGCCATTAACCTGCACGCGCCCGGCGAGAATGATGGGTTCCGCCGCGCGGCGGGATGCCACCCCCGCCTCCGCCAGAAATTTTTGCAAACGAATGACCGGTGGCATGTGACAGGTGGCGGGTGACAAGGTGAAATCCGTGCCACGTGTCACGTGTCACTCGTCACGTTTTACACCTCGGGTTTGGTTTTGCGGAGACCGGTGATGCGGTCGCCGTCCTTCCACTGGCCGCGCTTTTTGAGCAGCGCCGTGCGTTCGAAACGTTTGAGGACATTGCGTTTGCCGCCCAACACGGACGCCGCGCGCAGACTGCGATGCTGTGACATAAAATTCTTCGGTTAAATTAACGGTAAAAAACGAGCCAACAGTCTAGCAGGTTCAATTGTTCCCGCAATGCTGAAATTTCGCCGCCGGCTGGCGGGTGGCTGGCGTTGATCATGAACTCCCCGGCCAAGCTCACGCCGCCGGCAGCCGTTGCAATTCCATGAGCAACCGCTCCGGGTGGACCGGTTTGTGCAGGACCAGTGACTTTACCTGTTTGAGGAACGAATGGTATTTGGGATCGTCCGCCGCGCCCGTGAGGAAGATGAACCGGCGGCACAGATGCGGTTTCATCCGCTCGAGGGTGCTGTAAAACAAATCGCCTTCCAGTTCCGGCATGCGGAGATCACAGATGATGGCGTCCATGTCCCGGCTGAGCAGGAGTTTCAAGGCGGCCACGCCGTTGGCCGCGGTGCTGACTTCATAATTGAAGGTTTCGAGGAGATGTTCGTAGATCGACGCCAGTTCGAGGTCGTCGTCCACGATGAGCACGCACTTTTTGTGTAGCGCGGGTTGCCTGTCCACGACAGTTGACATCGGTGCCTTCGGTTGTGTCGCCCCGAAACGCCCCGATTTTCGAACCCTTGCGTTACCAAGGCGGCTGCCGGCACGGGTTGTGTCTGGCCGGGAATGTCGATGCGAATATGGCACAACCTGGGGGCCGGGACAAGTGATGTCAGCGCGGTTCATCCGGCAATTTTTAATCATCAGGTTTTCTCGAGCAAGGCCTGTTCCCGTTCCAGCAACGTCGGATGGGAATAATAAAATCCGCTGTAGCCGGGGTGCGGCGTCAGGTTGCTCAAGTTCTTCTCGTTCAGCTTGCGCAACGCGCCAATCAGCGATTGCGCCTCGTTCATCACCCGCGCGGCGAAGGCGTCGGCCTCGTATTCATGGCGGCGGGACCACCAATGGATCAACGGCGAAAACCAAAAGGTGACCGTGCCCGCCAGCAGCCCGAACAACAACAATGCCGGGGCCACGTTCCCCGGTTCAAAGCCGAATGCCCGGTAAAACCCTTCCTGCCGGGCCAGAACCGAAATCAGATAGAACCCGGCCAGTGAACTGACGGCCGAGAAGGCCAGCACTTTGGGGATGTGCCTTTTTTTGAAATGACCGATTTCGTGCGCGAGCACCGCTTCCAGTTCCGGTTCGGTCAGTTGCTGGACCAGCGTGTCGAACAGCACGATTTTCCGGAACCGGCCGAACCCGGTGAAGAACGCGTTCGAATGTCGCGACCGTTTGCTGCCGTCCATCAACTGGATGCTTTGGGCGCGGAACTGGGTCCGCTGCGCCAGCGCCAGCAACCGTTCGCGCAGGCTGCCGTCCGGCAGGGGCGTGAATTTATTGAACAGCGGCAGAATGAGGACCGGCGCGAGCACGAGCATCAGAAATTGGAACGCGAGCAACGCGGCCCACGCCCAGAACCACCACCCGGCGCCCGTCCATTGGACAATTTTCAGGATGAGCACCAGCAGCGGATAGCCGAGTATGACCGTCAGCAGCAGCCCCTTCAACCGGTCGGACCACCAGGTTTTGGGTGTCGTGGTGTTGAACCCGAATTTTTCCTCCAGCCGGAATTGCGAAAACCAGTCGAACGGCAGACCCGGCAGCGACATCGCCAGACCCACCGCGAGGAGAAACGCCGCCATGGCGCACGCCGACTGGCCCGGCCCTTGGGAAAACAAATGAAACGTCCATGGCAGAATGCCGCTGAACAAAACCACCAGGAGGATGGCGGTGGCATAGATTTCCTCGATGTTTCCAAACCGTTCCTTCGCCAGCGTGTAGGCGACGGATTTTTTGTAGGTGGGTTCGTCAATGATTCCGCGAAAAGCGGGGGGGATTTCGCCCGCGTGCGCGAGCACTTGGCGGCGATTGAGCGCGGCCAGCCACAGTTCCGCGGCCAGCCGGGCGAGAATCAATCCCAACGTTAGACAGACCATGATGTTCACAAATTGCAGTTCACAATGTCGCAGTAAATGTTGCCCTGGTTTGCCGTTTTGTCCTCCCGTGATCGGTGTGTCTTCAAACCCGGTTCAGCGGATAATGCTGATCAATGAATTTGTAATCGCGATCGTTTTCCAGAAAATTCACACCATGCTGAAGGGTGACGGCGGAAATCAGGCAATCCACGGAATTCCGGATCGTTATCCCTTTGCGTCGCAATTCGCGGTAAATCGTC
>JBEKKN010000026.1:0-35828 GCA_050010675.1 Verrucomicrobiota bacterium | reverse complement strand
CTGAAAACCATTTCCGGCAAATATTTCAGCGGCGATCCGGGCAAAACGGCCGGAGAAAAAGCGGCGGTCGAAACCGATGATAACTTTCAATTCGTATCCAAAGACTTCGGACTTCGGTTTTCGGACTTCGGACTTCCAATAGTCCGCCGCGGCTTGGGCCACACGGGCTACATTGGCAAACGTGAAATCCTCCGCGATGATGGCGCGCCAGCCGTCGGTGCCGAATTTGATGTTCATACCTTGCAACTCACAGTTTCAAATCCGCTAGTGCCGGATCATGGGCCTGGGCCACCTGACGCAATTTTTTGACTGCGGTGCGCAGGTTGCGCGCGCGGAACAGGGTCGTGCCACTCACAAACGTGTCCGCGCCGGCGCGCGCACATTCGGCGGCGGTTTGGAAGTTGATGCCGCCGTCCACGCTGATGCGATAGGACAATTTCCGTTCGCGCCGCCATGCGTCGGCCTGTTGAATTTTGGGGAGACATTCATGGATAAAGGCCTGTCCGCCAAAACCGGGATTGACCGTCATCACCAGCAATAAATCAATCTGGTCGAGGTATGGCAGAACTTCGGCGATGGCGGTGGGCGGATTGACCGCCAGGCCGACCTTTTTGTTAAGGGATTTGATTTTCCAGATGAGCGGCGCAACCTGGTCGCCCAGCTCCAAGTGCACAATGATTTCATCCGCGCCGGCGGCGGCGAAGGGTTCCAGCAGGATTTCCGGGCGCGAACACATCAAATGGACGTCGAAAAAAAGTTTGGTCAGCGGCCGGACCGCCCGGACGACCTCCGGTCCAAAGGAAATGTTCGGCACAAAATGGCCGTCCATGATGTCGAGGTGCAACCAGTCGGCGCCGGAACGATTGGCGCGTTCAACTTCCTTGCCGAAACGGGCAGGGTCGGCCGCCAGCAACGAAGGCGCAATAATCATGCGCGGAGTTTAAGCGAAGCGACACCGGAAAGAAAAGTTGGAAGATGACGCAGTTCAATTGTGTTTGCCGTCGAGACAACGGCGCACCGTCGTTGCCAGGGTTTGCGGGTGGTAGGGCTTTTGTAGAAAATTCAACTCCGGTTCCAGTTTGAAATCCTTGCCCACAATATCGGCGCTGTAGCCGCTGGTGAAAATGACTTTGAGCTTCGGCTGTTCGGCCCATAATTTCTCGGCCAGCTCGCGGCCGTTCATGTGGTTGGGCATGACCAGATCCGTTAGCAACAGGGCGATTTCATCCCTTTTGTCCCGCCAGACTTCCAAGGCCTCAACGGCGTTGTTCGCCGGCAACACCGTATACCCGTATTTGCCCAGCACGCGCGAGACCAGGTCGCAAACGGGAGCTTCATCTTCAACCAGCAAAATGGTTTCGTTCCCGCCGCGCACCGCGATTTGGGTGGTGGGCTTTTCCGGCACCCCCGGCTCCGCCCCCTGGTACGGAAGATAAATTCGAAATGTCGTGCCCTTGGCAACCTGGCTGTCCACTTCAATCCAGCCCTGGTGCTGTTTCACGATGCCGTAGGCCGTGGCCAGTCCCAAGCCGGTGCCTTTGCCGATTTCCTTCGTGGTGAAAAAAGGCTCGAAAATCCGGCGTAAATTTTCCGGGGTGATGCCCATGCCGTTGTCCGTGACACTCAGGCAAACAAACCGTCCCGCCCGGGCTTCCGAGTGTCCCCGACCGAGGGTTTCGGCCACGTCCGCCACGGCAATGCGAATGGCGAGCTGACCGCCTTTGGGCATGGCATCACGGGCATTAACCGCAAGGTTCAACAGCACCTGTTCCATCATGCCAGCGTCGGCCTCCACCATCGGAGGCGACTGGCAGTAATTCAACTGCAACGACACATCCTCGCCCAAAAGGCGGCCGAGCATGTTTGTCATGTTTCCCACGACCTTGTTCAGGTCCAGCTGCCTGGGTTGAATGAGCTGGCGGCGGCTGAAGGTCAGCAATTGTCGCGTCAACCGGGCGGCCCGTTCGGAGGCCTGAACAATTTGGTCAGCCGATTTCCCGGCCGATTCTCTGAGATTGGCCGCCGTGAGCAACGAGGCGTGTCCCTGGATGACGGTGAGAATGTTGTTAAAATCATGCGCGACGCCTCCGGCGAGCTGGCCGATGGCTTCCATCTTTTGGGATTGCCGCAATTGTTCCTCCAACTGCCGCTGCGTCGTGACGTCGCGAAACAGGCTCAACATCAGCACCGGCCGTTCGCGGAGCTGGATGAAGGAGTCGATGATTTCCAGGGTCACGGCCTTCCCGTTCTGCAAAACGTACTGGCGTTCGGGTTGGCGTTGGGCGCTGCGGCCCAGGAATGCCTCGCGGTGTTGATCCAGCATTTCCTTCTCATCCTTGGACGCGGCGTAAACCACCGTAAACGGCTGGCCTTCCAGCGCGCGGGCTTCCAGGCCCACCAGGCTGCAAAACGCATCGTTGACGGCTACGATGGTGCCTGCCTCATTGACCAGTCGCAGGCCGGTCACGGAATTTTGCCAGACGGAGCGAAAGAGCGTTTCCGAACTTTGCAAGGCAGCCTCGGATTCACGGCGTTCGGTGATGTCGCGCACGTGCAGCAACACCGCCGGCCGGCCTCCATATTCGATGCGGCTGGCGCGAACTTCCACCGGGGTCGCCCGCCCTTCAACGGTCAGGCTTTCACTCTCAACCTGCGACCATTTGCCACCGGCCATTTTTTCAAAATCCTGGCGGGCCTGTTCCCGACGCGACACGGGAACCAGATCGGTGAAAATATTTTTGCCCGTCAGTTGGTCCCGGACCAGACCATGCAGCAGGCAACTGGCCAGATTCACATCCAGCACGGTGCCATTCAGGTCCGCGACAAAAATGGCGTCGGGTGAGTTTTCGAAGAGATCGCGGAAACGCTGCTGGCTTTCGCGCAAGGCGCCCTCAGCATGAACCCGTTCCAGCGCGCCGCTGCATTGATCCGCCAGCGTCTGGAGCGTTTCCAAATCCTGCTCGCCATAGGCGCCGGCCAGGCGACTTTGGACGAACAGCACACCAATGACCCGGCTGCCCTTGCGCACGGGCACAAGCATGGCATCGGTGGCATGACCCTTGGGCCCCGGGGTGCGCACCAATTCCGCGCCCTTGCCAATGACGCGCCGGATGAGCGTGTTGGCGCTCTTCGATTGGGCCGATTCGGGAATCTTCACCCGCTGCTGGTCCACCGTGGTGATGTTGAGCAAGGAAAACACCTCGTCCTTTTCCGCGGAATACAGGTCCAGTGCGAAGTCATCCCACGCGAACAGCGCATCGGACGCTTCACAAATAATCGTCGCCGCTTCCGCGGCCGTGGTGGCCGAACTGAGCCGGTGGCTGAGTTTGGAAAACACCTGATTGCGATGTTCGTTGCGGCGGCGTTCCGTCACGTCCGTGACCATGGTCAACGCCGCGAAACGATTGCGAAAAACCATCGGACCCCAGACCACTTCCACGTCAATAAAAGCACCGTCCTTTCGCCGGTGTTTCCAAACCCGGCCGCTCTCGGCATCGGTCAAGTGGACCCCGGTGGGATGGCTACCCCCCTCAACCAGCCGAAGATCCGACATTTTCATCGCCAGGAATTCCTCCCGCGAGTAGCCGTAGTGCAGGATGGCGCTTTCATTGACCTCGAGAAACGCAAGGGTCTCCAGGTCAAAAACCCACATGGGATTGGGGTTGTCCTGGAACAGCAGGCGATATTGTTTTTCACTCCGACGCAATTCCTCCTCCGCGCGCCAGCGATCCGTCACATCCCGCCAATTGGTCACCAGGCCGCCGATGTCCGGATCGCTCAGGCGGTTCTGGCCGATCAGTTCCATCCGCTTCCACGTCCCATCCTTTTGTTGGTAACGAAACTGAACCTTCGCCGTGCGGTCTGGATTTTCAATCGCCTCCTGCAGCGTCCCGCGCACCAACGCCAAATCCTCGGGATGCACGCGCAGGAAGGAGTCCGTTCCGTGCAATTCCTCCGGGCTGAGCCCCAGGACCCGTTCGATTGACGGACTGGCGTAAAGGAATTGTCCTTCCCGGCTCAATATGCAAAGGATATCCAGCGAGTTTTCCGTAAGCGTGCGAAAATATTTTTCCCGGCGAACCAATTCCGTCTCCACCTGCCGCCGTTTGGCGCGCTCCACAGCTTCCTGCGCGGCGCGGCGGACCGCGGACGCCAGTCGTTCCGGATTGTGCTTGAGCACGTAATCGGTCGCGCCGGCCTTGAGACTATCAATGGCGGCGTGCTCGCCTATGGTGCCGGACAGGAGAATGAACGGCGCGTCGGGGTATTCCTTGCGGACAAACGCCAGTGCCTCCAAACCCGTGAAGCGGGGCAGCCGGAAATCCGACAGGATGACGTCAAATTCCTCGCTGTCCAGGGCCGCCTCAAATTCCGCGCGAGTGACCACCCGCTTTAGTTCGGCCTCCAGCTTGTCCTGTTGAAGAAGGGTCCGGACCAATTCGGCAAAATCCGGGTCGTCTTCGAGATGAAGTATGCGCAATGGTTTACTCATTTTTCCATTTACCTTGCGGTGGCAGCCTCAAATTGGACAAACATTGCACGGTTTTCGTAACAATAAACGTGCCAAAGTTAAGCCGCAGATAAAGCCATGAAAGCGGTTTCTCGTTGACACAATCGCACATTTGCCTAGAGTAACCGCTTTCAAGCAAAACGAAAACTCGATTTATGCCGAATACGAAGTCAGCCGAACGACGGATGCGCTCCAGTGAACGCAAACACCAGCACAATCGCAGTGTCAAATCGCGCCTGCGGCGGCTGGAAAAGGATTTTCGCGGGCTGCTCGCCGCCGGCAAAAAGGACGAAGCCGCCAAAGTCCTGCCCGGTCTCCATTCCGCGTTCGACAAGGCCGCCAAGGCCGGCGCGGTGCCGCGTCCGGCCGTCAACCGGAAGAAATCCCGCCTCGCCGCGGCTTTGAATTAAACAGGCCCGAGCCTGGCCAGCCCATTTTCGCCAGCCGGAATTGGAGTCCGACGCCGAGACATTCCAAACCATATTTGAGGCTGCGGCGGAAATTGATCGAAGAAGCCCCGGCAAAATATTTTGTGGGACAGCTCACCTCGGCAATCGTGAATCCGTGCCAGAGAATTTGCGCGAGCATCTGATTGTCGAAAACAAAATCGTCGGAATTTTTTGTCAGATCAAGCGTCTCCAGAATTTCGCGCGAAAACGCGCGATAACCGGTGTGGTATTCCGAAAGTTTGGCCCCCAACAAAATGTTCTCCGTCAGGGTCAGAAAACGGTTTGAAACATACTTCCACCAGGGCATGCCGCCGCGGAGCGCATAGCCGCCCAGAATCCGGCTGCCCAGCACACAGGGATGCAACCCATTGGCAATGATGGATGCCATGGCCGGCAACAGCTTCGGTGTGTATTGGTAATCCGGATGAAGCATGACCACGATGTCCGCCCCCGACGACAGGGCGAGTTGATAACACGTTTTCTGATTGCCGCCGTACCCCTTGTTGACTTCGTGTTTATGGACACGCACGCCTTCGAGCGAACGCGCCACCGCCACGGTATCGTCGCGACTGTGGTCATCGACCAGGATGATTTCATCCACCAGGCCCTGCTCGCGCACCTCCCGGTAGGTTTGAGGCAGGGTTTGCGCCGCGTTATAAGCCGGCATGACCACGATGATTTTCTTGCCGCAATACATTGTAAAATTCCACCCGCATGCTGCATGAAGCCGTCGCCGGTCAAAAGGGAAAAAACCGGACGGGATTGAACGAATCCCGGCATCCCGTGTCTGCCCATTGGATTCACGCTTTTTAATGGACAAACCAAAACCATTGCCTTCCAATTACCGGATACTTTGTCGCCTGCGAAAAATAACCGCAAAAGTTATACAAATTAAACCCGCTTGGTGTCTATAGGGTAAAACGGTGAACTGTGAAATGGCATTCGATTGGTGTCTCCGGCTTTACGAAATAAAGGCCGCTGAACTGATTCTGTATGGCCGGGCGCTGGGCTTAAGCCACGGCGAGGCGGAGGATGTGCTGCAGGAAACCTTCCTGGCCCTGATGCAAAAGCCGCAGGTTCCGCTCAAGCCGGAACATTATTGCGTGCGCAGTTTCAGAAATCGGGCGTTGAATTACCGGCGCTCGTTGTGGCGGCGGTTGACGCGCGAATTGGAAGCGCGACGATGGTTCGAAAAATCACCGTCGGAAGGCCCGGCCGAGCGCGCCGCCATGAACGCTCTCGCCGCGCTGCCCATGGAACAACGCGAAGTCATCGTCCTGAAAATCTGGCACCGATGCACCTTCGAAGAAATCGCCGGGTTGCTGGATATTTCGCCGAATACCGCCGCCGGCCGTTACCGTTACGGTCTGCAAAAAATCAAACTCCAACTGGAAGGGGTCGTTTATGAAAGAGATGAACTCACTGGAGGCACAGTTGCACTCCTGGCAGCCGCGCCACCCGTCGGCGGCGCTTAAGCGGCAGCTTTTTGCCACGCCGGCCAGCCTCGCCCCCAAAATGGCGTGGTTTGTGGGCTGGCTGGTGCCGGCCACGGCCTGCGCCCTGCTGACGTTCTCGATTCTCGATTCGGGAAATGCCATTTCCGGCCGCCTTTCCCCGGTCGAACCCATGGTAACCACGATGTTGAGCAACCAAGGTTTCCGGGTGCCCGCGCCCGATTCCTCGTGGAAAGGACAAAATTGCCTGTCATCCGTCATTTTTGATTGGACAAACCGCAGTGGTTCAACCTCTAGTATCACCTCTTTTCCGCAAAACCGGATAAACTGATTGTGATTTATAAATGAGCGCCGACAAACGTAAAAAGCAAAACGCCAGGCCACCATCGCCCAAGATCGTCCCCCGCCCGGTTGCGGCTCCGCCGCCACACGTGCCGCCACTGTTCCGCCCGGTGGACTGGCTGGCCTTCGGCGTCTCCACCCTCGTCGTCTTCATCGTGTTTTTTCTGACGTTGGCACCGGACGTCACCTTGGAGGATTCCGGCGAGATGGCCACGGCTTCATTGTACGCCGGCATTCCCCATGCCCCGGGTTATCCCATCTGGACCCTCTACACCTGGCTGTGGACGCACCTTTCCTTCGGCAGCATCGCGTGGCGGGTTGAACTGGGCAATGCCTTTGCCGGCGCCATTGCCGCCGGGCTGCTGGCTTTTGTGGTTTCGCGCAGCAGCAGCATGATCATTGAAAGCATCGACGGTTTCAAAGACATCAGCCGCCGCTGGGAAAATGCGATTTGCTTCGTCTCCGGCATTGTGGCGGGCGGGTTGAGTGATTTTAACGGCTTCATGTGGAGTCAGGCGGTGATTGTGGACAAACATACCCTGAGCATCGCCTCGCTCCTGGGGGTGGTGGTTTTTCTATTGCGCTGGGTTTATGCCCCCCATCAACACCGTTATCTCTATGCCGCCTTTTTCATGTATGGAATTTGCTTCAACAACCATCAGTCGCTGCTTCCCATCATCATGGGCATGCAGGTGCTGATGTGGCTGGTGGAACCAAAACTCGGACGCGAATTCTTTTTCGGCAACACGATGATCTTCCTGGTTTGCGAGTTTTTCGTCAAACCCGCCGTGCTGATCAACAACTCAACCGTCATGGTGGTTTACAACGTGATTGGCATCACCTCGGGGCTGCTCTGGATCTGGCTGATTATCAAAACCAAAAAGACCGGCATCGAATTCGCCCGCGACGCCGCGATGCTCGCCCTGTTGGGTTGTCTAGGACTGCTGTTTCTGGGCTTCACGGATTACCTGCCCAATTACAACAGCGGCCAGAAGCTGTTTTTGGTTCTGTTGGCCACCATCGCGGCCGGCGGTGTTTTCACTTATTTTGTCAAAAAAACCAATCACCTTTCCAAGGAATGGTTCATCGTTCTGGTGTGTGGCCTGGTCTGGTTGCTGGGCGCGGCGTTCTATTTATACGAACCCATTGCCTGCATGACCGACCCGCCGATGCAATGGGCCTATCCCCGGACCGTGGAGGGCTTTGTCCACGCCATCACCCGCGGCCAGTATTCACCAATCAATCCCACGGCGGGTAGTGGAACCACCTTTCTGCAAATCGCCGGCAGCTTTTTTGCGACCTACGGGTTGCAACTCTGGCGCTACCTCGAAGGCATGGCCCAGCAATACAACCTTTTCTTTTTGCTGCTCGCCCTGATGCCTTGTCTGATTTTTCGAAAGCTGAAACGACGCGAGCGGGCCTGGATGATTGGCATGCTGGCCGTTTACATCTGCATGGGGCCATTTTTGGTCCTGCTGCTCAACTTTTCTCCCGACCGCCAATCCATTGGCATTGCCGCGCCCCTGTTCGCGCTGGGCCATGTGTTTATCGCCATGTTCGTCGGTTATGGTCTGACGATTGTCTTCTCGTACATGGCAACCCAATATGCAGCGATGCGCCAATGGCTGCTGGTCGGCGGCCTTTGCGCCCTGGATTTCATGCTGTTCACGGTGGCAGCCAACTGCCAGACGCTGATTGGAAGCCTGGACGACGAACTCGCCGCGCGCTATGGATTTCTGAAAATGGCGTGTTGGATTCTTGCGGCCGTCACCATCCTGGTCCTTCGGAAAAATGAACTGCAAAACGACCGGTGGTTGTCCCTCGGACTTCCCGGTTTGTTTGTAATCTGTTCGTTCCTGTTGACCCTCGCCACGATTTTCCAGGATCAGTTCAGTGCGAATGGTTTTTCCAGTTTCTGCCACAACCTGGTTCAGGCGTTTCGCCCGGAACAATACGGCCTGCCGGTTTATGCGGCCCTGATGCTCCTCGGCATGGCCGTGATTTTTCTGGCGGCGGTCTGGGGGTTTCGCCAAAAAGCCCCGCTGGGCCTCGCCCTCATCGCCTTTGCCACGATTCCCGGCTATTCCGCATTGACGCACTGGTCCCACAGCGAACAACGCAATCATTGGTTCGGTTACTGGTTTGGCCACGACATGTTCACGCCGCCCTTCGGCATTTACCCGGAAATGGACCGCGACGCGATCGTGTTCGGCGGCACCGATCCCGGGCGCTTCGTTCCGACCTACATGATCTTCTGCGAAAGCTTTATGCCGCCGAGTTGCAAGCCCCTGGATCCCAAATTTGACCGGCGCGATGCGTATCTCATCACTCAAAATGCACTCGCCGACGGCACCTATTTGCAATATCTCCGCGCCCAATACTTCCGCAGCGCCCAAATCGACCCACCGTTCTTTCAGGAAGTGTTGCGCGGCCCCGAGGAGCGCCGGGAAAATTACACCACCAATATGCTGGCGCGCATCGCGTATTCGATTCTGGACAAACCGTTGATGAGCCGTGGTGCGAGGATCGAAGCGCAATGGCGCAAGGAAGGCGTCTATCCGCCCAAAGAAATTTACATACCCTCGTCGGAGGATTTGCAGAATGCATTCTCGGATTATACCGAGGACGTAGGCCGGCGGGCGCAAATGAACCAGCTGCAGCAGGGGGAAATCGTGACCCCGGTAACCAATGCCAACGGCCAGGTCAGCATCCAGGTGGCCGGTGAAGTGGCGGTGATGAAAATCAACGGCCTGCTATGCAAGGTCATCTTTGACCACAACCCCACCAACTCATTTTATGTGGAGGAAAGTTTCCCGCTGGACTGGATGTTCCCCCATGAAACACCTTCCGGCGTCATCATGAAAATCAACCGGCAGGTGGTGCCATCCTATTCACCGGAGATTTTCCAGAAGGACCACGCGTTTTGGAGCCAATACTCCGGACGGCTCATCGGCAATTGGATAACCTATGATACCAGCGTCAAACAAATCGCCGACTTCGCGGAAAAGGTGTACCTGCACCGTGATACCAGCGGCTTCAAAGGCGACCAGAAGTTCATCCGCGACGAGCATGCGCAACAGGCGTTCTCCAAGCTGCGCAGCTCCATCGCCGGCCTCTACGCCTGGCGGCTGGGTGCGCTGCAGGGGGTGCCCACACCGCCCGAATATCTGCCCCAGAATGACACGGAACGGCAGGAACTGATCCAGGAAGCGGATTTTTCGTTCAAACAGGCGTTCGCCTTTTGTCCTTACAGCCCTGAAGTCGTTTTCCGTTACATCAACTTTTTGGCCATGATGGGCCGTTTTGACGATGCCCTCATCCTGACGCAAACCTGCCTCGATTTCGACCCGTATAATGGTTCCGTGGCCGGCCTCGTCAAACAATTGGAGGAAATGAAAAAAGCTTCCGCGGGCCGGGCTCAATTTTCCACTGAATTGCAACGCATGGAAAATGAAGCACGCACCAACCCGTCCGATTTCAAAAACATGTTCAGTCTCGCCAGCATCTATTTTCAAATGCGGCAGACCGATCGCGTCGTTCAGTTGTTCGACCAGGTATTGACCAACCCGCAGGTCACTCCAAATGAAATCGGGGTCATCGCCCAGTTTTATGCGCAAACCGGCAACATCCTCAAACTCGAAAACGCCGTGGAAAAGCTCGTGACCCTGGCCCCGAATGAACCCGAACCCTGGTACGACCTTGCCGCCGTCAAACTTGCGCTCGGCAATACCAGTGAATCTCTCCAGGACCTGCGGACGTCGCTCGATTTGAGCGCCAAACGCCTTAAACAAAACCCCCAGGCGCGTGACCTGCTGGCCGAAGTCCACAAGGACCATCGCTTCGATCCGATACGCAACCTGCCGGAATTTCAAAAACTGATTCCACCCAACTGACTGGCGCGGACTTCAAGGCTGGCGGGGCCGGCAAAGAGTTAATCAGCCTTGTCATTTGCCTGGCACATCCCAGTTGCCGGTTGCCACCCAATAGGTTAGTTTGCCAGCTTCAAGTACGACTTGGCACCGACACGACAGCATGAAAAAGGCAGATTTGCACGCAAAGAAGCCGGAAACAGTCACCGCCGGCGATCCGTCCGGCATGGCCGCGCCGACCTCGGAACCATTGGCCGAACCCCAGGCGTCCGCGACCGAAATCACGCCGGAACAACTGAATGAACTCAAAGCCCGCGCGGCCAAGGCCGACGAGCATTGGGATCGTTTGCTGCGCACCGCCGCTGATTTTGAAAATTTCAAAAAACGCGCCGCGCGCGAACGCCAGGAAGCCGCGCAAGCCGCCACCGCCGCATTGGTAAACAAACTGTTGCCTGTGCTCGACCACTTTGAAATGGCGCAAGCTGCTGCGCAAAATGCGCAGGGCCCCCAAAGCGGCATGGCCGCATTACACGATGGCATTGCTATGGTTCAGCAACAACTTAAAGACATCCTCGCCGAAACCGGCCTCGAAGAAGTGGATGCCAGCGGTCGTCCTTTCGATCCGGCGTGGCACGAAGCCGTTTCCCAATTGGAAACCCCCGGCGTGCCTGAAGGCCAGGTCATCCAGCAACTTCGCAAAGGTTACAAATTGCGCGACCGCTTGTTGCGACCGGCGACGGTGATCGTCGCCAAAAAACCCGCCGCCCCGCCCGCCGCCTGAACCATGGCCAAGCGTGATTATTACGAGGTGCTGGGCGTTGAACGCACGGTCAGCGACGAGGCCATCAAAAAGGCCTACCGCAAGCTAGCGGTAAAATTTCATCCGGATAAGAATCCAGGGGACAAATCCGCGGAGGAAAAATTCAAGGAAATCGGGGAGGCCTATGAGGCCTTGAGCGACCCGCAAAAGCGCGCGGCCTACGATCAATACGGCCACGCCGCGTTCGATCCCCGCACCCGGGCCGGCCGCGGCGGCGGTTTTCACGATCCCTTTGAAATTTTCCGCGAGGTCTTCAGTGGCAGCAGTATTTTTGAGGAATTCTTCGGCGGCCGGCACGACCCCTCTCAATCACAGCGCGGTGATGATTTGCGGTATGATCTGGAGATCAGCCTCGAAGAAGCGGCGCTCGGCTGCGAGAAGAATATTTCCATCACCAAATCCGCCCGCTGCGAAACGTGTGAAGGCTCAGGCATGGAACACGGCTCCAAAGCGCGCACCTGCCAGACCTGCGGCGGACATGGCGTGGTACTCATGTCGCGCGGTTTTATCAGCCTCAGGCAAGCCTGCCCGCACTGCAAAGGCTCCGGTCAAATCCTGGAAAAACCGTGTAAAACCTGTCACGGCGACGGCCGTCACGAACATCATTCGGAAATCAAATTGCGCATACCACCCGGGGTGGATACCGGGTCGCGCCTGCGCTCTTCGGGGAATGGCGAAGCCGGTTTTCGGGGCGGTCCGGCGGGCGATTTGTATGTCGTCCTGCACGTCAAAGCCCACGAATTTTTCCAGCGTGAAGGCGATGATTTGCTCTGCGAAGCACCGGTCAGTTTCATCCAGGCGGCGCTGGGCGCGGAAATTGAGGTTCCTTCCCTGGACCACAAGGTGACCATTAAAATCCCTGCCGGCACGCAACCGGGCGCCGCGTTCCGGGTCAAAGGCAAAGGCGTGAAAAATTTGCAGGGCTATGGCCACGGTGATTTGCACGTGCGCATCCAGGTGGTCGTGCCGATGCACCTCAGTCCCGAACAAAAGTCGAAACTGCGGGAATTTGCCGCGTTGAACGATGAAGCGGCCAACTCCACCGACAAAGGCATTTTTGAAAAGGCCAAAAAACTGTTCCGCTGACGCGTGAAAGTTTTTCCTTGTCACCCGTCACCCGTCCCGTGTCACTTTACTCATGCATCGTTTTTATCTGCCCCCGGAACACTGCACGGACCCTGCGCTCCGGATTGAGGGGCGCGAGGCGCATCATGCGTTGCACGTGCTCCGGATGAAACGCGGCGAATCGGTGGTCGTGCTTGACGGCGTCGGTCATGAATTCCTCTGCAAAGCTGCCGAGGTCTCGCGTGAAATGGTGACGCTGCGCGTTACCCAAAAAAACTCCATTCCGCCGCTGCCCTGCCAAATCACCCTGCTGCAAGCGTTGCCCAGGGGAAAAATCATCGAGTCCATCATTCAGAAATCCGTGGAACTGGGCGCGCACCGCATCGTGCCGCTGTTGACGGACCGCGTCGTCACCCAGCTCAACGAAAAGGACAAGACCAGCAAGCAGGTAAAATGGCAATTGGTGGCCATTGAGGCCATCAAACAATGCGGCGCGGCCTGGCTGCCAAAAATTGAAACGCCGATGACAATCACGGAAGTTATAAGCCAGAAGCCAGAAACCGGAAGCGAATCCGCCCCCGGCTCTTCGCCTTCTGCCTTTGAATTGTCCCTCGTCGGTTCGCTGCAAATGGATCGTCGCCACCCTCGCGTGTGTTTTCAGGAATTCCGGGCGACTCATGGACGCCTGCCACGCCGCGTTGCGGTTTGGATCGGACCGGAAGGCGATTTCACACCCGACGAATTAAAAACCATCCAGGCCAGCGGAGCGCAGCCTGTCTCGCTTGGCCCGCTGGTGCTGCGGGTCGAAACCGCGGCGATTTACTGCCTCTCCATTCTTAACTACGAACTGCAGGCGGCTGCCGGAATTGAATCAACACGCGAAAAGCCCGGCCCAGATGTTCCGGGTGCGTAAGAGTTTGAAACTGGCGCGTACGGGAAGCATTCCATTCGCCAAAGGATTTGTCTTTATCAGCCTTTTCCAGAATTCGCGTCAGAAATTGCGTCTGGGTCAAAAAACTTTCCGTCGTCAGCCCGGCGGATTCACCGGCGACCTGGATGGCCGGGAAATTAACGTGCGCCGTAATGTCCTGTTCCCCGGCGTTGGCGAGGAGGTCACCGACAATATGCTGGCGAAAATAGGCGCGCAGGGTGCCATGCGAACGGCTTGGGGAAAACCATTCGTCGCGGGTCAACCCATAATCCATCGTCATTAATCGTCCGCATTTCAAAATACCAGCGGCCTCACGCCACCAGTTTTCAGCGGCCGGAGACCTTTCGATGCTGTACCCGTCGGGAAGAACCGCGAGCAATTCCTGCGGGAGGTGACGCGGGACGAGTGACACGTGGCGGGATTCAACCATTCGCACCCAGTTGAATCCTTCACCTTCGCAGGCGACGCCCCATTCGAACCATTCTTTGGCGGTGGCGTCCCAGCCGAAACGATGCACCGGCATGGCATCGAGCAATTCGTTCGAAAAAATCACTTCGTGCCGGGACGTGCGGCAGTTCGCCTGGGCCAGGGTTTTCAAATCCGCAAACCAGCGGACGCGGGGCGCGAATTGTTCCAGTTTTTCCCTCTGCCATTCCTGCCGGCGGAGAGACGGCTCAACGATGCAGTATTGGATTCGCTCAAACAATCCCGGCCGCGCCCGTTGCAGCCAGTTCAAGATGTCCCCGGCCAGGGTTCCGTCATGCGCACCGGCCTCGATAATCCCGACTTCTGACCGCTCATTCCCAGCTTCCAGTTCCAGCCATCCGGCAAATTGGAAGGCAAGCAGTTGTCCGAACAATTCACCAACATTGACGCTCGTATAGAAATCGCCGCGCCGGCCGGGATTGTCTTTTTTTGCTTCGTAATATCCATAATCTGGACAATACAGGGCCAGCTCCATAAACCGCGCAAAAGACAAATTGCCATGGGCGAGAACTTCGCGCCGGATAAGTTCAATCAAGGGTCGCATTTTTAGTAATTGGCGCGGCTCTAGCTTATTGTGCGCGCAAGAGAACTGAATATATGGCCAAAATCGATGCGTTTTTCAATTTGATGTTCGAACAGAAGGCGTCCGACCTGCACATGGCCTCCGGCAACCCGCCAATGCTGCGCATCAACGGCGAACTTCAGCGCGTGGATTTTCCACCGCTCGAAAGCGACGCGCTCAAGGCCATGCTCTACGAAATCGCGCCGGATTACAAAATCAAACAGTTTGAGGAAACCGGCGACGTGGACTTCGGCTACGAGATCCCCAACGTCTCGCGTTTTCGTGTCAACTTTTTCAATCAGAAAAACGGCGTTGGCGCCGTGTTCCGGCAGATTCCCAGCCGCGTCCTCTCCTTTGAGGATTTTGAAAAACTGGAGGCGCCGCTGCCGGCCGTGCTCAAGAAGTTTTGCATGCTGCACCGGGGCCTCGTCCTGGTGACCGGGCCGACCGGTTCCGGCAAATCCACCACGCTGGCGGCGATGGTCGATTACTGCAACACCAATCGCAAGGACCACATCATCACGCTGGAAGACCCGATTGAATTCGTTCACGAAAGCAAGAATTGCCTGGTCAACCATCGGGAAACCGGCCTGCACACCAAATCATTCGCCTCGGGACTCCGCGGCGCACTGCGCGAAGACCCGGACATCGTGCTCGTCGGTGAAATGCGCGATTTGGAGACCATCGAACTGGCCATCACCGCCGCCGCGACCGGTCACTTGGTGTTTGGCACCCTGCATACCCAAAGCGCGGCCAAGACGGTCGACCGCGTCATCGACGTTTTCCCGGCCGAGCAGCAAAACAAAATCCGCCAGACGCTTTCCGAGGCCTTGAAGGGAGTGGTGGCGCAAACGCTGTTCAAACGCACCGATAAAAAAGGCCGCGTGGCCGCATTTGAGATTCTGGTTTTCAACACGGCCGTGGCCAATCTGGTGCGCGAAGGCAAGACGCATCAAATCAACGGCATGATCCAGGTGGGCAAAAAGATCGGCAACCAGCCGCTGGACGACCACATCATGGAGCACGTGCGCATGAAACGCATTTCGCCCGAGGAAGCCTACGAAAAATGCCTGGATAAGAAGAAATTTCGTCCGCTGCTGGCTCATCCTCCGGATGACGAAGACACCCTGTAACTATGCGCCGCGCCGAACTGGACCAAATGCTGACCACCATGCTGGCCTCCCAACCGGAGGTCTCGGATTTGCTGTTCACGGTGGACCGCCCGCCCCAGGTGGAAGCTTACGGTGAACTTAAACCGGTGACGTTTGACCCGCCGATCGAGAAGCTCACACCGTATCAGGTCGAGATGATTGCCATGAATATCATTGGCGACAATCTCTGGCACATTGAAGATCTGCTGCGACACGGTTCCTGTGACGCCTCCTACGCCCTGACGGACCAGGCCCGCTTCCGTATCAACATTTTCTCGCAACGCGGAAATTTCTCCATTGTCTGCCGCCAGTTGAACGCGACGATCCCCACGCTGGCGCAATTGAAATTACCGGAGATTTTCAAGGAGATCCCCAAGGAAAAGACCGGCCTGGTGCTGGTCACCGGCGCAACCGGTTCCGGCAAATCCACCACTCTGGCCGGCATTCTCAATGAGGTCAACCGCGACAAACCCGTCCATATCGTCACCTTGGAAGACCCGGTTGAATATGTTCACAAACATATGCGGGCGACGTTTAATCAACGTGAACTGGGCATTGATTTCGACAGTTACGCGAACGGCTTGCGGGCGGCGTTGCGTCAGGCGCCCAAGGTCATTCTGGTCGGCGAAATGCGGGACCAGGAAACCGTCAAAATTGCCTTGAGCGCGGCGGAAACCGGTCATCTGGTCCTCAGCACGCTGCACACCGTCAACGCCGGCGAAACGATCAACCGCATCCTGGGCATGTTCGAACCCGAAGAGCAGGAACAAATTCGCATCCGCCTGGCCGATTCGTTGCGCTGGGTGGTCAGCCAGCGGCTCGTGCCCCAAATTGGCGGCGGACGTTTCGCGCTCATTGAAATGATGGGGGCCAACCTCCGTACCCAGGAGGCCATCCGCCTTGGCGAAAGCGAGGGGAAAACCTTTTACGAAATCATCGAGGCCAGCGCCCCGTTCGGCTGGCGGACCTTCGACCAGGCCTGCCTGGATGCCTACGAACGCGGACACATTACCGAGGAAACCGCCCTGCTCTACTGCAGCAAACGCAGCGTGATCACGCGTGGCGTGGATGGCATCAAGAAGACCCGCGGGGACATGGCCTCCACGGCCGGCTCTTTGCGCATGAAAGCGTCCGAACACGCGGCGGCACCCCCGGTGCTCAAACTGAAATGACCTATGCCTGGCTCTTTTGATTTTATCAGCACGGAGGACAAACCGGCGTTGATTGCCTTTTCCACGCCGGATTGGCTCGAAACCGCCAAAGTCGCCCTGTCTGAACTGGGCTATAAAGTCCATACCGCCGCCACGCATAGCGATTTCCTGGTGCGCTTCACCCAGGTGCATTACCAGGTGGTCGTCATCGAGGAATTGTTTGGCGCGAACACCATCGAGGAAAACCTGACTTTGACCGCGTTGCAAAACATGCCCGTCAACCAGCGCCGTCATGCCACCATCGTTCTGCTCGGCAATTCGTTCCAGACGTTCATGCCCATGGAAGCCTTCAAGCAAAGTGTGCATGCCGTCATCAACAGCGCCGAAATGTTCCTGCTCAAACAGCTCGTCGAAAAGACCGTGGCGGACAACGCGCTCTTCCTCCACAGCTTCCGTGAGGTCCAAAATCGCCTGTACACCTCCGGCAATCGCTTGTGATGCCCGCGGGTTCCTGATATTTTTCGGCCGCCCTTTTAATGATTCGCCTCGACCAAGCCCTGGTTGATCGCGGCCTTTGCGAAAGCCGCGAACGCGCCAAACGCGCCATCCTCGCCGGACAGGTCCGCGTCAACGCCCAACGTGCACACAAACCCAGCGACTCCGTCCGGTTGGACGACACCCTGACGCTGGATGCCGGCGAAAAATACGTCAGCCGGGGCGGCCATAAACTGGAACACGCCCTGCACCACTTTCATTTGGATGTGACGGGATGGGTTGCGCTCGACCTCGGCGCGTCCACCGGCGGTTTCACCGACTGCCTGCTCCAGCACGGCGCCGCCAAAATCTTTGCCGTGGACGTCGGTCAGGGCCAGCTCGCCTGGAAACTCCGGCGGGACCGCCACGTCGTGGTCATGGAAAAAACCAACGCGCGCCATCTGACCACCGCTCAATTTCCACAACCCTTCATCCCGCTTGATCTGGCGGTGATTGATTGTTCCTTCATATCGCTGCGAAAAATTCTGCCGGCCGCCATTGCTTTATTGAAGCCAAACGGCAAAATTGTCGCGTTGATCAAACCACAATTTGAAGCCGGCAAGGCCGAGGCCGACCAAGGCCGTGGCGTCATCAGCGATCCGGCAGTGCATGAGCGGGTGCTGAAGGAATTGCATGAGTTCGCCGGCGCGCAACCCGGCTGGCACTGGCGTGGAGTGGTTGAATCGCCGCTGCTCGGTCCTGCCGGCAACAAGGAATTTTTGGTGCTGATTGAAAAAACACGCTGACAGAATCAAACGCATCGGTCTCATCGGCAACTCCGGAAAGGCCGCCTGCGCCGACATCGTCCGCAAGGCCGCGCGCCTGATTTCGCGCGCCGGGCGCAAACCGGTCATCCACCCGGACACCGCCGCGCTGGCGCGGGAAGTGGACTTGCTGCTCGTGTTTGGCGGCGACGGCACCATGTTGCGCGCCGCGCGCGATCTGGCCGGCTCCGCCACTCCCCTGCTCGGCATCAATATCGGCGGCCTCGGCTTTCTCACGGCCGTGCCGTCCGACGGGCTTGCCCGGGCGCTGAATCACATCTGGAAAGGTGAATTCAAATACGAATCCCGCGCCTTGATTGAAGCGAGCGGGCGTTGCCATGGCCGGCCGGTGAGTGAAATGGCATTAAATGACATTGTGGTCGGGCGCGGTGCCGTTTCGCGCCTCATCGGGCTGGACGTGAGCGTGGATGGTGAACTCGTCACGCATTACCGCTGCGATGGCCTGATTGTCAGTTCGCCGACCGGTTCCACGGCTTATTCCCTGTCGGCCGGCGGCCCGGTGGTCTTTCCCACGGCGGAGGTTTTCACGCTCACGCCGATCTGCCCGCACGCGCTTTCCAACCGCTCCATCATTCTCCCTTTGTCGTCGACCATTCGCGTCAAGGCCACCAACCCCATGCCCGCAACCATGTTGAGCGTGGATGGCCAGGTGGTCGCCGAACTGGACGCGGGCGATGAAGTGACCATCCGCCGCGGCCGCCGTGCCGTCCGCTTGATGCATCTGGCGGACAATTCATTTCTGGAAACCCTGCGCCGCAAACTGCAATGGCGCGGCGCCTATGTTTGAATTAAAGGAAGGATTAAGAATGAAGAATGAAGAAACTTTCAGAAGGCTTCACCGAAGCCTTTCCGGTTCTGCCTTCCGATTATGGTACGCTTAAAGGACATAGCCCAATACGCCGGTGTTTCCGTGATGACCGTCTCGAAAGCGCTGCGCAACGAGCCGGACGTTTCCGCGGCCACCAAGGTGCGCATCAAACAATTGGCGCAGCAAATGGGCTACGTGCCCGATTCCACCGCGCAGGGCCTGCGCACGCGCACCACCAAACTGTTCGGCCTGGTCATTCCCTCCATCACCAACCCCATTTACGCGCGCATCGTTTTCGCCCTCGAGGAGCGCGCGCACGAGCTCGGCTACGACATCCTGCTCGCGCATACGCACAACGTCCCGGCACGCGAGGAGACCTGCATCCGGCGCCTGATGTCGCGGCGCGTGGACGGGTTTTTCATATCGCCCGTTTACCGCTTTGAAGCCGAGGCGCGAATTTATGTGGAGCTGGCCGCCCGCAAAATTCCGACGATCCTGCTCGGTCCGCCCGCGCCGTTTTGCAAGTTGTTTCCCAGCGTGGAGGTTGAGGAACTCAACGCCAGCGCCAGCGCCACGCAACATTTGTTGAAACTCGGCCACCAACGCATCGCCTATCTCACCGGCCCGCAATCCGCACCGTGGGCGCATGACCGCTTTGAAGGCTATCGCCGCGCCTTGCGCGACGCCAATCTGGACGTGGATGACCGGCTCGTGTTTCAGGCCGGCAGCTCGATCGAAGACGGCACCAAGGCCGCGCTGCAAATGCTCAATGAATCCTGCAACGCCACCGCTGTGCAGGCCGTCAACGACCTCGTGGCCATCGGCTGCGCCGAAACCCTCCTTTCCCAGGGCCTGCGGATCCCCGAGGACATTTCCCTCGTCGGCTTCGGCAACGTGCTGACGGCGGAATATTTTCGCGTCCCGTTGACCACCATCCGCCAGCCCAAATTCCGGCTCGCCATGGCGGCGATGGACATGATGACCAGCCTGCTGCGTGGCCAGCCGGTGGAAACCAAGCATCTGTCCGCCGAACTCATCGAACGCAAAAGCACCGCGCCACCCAAAGCCGCCGCCCCCAACCTTGCGCCGAAGAGCCACGAATGAACGTCTGGTGGTTGGCTTACCGCTCGAACCTGACGGGCACGGATAGATCGAAGCCGGCACGCTCCAACTGTTCGGCACTCCCGACCACGGCGCCATTCATGGTGACGTGCTTGAACAGAATCGGCGACACGTTGCGCCCCATCATCAGGCTGGGCTTGAATGGCTTGTAAAAGGTGCAGTTCTCGAAAACAAAGTTGGTCAGGGGCAGGTCGCCGCCATCAATGTAGATCTGCCCGCCGTCATTCTCGAACGTGCAGTTGACGAATTTGAAATCATCCAAAACCGCATTCCGGCTGAACCGGGCGCCCGAGGAATAGCCGCGTCCGGTGAAGTACGCCGGCGTCAGTTGAATCCAAATGGCGAACTTGTTGTGGTTGGCAACGAAGTTTACGTCCTGGAGACGCACGTGCTTGATGGGCGGGGCGCCGCCATAACCCAGGACCAGGGAGGCGGTATAGGAATAATTGACGAATCCATTCACCACAAAATCCTCAATGCCACTGGACGCGTTGGTCGCGCCGCCACCGCCATAAAAAGCCCAGGTATCATCCATGGTCATGGCGAATCCGTCTTCGATCAGGATATGACGGCTGGTGCTGAAGTCGTACGCGTCGTCGTGGTATTGTTGTTTGCGATTGATGATTTTGAGATTGCGGGTCGTGAAATTCTCGGTGCCGATGACAAAAATGGTCCAATAGGCGGACCGGAGGAGGCACAGATCCTGAAAGGTGATGTTGCGGCACTGATTGACCACGTAGCCGCGGATTCCAGTGCCATGAGGATCATTCACCTTGCCATCCGCGTCCCGGGCGGTTCCGTCCGAGGTGTCGGGTTGGAAGTCATGCCACAACCACGGGTAACCCTGCATATCGATGGTGCCGCGTCCCATCAGACCGGCGTTCTCGACATGGTCAAAAACGAAAAATGCCCTGAGCGACCTTCCCCCCGACGGAGTCGGCGCCCCGGTATAATCCGCACTCTGACGCGAGCCCAGAATCAAGGCGCCCGCGTCCACATAAAGCTGGACGTTGCTCTTCATGAACACGGTGCCCGTGAGGTAAACGCCGGGCGGAAAATAGAGCACGCCGCCACCCGGCCGGGCGGAGACATCGCTGATGGCTTGATTGATGTTTGTCGTTTCCAGGGTCCTGCCCGTGTTGTCCACGTGGTAGTCCATGATGTTGACCACGTTGGTATCGCCAGGCCGGGACGGATTCTGCTCCGGCGGATCGGCAAACAACATCAGCCCGGTGCTGTAGAACAACGGCTCGTCATTGAAGAACAGGATCAGTTTGCGCGGCTGGTCCAGGTCGAAACTGACCGTATTGCCGTCAATCTTCGGATGGATGCCATAGGCGAGCGGTCTGACGTCACAGGTAATCACCTTCCGCTCGCTGATCAGGTGGGTGATCTCAACGTGGACCTTTCCGGTCATGGCGAACCGGGCATAATCCATCCAGTTGAACTGGTCATAAGTAAGGAAACGATTCACAAACACCGGCTGGCCGTTCACGGTCACCTTGTAGGATTCGCTCGGCACGGCGCCCGGGTACGGCGGGTAAGGGATGACGGCGGCAAAGGTTGCCACCGGCGAAAGCATCAAAAGCAATCCCGCCATACGGGCCAACGATTTGGAAATCATGGCCGGACGATAAATCCAGCCATGGCCCAAAGGAAAGGCTAAAGGTTGAAACCCAACATTTCAGACGTCCAACACCGAACTCCAAACTCCGGACTCCGAATCTTACCAGGGCTTGACTTCCGGCCATGGTTGCACAGCTTTGGAAAAATGACTGTCAGAACGGCAACCTTGCAAGACGTTGGGGCAATTGCCCGGCTCTCGGACGAGCTGGGCTATCCAAATGACCCGGCATCTGTGGAAGCCCGCGTACGAAAGGTCACCGCCCAAAAACATCATTTACTTCTCGTCGCTCAGAATGATCAAGGCGAGGTCTGCGGTTGGCTGCACGCTTTCGGCGCGGATTATATTGAGTCGGGTTTCCGGGTGGAAATAGCAGGATTGGTCGTGTCGAAGTCGATGCAGCGATCCGGGATTGGCGGCCGTTTGGTCGGGGCGGCTGAGCAATGGGCACGAGGTATCGGTGCGGAATTCGTCAGCGCGCGCAGCAACATCCATCGCGAGGAAAGCCACCCGTTTTACCGAAAGCTTGGATATGAACTGAAAAAGACGCAGCAGGTGTATCGCAAGCGCCTTTGAATGCGCCCGTGTTTGCGTTATCCGCGAAATCCGCGGTTAGACGAGTTGCAGCGGCTCGAATTGCCGGCCGAGGATTGGCGCGCTTTTCGTTTTCAGCCAGCTTTCCAGCACGCCGGCATAGACGCTGCGGAAGTCCACGGTATATTTGATGTCCCCTTCAAACAAATCCTGCGGCGCCAGGCTCGGGTAACGCCCGAGCAACCCCGCCTTGACCTTGTCGCCAATGACAAACAGCGGTGCCGCCGCCCCATGGTCGGTGCCGCCACTGGCGTTTTCGGTGACACGCCGGCCGAATTCGCTGAAGGTCATCACCAGGACACGTTGCAAATTGCCCTGCGCCTTTAAATCGCCGACGAAAGCGCTCATGGCGTCGCCCAATTCCTTGAGCAACCGGTCCTGCGTGCCGGCCTGATTGGCGTGCGTGTCATAACCGCCTTGTGAAACGTAATAAACCCGTGTGGGCAGGCCGCCGGCAATGAGTTGGGCAACCAGTTTGAGGTTGTCGCCGAGCTTGGTCGACGGATACGGCGCCTGATTTTTCACGCGCGCAACGATGGCGCGGATTTTGTCAGAGCTCAGCTGCGCATCGAGCGCCGTTCGTTCAATGAAATGCAACACGGAACCGCCCGGTTGCGGCATGCCGGAGGCCAGCGCGCCAATACTGCCGCCGGAATTAACGTCGGGTGCGGCGTCCGGTATTTCGTTTAATTTCTCGTACGATTCCTCCAGCAAATCCACCTGGCCGGGTTTAAAACGTCCGGGCGACATGAATCGGTAGCTTTGCGGGTTGGCCAGGCTGATGCCGGTGGGGGTTTGGGCATAAAATGATTGCGGCATCTGGCCGCCAATGTCCACACCCACGGCCGGGTCGCAGCCCGCGCAGGCATTGTCAAAATACCGTCCGAGCCAGCCGTATTTTTCCACCTGGTCCGCGTCGCTGGCTGTCTGCCAGATTTCCGTCGATCGAAAATGCGATCGGTTCGGGTTGGGATAACCAACGCCCTGCACCACCGCCAGGTGCCCGGCGTCATAAAGATTTTTGAAGCCGGTCAACGCGTTGTGAAATCCAATTTCGCCGTTCAGGTTCAAAACCTGTTGTGCCGAAAGGCCGAGTTTGGGGCGGGCGTTACGGTAATAATCATTGGTATAGGGCACGACGGTGTTGATGCCGTCGTTGCCGCCGGCCATTTGCAGGACCACCAGAATCGGCGCATCCTTGCCAGTGACGATTTGCGTGGCGGAATCGGCCGCTTCACTGTGCAAGGCGGCGAAGGTGTCGGCGAGAAACGCGGGGACGGTCCAGGTCAGCGCGCTGCCCAGCACGGTGGTACGCAGAAACTGGCGCCGCGTTTGGAGTGTAATTTCGTTTTTCATGGCTTCCTCACGTTACTTGATACTCGGGTGTGCACATTACCAGGCGGATGGCCGCCCGGATGTCGGCGTCGGTCAATTTACCCCGTGCATTTAGAAAGTCGCTCAACGCCTTTTCCTGATCGTCCTTGAGCACCGATTGCAGCAGCCGGTGTTGCAACGCGGCCACGACCCGGTCCTTGTCCTCGCGCTGGTCCGGTGAAAGGATTTTATTCACGTCAACCCCGCCGATATGGACCCGTTTTCCCTGGACTTCCGGCGGGTTGGCCATCGGGGTCATTTGTTGCATGGCGTCCAGACGGACCGTGGGCATGTCCGCGCCTTGGACCAGAAGGGCCGCGGTATTATAACGGTCCAGCAAGGTGGTGGTGGTGATCCAGGAGATGCCACCATCCCAGCCTTTGACGTTCGGCGGCGCGAACAAATCCTGCCCCAGCCGGCGCGTAATGCCTTCGCAAATCAGCGTCGGCGGCAATGCACATTCCAACACGCGCGCAGTGCCAACGAGCCACTGCACCGGACCTTTGACCTGGTTGCGAACGACAGCCGGGTCGTAAAATTCCTCGCTGCGGAACAGGATGCGCAGGAGCGGCTTGAAATTGTTTCCGTTTTCGCGAAAAACAGCGGCCAGCGCGCCGTTCAACTCGTCGGTCGGAGGCTGTCCGGCAAAATAATTCCATAGCTTGGCCGTGATGAACCGCGCGGCCGCCGGATGGGTGACAATTTGCGCGATGACGTCATCCCCGTTGAGATTGCCGGTGCGGCCCAGAAACGTTTTGACGCCGTCGTCGTGAAAAGCCGGGCGGTAAACATATTCCTGATTCAGCCGGTCCAGCGACCAGCCCGTCAACGCCCGCGCGCCTTCGGTCACGTCGGTCTCGGTGTAGTTGCCGATTCCGAGCGAGAACAATTCCATGACTTCGCGGGCGAAATTCTCGTTTGCGTGCGGCCGCCGGCTATCCGCCTGATCCAGCCAGATGAGCATCGCCGGGTCCTTGCCGGCAAACGTGAGCAGTTCCTGCCAATTGCCCGTCGCGAGCCGCCGGAACAATTCATTCTGCCGCCACATGTAATAGGCGTTCCGCACCTTCTCGAAGCTCGTGGCGAAATGCCCATGCCAGAACAGTACCATTTTTTCCTGGAACGGCCGCGGCCCGGTCGTCATCCGTTTCAGCCACCAGCCGCGCAGTTCCATCAGGCGCTGGTTTTGAACGCGCATTTCCTGTTGGTTGAGGTTGCGGCGCTCGTCCGGCGTCGCGTTTTTGACCGCCTCCCGCAACTGCCTCACCCCTTCCGGATCGGGTTTCGCCCAGTCCGGGTCGGGCGTCGGGTCGGCATGACGTTCATAATCGAGCAGATTGGAAAGCGCGTCGTCGGGATTGAGCCCGGCCAGGTTTTCAATAACCGCCGGCGGACCGCCAAATCCGGCCCGGTTCAACAAATGGGCCGCTGTGTCATAGTCCCAGCGGGCTGCTGGAAGCGCCTTTAACATACGTTCTGCTGGCTAAATGTGGGGGTTTCGAGTTCACACATATTATCACCTGTCTAGCAAGACGTATGCCTCACCTAATATGTTTCACAAATCCAACTTCAAATAAAACGTTCACCTAATCCTTCGCCGGTCGCGGTTCCCAAATACCTGAACGGTTGCACCTGCGCGCCGTTTTTTATTCGACAGCCAACGTTCAACCTTCAACACTCAACCGATGCATTTGCCCGCCGATTATCACATGCACACGCCACTCTGCCGCCACGCGCGCGGCGAGCCGGAGGAATATGTCCGGCGCGCGCTGGCACTTGGATTCAAGGAAATCGGCTTCTCGGATCATGCGCCGATGCCACAGGATGATTTCGACAACTGGCGGATGAACGCCGACAAACTCGACGAATACGTCGCCAAAGTCCGCAAGGTGCAAAAGGATTTTCCGCAACTGACCATCCGCCTCGCGCTCGAAGTGGATTATCTGCCCGGCTACGAGGACTGGATTCGCGACCTGGCGGCGCGGCAGCCATGGGATTATTTCATCGGCTCGGTCCATTACGTCTCTGATTCGTGGGCCATTGATGATCCCCAGAAACTGTCCGAGTGGAATCACCGCAACACCAACGAGGTCTGGGCGGTTTATTTTGAGCGGCTGACCAAGGCCGCCGAAACCGGCTTCTTCGAAATCATCGGACACGCCGATTTGCCGAAAAAATTCGGGCATCAACCGCCGTCGGACTGCACGCCGCTTTACCAGAAGTTTCTAGACGCGGCGAAAAAGCACCGTTGCGCGATTGAGCTTAACACCGCCGGTCTGCGGAAGGATTGCAAGGAAATCTATCCCAACCGCGAAATCCTCCAGCTCGCGTTTCAAACCGGCGTGCCCATCACGTTCGGCTCCGACGCCCACGCGCCGGAGGAGGTGGGAATGAACTTTGCCGGGGCCGTTCAACTGGCGCGCGAAACGGGTTACCAACAATGTTGCCGTTTTACGCAGCGGAAACGGGAATTGGTTTCGTTCTAACACTGGACTTTGAGGCGCAATTTGAAAAACTCCCCGCCGTGAAACAATCCATCGTTACTTTGGACATGGAAGGCGTATTAACGCCGGAAATCTGGATTGCCGTTGCCGAGCAGACCAGAATCCCGGAACTGCGCCGCACCACCCGCGACGAGCCGGATTATGACAAGCTCATGCGCGGCCGCCTCGCCCTGCTTGACCGGCATGGCCTGAAACTGTCGGACATCCAGAACGTCATCGGCACCCTGCGCCCATTGGACGGCGCGAAGGCATTTCTCGACGAACTGCGTTCGCTCCTGCAGGTCATCATCTTGTCCGACACGTTCGAGCAATTCGCCGCTCCCCTCCTCCACCAGCTCGGTTGGCCCACGCTGCTTTGCCACCGGCTCATCGTGGAAAACGACCGCATTGTGAACTACCAGTTGCGCGTGCCTGACCAGAAGAAAAAGGCCGTCGCCGCGTTCAAGTCACTGAATTACCACGTTATTTCCGCCGGCGATTCATTCAATGACACCGCGATGCTGTCGGAAGCCGACGTCGGCTTTTTGATTCACGCGCCGGAAAATGTGAAAGAGCAGTTCCCGCAATTCAAGGCCGTCGAATCGCACGCCGACTTGTTGAAGCTGATCAAAGGCGCAATGGCCTAACGCGGAATTCGGAATGCGGAATACGGAGTGCAAAATGAGTCCAAATCAGCGGCGGCTCGTAGACTTTCGTGCTGTGTTGATCGAAGCAACGGCGATGGCGGTTAATTCGTCGGCTTCCTGTAACAGTGCGGAAACTTTGGCCAATTTGATTTTGCCGGAGTCCGTCAACAATTCCATCCAATAGCCCGATTCATCCACCTCTTCTTCCACCGTGCCCATTTTGGAAATGAAATCAGGCGTGGATTTGCTGCGGCAAGCGGCCCGATAGTTTGCCCCAACGGAAGTGCCAGATCTAAGCAACTGTTTGCCAAAACTTTCGATGTCATGTCATGCGGCAAGCTCTCGACCAGGTTGATAATTCGTAAAGCGAATTGTTTGGTCCGCATTTTCAAGTCTTCATTGCTCATGGCTTACCTTTCGATTTTATATAGGCGGTAATCAATAAAGACTGATTCCGCACTCCGAATTCCGCATTCAAATCAGTCCTCGGCTTTAAAGGCGCGTGAAATCAAATCGCGCACCGCCTTCTTCGGCTCTTTGCCTTCGTAGAGCAGCGCATGAACCTCATCGATGATTGGCGTCGGCACCTTTTTGTCCCGTGCCAGCCGGTGTGCCGAGCGCGCCGTGGGATAACCTTCAGCCAGTTTCGGATGTGATGCCTGAATCTCCGACATCGTTTCGCCACGCCCCAGACGGTCACCCAAATCGCGATTGCGGCTCTGCTTTGAAAAACACGTCAACATCAGGTCGCCCAGCCCGCTCAGGCCGGAAAAGGTTTCCGCCTGCGCACCGCACGCCACGCCCAGCCGGCGTATTTCGGACAATGCGCGGGTGACCAGGCCGGCCTTGGTGTTATCGCCGTAGCCGAGGCCGTCGCTCACCCCGGCCGCGATGGCAATGATATTTTTCAACGCGCCGCCGTATTCCACCCCCAGGATGTCCGTGCTGCGGTAGATGCGGAATTCGGGACGATGAAAAAGTCCCTGCACCGTGCGCGCCGTGCCGTCGCTTTCGCTGGCGCAAACCACGGTGGTCGGGATGCCGAGCGCGACTTCCCGGGCAAAACTGGGGCCGGAGAGTGCCACCACCCGGTTGGCCGGGGTGTGTTCGCGCAAAATCCGGCTCATGGTTTCGCCGGTCTCAAACTCGATGCCCTTGGTCACGCTCACCAGAATTCCCGGATGCCCCTTCAATTGTGCCGCCACCGGGCGGAAATGTTGCGACGGAATCGCCATGATACAGCACTCGGCCCCGCCGACAGCCTTTTGAAAATCCGGCTCCATTTTCCAGTCGGTGGGCAATTTGACGCCGGGCAGATAACGTTCGCTATGCCCAAGCCGGAGTTCGCCCAGCGTTTCGGCGTTGATGTCCCAAAGCGTCACGGCGTTGCCGTTTTCCTGCAGCACCTTGGCCAGCGCGGTTCCCCACGCGCCGGCGCCGAGAACGGCGATTCTCATGTCGTTTCCTTTTTTTTGAATTGCAACCGGCTTTCGGTCCCGGCGGCGAGCCGCCGGAGGTTGCCCTTGTGTTTGTAAATGGCCAGCACGCCCAGCACCGTCGTGACGATGCCGAGCAATACATTGTGCGGCGTAAGCATCCAAACCGCGGCCGTCAAAGCCACCGCCGCCGCCATGGACCCGACCGAGACGTATCGGGTCGCCAGCAACGCCAGGATGAAAACCACCATGGCAATCAGCAGCGGCAAGGGCGCGAGCGCCAGATAAACTCCGGCACTGGTGGCGATGCCCTTGCCACCCTTGAATTTAAGCCAGCAGGTGTAATTGTGGCCGAGTACGGCACAGATTCCGGCAAGGACATAAACCCGAATCTGGTATTCAACCGGCCAGTTTTGAAAATAAATGAAAAACCCGGAAAAATGAGGATCAAGCCAGTTGAAAATCAATGGGGGCAGCAAGGCGCAGGCGACATAACCTTTCAACGCATCTATGAACAGCACAAATATTCCCGCCGGTTTGCCCAGCACGCGCATTGCGTTCGTCGCGCCGATGTTGCCGCTGCCGGCGGCGCGAATGTCAATGCCCCTGGCCCGCGCCACCAGAAAGCCGGTCGGAATCGAACCGAGCAGATACGCTGCAATAGCGACGATGACGTAACCCAGGATTGGCACGGCGGCAGATTATGAGTTTGAAGCCAAAACTTCAAAATAGAAATCTTCGGCCACCGCACCAACGCCCCTTGGAAACCCCACCGTCAAATCCAGGAAACAGAGCGCCGACGCCGGTTTCCGGCCTGCCGCTTCGGCACCAAACAAGGTGCGCCCCGGTTGCTCCTGCCAAAACTTTGTAGATGCGAATAAAACAACTTTTCACTAAATTAAGCCAATCATGATGAACCAGCATTCACGCATCTATGTGGCCGGCCACCGGGGGCTGGTGGGCAGTGCCATTTGGCGTGAACTTCAGCGCCAGGGATTTGACAACCTGATCAGCCGCACCCGCGAGGAGGTCAATTTATTGGACGCCGCCGCCGTCAAAAAGTTCTTTGCCGAGGTCAAACCGGAATTTGTATTCATCGCGGCCGCCAAAGTCGGCGGCATTGGCGCCAACGACGCCCAGCCCGCATCGTTTCTTTTTGAAAACCTGCAAATCCAGGACAACCTCATTGAAACAAGCCGCGAACTCGGAGTCCAGAAACTGTTGTTTCTGGGCAGTTCGTGCATCTATCCCAAACTCGCGCCGCAACCGCTCAAGGAGGAATATCTCCTCAGCGGCCCGCTGGAGCCGACCAACCAGTGGTATGCCGTCGCCAAAATCGCCGGGATCAAGCTTTGCCAGGCCTACCGGCGCCAGCACCACTGCGATTTTATCAGCGCCATGCCCACCAACATGTACGGACCCAACGACAATTACCACCTGCAAACGTCGCACGTGTTGCCCGCGCTGATCCGGAGGTTTCACGAAGCCAAACAAACCGCCGCCGCCACCCTCACCTGCTGGGGAACCGGTACCCCGGCACGGGAATTTCTTCACGCCGATGATCTGGCCGCCGCCTGCGTTTTTCTCATGCAAAAATACAGCGAGGAACAATTCATCAATGTCGGGTCCGGCAGCGAGATCACCATCCGCCAACTCGCCGAACTGATCCAGCGCGTCGTTGGTTATGCCGGCGAGATCGTCTGGGACACCTCAAAACCGGATGGCACGCCGCGCAAACTCATGGACAGCTCGCGCTTGTTTGCCATGGGTTGGCGGCCGCAGGTGGACCTGGAAACCGGCATCCGCCGCACCTACGAAGACTTTCTCCGCCGGCCGCCATCGGGAAAATAACCGGCCGGTGCCGGATCAGCTCGCGACCCTGCCCTTGCCGGCGAGATGATCCTTCACCAATTGCACGTCGGCATCCACCATCAATTTGACCAGGTCATGGAACTTCGTTTTGGGCTCCCAACCCAGCTGTTTTCGCGCCTTGGACGCATCTCCCACCAGCAAATCGACCTCGGCCGGCCGATAGTAATCGGGATCAATTTCAACATGTTTCCGCCAGTCGAGCTTGACGCAGGCGAAAGCCGCTTCCAGGAATTCCCGGACCGTGTGCGCTTCCCCGGTGGCAATGACATAGTCGTCCGGCTGGGCCTGCTGCAGCATCAGCCACATCGCCTCCACATATTCCCGTGCGTAACCCCAGTCCCGCTTCGCGTCGAGATTGCCGAGGTAAAGTTTGTCCTGCAACCCGGCCTGGATGTGCGCCACGGCGCGGGTGATCTTGCGCGTCACAAACGTCTCGCCCCGGCGCGGCGATTCGTGATTGAATAAAATGCCATTGCAGGCGAAAAGATTGTACGACTCCCGGTAATTGACCGTGATCCAGTAGGCACAAACCTTCGCACAGCCATACGGGCTGCGGGGATAAAACGGGGTCGATTCGCGCTGGGGAATTTCCTGCACCTTGCCGAACATCTCACTCGACGAGGCCTGATAAAACCGGGGTTTGATGCCGGTCTCGCGGATGGCCTCCAGCAATCGGACCACGCCCGTGGCCGTGATGTCCGTCGTGTACTCCGAACTGTCAAAACTCACCCGCACATGGCTCTGGGCAGCGAGATTGTAAACCTCGTCCGGCGCGATCGAACCGATTAATCGCGCCAGGGCGCTGGCATCACTCAGGTCCCCATAATGCAATTTCAACATGGCCGCCGGGATGTGGGGATCGGCGTAAAGATGCTCCAGGCGGGACGTATTGAACGTGCTGGCGCGCCGGATGATCCCATGGACCTCGTATCCTTTCGACAGGAGCAATTCCGCCAGATAAGAACCGTCCTGACCGGTAATCCCAGTGATGAGAGCCTTTTTGCCCATAGTTGGTGGCTGGATGGTTGACGGACCACCCGCAGAACGCAAGTGAAACTTGACCGTCAGTTGCCAGTTGTCAGTTGTCCGCCATCAATGGCAAACTCCGCGCGTGGCAACTGCAAACCCCAAAATCCGGGTGGCCGTCCTGGGCGTCGGCTCACTGGGACAACATCATGCCCGCCTCTATGCCGACCTGGCCAAAGTCCCGCCATGCGGGATCGAATTCGCCGGCGTTTATGACACCAACGCCGAGACCGCGCGCAAAGTCGCCGCCAAATACAGCGCCCGCGTTTTTAATTCCGTTGCCGAAGCCGCCGCCGCCAGTGACGCCGTCAATATCGTCACGCCCACCACCACCCATTTCGAACTGGCCAGACAACTCCTCGCCCAGGGCAAACACGTCCTGGTCGAGAAACCGATGACCGACGACACCGCGCAGGCTGCCGAACTGGTACAACTCGCCCAGCAGAAGAATTGCATCCTGCAGGTCGGCCACGTCGAACGGTTCAATCCCGTTTTCAAATATCTGGAATCCGCCGCCCCCGAACCGCGCTTCATCGAATGTCACCGGCTGTCGCCCTACCCCGCACGCTCGACCGACATCGGCGTCGTGCTCGACCTGATGATTCACGACCTCGATGTTGTGCTCGCGTTCGTGAAATCGCCGGTGACCAGCGTGGACGCCGTGGGCATTCCGGTGCTGAGCAAAAGCGAGGACATCGCGAACGCGCGCCTGCGTTTTGCCAACGGCTGCGTGGCCAATCTGACCGCCAGCCGGGTCAGTCCGGAACGGATGCGGAAGATTCGCGTGTTCAGTGGCGGCAAGACCACCCCCAGCTACATCTCGCTCGATTATCGCGCGCAGGAAGGATTCATCTACCGCATCGCCCGGGAAAATGAACGGGAAACGCCGCTGCTAAAAAAGGTGTTGGCCGCAAAACTGGGTGTGGGCAAGGATTCAAACATTGTCAGCCAGTTCGCCGGAAAGAAAATCGTCCGCGAGCCGGTGCCCATTACGAAGGACGAACCCCTCAAGCTGGAGCTGCAACATTTTGTGGACTGCGTGCGCGAGAAACACACGCCCGCCGTCAGTGGCGAATCCGCCAAACGCGCACTGGATTTGGCTTTTGAAATCACGCGGCAAATCCAAAGCCAAATAATTTAACACAAAGGCGCAAAGGCGCGGAAACGCAAAAATGGAATCGACAAATCACGGAAAAGCTGCGGAGCAGCGCACGGTAGTAGCCCATGGCGCCAGCCATGGGTCCGGTCATGCGCAAATTTCAAAAGCCCCGGCAGGGGCGAACGGAACATGGCACACACGTACACCCACTTGTTGACGCACATTATTTTTAGCACAAAAGACCGCGCGCCCTTGCTGGACGCGGGATTAAAAGGACGGCTATTTCCGTATCTCGGCGGCATTATCCGCGCGCACGATGGCAAGGCGCTTATCATCAACGGCCCGGCGGATCACGTTCATATTCTGGCTTCCATTGCCGCCAAACATTCCTTGTCGGATTTGATGCGTGAATTAAAGGCGGATTCCTCCGGCTGGGTCCACAAAACATTTCCGGATCGAAAATCGTTTGGATGGCAGACCGGCTACGGCGCGTTCAGTGTGAATCATTCCAGTCTGGCCGACGTGGAAAAATATATTGCCAATCAGGAGGAACATCACCGGCACGTGTCATTTTAGGAAGAATTTGTTGCGTTCCTCAAAAGACACGAGATCGAATACGACGAGAGATTTTTATGGGAATAAATGTTCTTTCGCCCCTGTCGGGGCTTGGATTTGTTTTGGGAACCGCATTCCCACGGTTGGCACCGTGGGCTACTATCGGGCGCCACTCCGTGGCTGAAATATGGTCGTGAAACCGAAATCGTTCATGCTCATCGCCGGGGAGACGAGCGGGGATCTGCTCGCGGCAGAACTGGTTTCCGCGCTGCTGGCCGCGTCGAAGCAAAGCGATGACGGGCGGACTCCGCAATTCTTCGGCGGCGGTGGACCCAAAATGGCCGGCGTCGGCGTTGACCTGGCGTTTGACCTTACCCAGCACTCGGTCATCGGCATCTCCGACGTGCTGCTGAATTATTTCAAGTTCCGGAGGCTGTTCCAGCAATTGCTCGCGCTGGCCATCGAGCGCCAGCCGGACGCCATCATCGGCGTGGATTATGGCGGGTTCAATCTGCGCTTCGGTCACGCCATCAAGGAATACGTCCGCAACAATCCGTTTTCCAAATGGAACCCCAAAATCATCCAGTTTGTTTCACCGCAGGTCTGGGCCTCGCGCCCGGGCCGGGCCAGGCTGCTCGAGGCGGATTATGATTTGCTGCTGAGCATTTTCCCGTTCGAGAAGGCGTGGTACGCAAAACGCGCGCCGCAACTGCACGTGGAATTCGTCGGCCACCCGATGATGGGGAGATTTACAAATGACGATTTGCGATTTACGCGCCGCGAGCCGGAAATCCTGTCCCTGACCAATCAGCAACCAAACATCCTGCTGTTGCCCGGCAGCCGGCTGAGTGAATTGAAACGGCACCTGCCACCGATGCTTGACGCGTTGCAATTGATTCAGGACAAAATGCCGTCGGCAAAGGCCAAAATCGTCCTGCCGAATCCGGCGTTGCAGGAGCTGGCGGAGAAGCTGTCCACGCCACCACCCAACGTCGCAATCCAGATCGGCAACCTGCCCCAGGCGCTGGCCCAGGCCGACGTCGCCATCGCCTCGACGGGCACGGTGACGATGGAGTGCGCGTTCTTTGGCGTGCCCACGGTGACGCTCTACAAAACGTCGTGGAGCACCTACCAGATCGGCCGGTTCATCGTGAACGTGAAATGGCTGACGATGCCGAACATTCTAGCCGACGACGTGATTTTCCCGGAATTCATCCAGAACGACGCCACGCCGCAAAACCTTGCAGGGGCCGCGCTGGAACTGCTGCAAAACGGATCGCGCCGGCAAACCATCAAATCGCAACTCGCAACGATTGTTTCCTCACTGGGCGGTCCCGGCGCCCCCGAACGCGCGGCCACGGCCATTCTGGGTTTGTTTCAGCAGTAGGACTGGTGTGAAAAGATTCCTGATTTCCTGCTTTCCTTATTCGCGGTGCGTTTTAACGTTTCCTCATGGAATCATTGCACGCGCCGTGGCGGATTGAATACATTCTTGCGCCCAAGCCGCAGATGGATGCGAGCCTGTTCACGCGCATCGCGCAATCTAGCGATGACGAGGCCAATCACGTGATTGTTCGTGACCGCACCTGCTTTGCACTGCTCAACACCTATCCCTACAACGGCGGCCATCTGCTGGTCGTGCCCTACAAACAGGTCGCCGATCTGAACGGCCTGACCGACGACGAACTGGCCGATTTATGGAAGCTGACGCGGCGCTGCACCAATGCGCTGACGAGCCTGATGAAACCGGACGGGTTTAACATTGGCATCAATCTCGGCAAGGTCGCCGGCGCAGGTGTGGCTGAACATCTGCACATTCACGTCGTGCCGCGTTGGAGCGGTGACACGAATTTCATGCCGGTCCTGGCCAATACCACCGTTCTGCCCCAGGCTTTGAACGAGCTGGCCGCGAAACTGCGCAGGGAACTCGTGAAATGATTTCTGGCCACAAATGAACACAAATTAAGCACCGATGAAATGCATCGTTCCCGCCTTTCCAACCGCATTGACAAAACTATGCCCTTCTTATGCGTTAACAGGATTAAAAAAAAAATCTGTGTTTCATCTGTGAGAATCCGTGGCTAAATAAACTCAACTGTGGCAACTGAAACCCTTCACTTTGAAAACGCGCGGTTCGCGCAACAGCTATTCAACCATGAACCGCGCAACCTCCAGTCGCTCGAAAGCGAACTGGGCGTCAAGGCCACCGCGCGCGAGGGCTGGATCAAACTGGAAGGCCCGGCGGACGCCATCGAACGCGCCAAACACCTGTTCGTCTCGCTTGAAACGTTATTGAAGGCCGGCACGACCGTCCGCAACCGCGAATTTGCCCACGCTTTGAACGTCGTGAAACATGACGGCGTGGAGACCCTCAAGGACCTGGTGAGCGACCGCGTGATGACGCACGACCGGAAATCCGGCGTCACCGCCAAAACCGCCGGCCAGAAAAAATATCTCGACGCCATCCGCGCCCACGACGTGACGTTCGGCGTCGGACCGGCGGGCACGGGCAAGACGTATCTGGCCGTGGCCATGGCGCTCGCGGCGTTGCGGGACGGCAAGGTGTCGCGGATTATTCTGACGCGCCCCGCCGTCGAGGCCGGCGAAGCGCTGGGTTTTCTGCCGGGCGATCTTTACGAAAAAATCACGCCGTACCTTCGCCCGCTCCAGGACGCGCTGCACGACATGCTGCCGGTAGAGGAAATTCAGAAGCATACCGAGCGCGGCACGATTGAGATCGCCCCGCTGGCCTACATGCGCGGCCGGACGCTTAACAGCGCCTTCATCATTTTGGACGAAGCGCAAAATTCGACCACCGAGCAGATGCTGATGTTTCTGACCCGGCTGGGCCACGGATCGAAGGCCGTCATCACCGGCGACGAAACGCAAATCGATCTGCCGCCGCACAAAAGCTCCGGCCTGCTGGAAGCGCATCGCGCCCTGAAAAACGTGGAAGGCATCGCGGTCATTGAGTTCGGCAAGCGCGACGTGGTCCGGCATCCGCTGGTGCAGCGCATCATCACCGCTTACGAGGAGCACCGCGGCACCGGGAAGACGTGACCGGCATGAACGTTGTCCT
>JBEKKN010000025.1:0-35830 GCA_050010675.1 Verrucomicrobiota bacterium | reverse complement strand
CCATTCGCACCTGGAATGGATGGTGAACTACGAGCCCGGCACGCTCTCGGCCCAGGGCTACGATACCAACGGCAAGCCGATTGCCGAAACGAAGGTGGAGACGACCGGCGACCCGGCCGCCGTTCAACTGGAACCTGACCATGCGACCATGAACGCCGACGGCAAGGACGTCAGCGTCATCACCGTTTCCGTGCGCGACGCGCAAAACCGCGTTGTGCCGGTGGCGACCAATCTGGTGGAGTTTGATCTGGAAGGTCCCGGCAAAATCCTGGGCGTCGGCAACGGCGACCCCAGTTGTCACGAGCCGGATGTTTTCCTGCCCAGGTGGCCGTCGGAGACGGTCGCCGTCAATGACGGCTGGCGCTGGGAAACCGTGCCGGACGTTTATAATTCAAAGCTGCCTGAGCTGGAAACCAGCTACGACGATTCGAGCTGGGCGCCGGTGGATCCGCAGGCCGCCAGCGGGCCGTTGCCCAATCGCGGCCAGGCGGTGTTCCGCACCAAATTTCAGGTCACCGGCCAGGAACTGGAGGCTGAAGCCATCGAACTATGTTTCGGCAAGATTGACGAGGAAGGCTGGGTTTATGTTAATGGCCAGAAGGTCGGGGAATCGCATGACTCGCAGTCGTCGCCCGCTTTTGATGTGAAACGCTATCTCCATCCCGGTGAAAATGTCATCGCCGTGTCGTTGGCGACCTGGAACGGCCCCGGCGGCCTCGACAGGGGCGTGACCTTGCGTCTGACCGGAAAGCCCGAAATGCCCCAATGGCAGCGCAGCGTGTTCAACGGACTGGCGCAAATCATCGTGCAATCCAGCAACACACCAGGTGAAATCAAACTGACCGCGCGCGCGGAGGGTTTGTCGCCGGCCACGGTGGTGATTCAGACCCAAACGGGCGTCCCGCGCCCGGCGTTGCCTTGAGACCGGTTATTCCGCCTTGAGGTTTAACTCCAGGTCCTCAATTTCCAAAAAACCGTGCAACTGACGGATGCGCGTGGGATGGCGCATTTTACGAAGCGCCTTGGCCTCGATTTGCCGGATGCGCTCGCGGGTGACCCGGAATTGCTGGCCGACCTCCTCGAGCGTGCGCGCACAGCCATCGCCGATCCCAAAACGCAATTCCAAAACCTTCCGCTCACGCTCGCTCAGACTGCACAACACATCACCCAGCCGGTCCTTGAGCAAACTAAAGCTGGTGATGTCGAACGGATTGTCGGCGCCCTTGTCTTCGATGAAGTCGCCGAAATTGGCGTCCTCGGTGTCACCGACCGGCGACTGCAGGGAAATGGGTTGCTGTGACATTTTTGACAGCGCGCGGATGCGTTCCACGGGTATTTGCATGTCTTCGGCAAGTTCCTCCGGGGTCGGCTCGCGGCCAAAATCCTGAATCAAGCGTTTCTGTGAGCGCATCAGTTTGTTGATGATTTCGATCATGTGCACCGGGATGCGGATGGTACGGGCCTGGTCGGCAATGCTGCGGGTGATGGCCTGGCGGATCCACCAGGTCGCATAGGTGGAAAATTTGTAGCCGCGGCGGTACTCAAATTTTTCGACGGCCTTCATCAACCCCATGTTGCCTTCCTGAATCAAATCGAGGAAGGACAGGCCGCGGTTGGTGTATTTCTTGGCGATGGAAATGACCAGGCGCAGGTTGGCCTCGACCATCTCGGTTTTGGCCTGAAGGGCCTGGGTGGAGAATTCCCGCAGCCGGTCAAAGGCCTTGAGATAATCCGCGCACGGCATCCTGACAAATTCCTCCAGCGCCTGGATTTTCTGCCGTTCGGCTTCGACGAGGTGCTGCTGGGCCGAGGATTCGCGCTGCGCCTCCACCTCCGCCAGGGCATGCAGGCTGTATTGCAGCTTGTCGTGGATGTTTTCCGCGACCAGCGCCATTTCCTCGATGACCTTGTGTTTGCAGCAAAATTTGGGAAACACGGTCTGTAATTTTTGATCCGCGCGTTTGAACGCCGTCTGGGCCCGATGGCGATGAACCTGGGTGCGGGCATCCCGCCAGACGATGTATTTGTGATCCACTTCCTCGTCAATTTCGTGGATGCGCGCAACGAGCCGGCGCAATACCCGGAGATGGGCGTTGCGGTCGTCCACTTTCTTTTCAAGAATGACCCGGTCGAAACGCTCGCGCGGCGGTTCGGCGAGAAGTTTTTCCGCCAGCGCGATATGTTCCTTGCCGGCAAAACCCAGGCTGTAAATGGTTTTACGGACCTCGTTTTCCGCGGCCTCGATGCGCTGGGAAATGTCCACCTCCTGCTGGCGCGTCAGCAACGCCACCTGCCCCATCTGCTTGAGATACATCCGCACCGGATCGTCGAGCGCGTCCAGCTGGCTGGTGTCCTCCTCCTCGGCTTCGGCGGTTTTGACGCGATCGACCTCCGCCTGATTCACGATCTCGATCTCCAGACTGCGCAACTTGCCAAAAACTTCATCCAGCTCCGGCTCGATGACATTGTCCGGCAGCGCGTCACTGATGTCATTGTACGACAAATGCCCCTGCTCCTGCGCCAGGCGGATCAGTTGCTTGATGATTTCCGAAAGGTCCCGGGGCGGTGAACCCGGGGGGGCGCCATTCCGCGATGGGTCCGTGGCCGGATCCGCCGGTGGCATTGCGGCCAGGGTGGTACTGCGCGCTCCTTTTTCCCGGGCGGAATCCGACCCGGCCTTACGAACCTTCGATTTCGACATACGCACTCAATGCTTCCGATTCATGCACCAAAAACGGGCCCGAATATGGAAAAGCCCGTTCCGTTTCGTCAAGCGGGGAAACTTCATGATGAAACTATTTTTCCGGCACAATATAAATTCCACGGCCCTTCAGATGTTCCAAAATCATATCCACCGTCCGGCCCACGGCTCCCAGATTTTCGCGGACGACCTGGAGCGCATTACGCCGCAATTCCTCGCGCCGCTTTTCATCCGCCAGCAATTCGCCCAGCGCCAGCTCCAAGGACTGCGCGTCGGCCACTTGGACCGCCGCGTTCCGGGCGATGAAATTTCGCGCAATGTCGGTGAAATTCTGCATGTTCGGCCCGAATACCATGGCCTTGCCCGCCGCCCCCGGCTCAATCGGATTCTGCCCGCCGACCGCCGTGAGGCTCTTGCCCACGAAGACCAATGTCGCATGTTCATAGAAGAACCGCAACTCGCCGGTGGTGTTGACGAGCAAACATTCGACCTGCCCCTCGGCAAACCGCGCACTGGCAAGGATTTCGTTGCGATAAATAAATTTGACGCCCCGTTCCCGCAATTGCCGCCCCACCTCCCGGCACCGCTCAAAATGCCGGGGCACCAGCACCAGAAACAGCTTGGGAAACAAAAGCCGCAACCGTTGCGCGATCTCCGCCAGGGCGATTTCCTCGCCGGCGTGGGTGCTGCCGCACACCAGAATCGGCGCGTCCGGCGGCACGCCGATCTGCTGCAACAGCGTCGGCACGTCAAGCCGGCGGTGGCCATCGATCTTGGCCGCATCGAATTTCAAATTACCCACCACCCGGATCGCTTCGGGCCGGCACCCGATTTCCCGCAGGCGTTCGGCGTCGGCTTCATTCTGCGTGCTGATGCCCGTAAAGGCCGCGAACAGCGGGCGGAACAAAAATCCAAACCGCCGGTAACCACGGTGGGAACGGCTGGAAAGCCGGGCGTTGACCAGGAACAGGGGAATCCTGCGATCGCGTGCGCGCCACAGAAAGTTCGGCCAGATTTCCGCCTCAAAAAGCACAACGGCCACGGGGTTGATGGTATCCAAAGCCCGAATGACGGTTCTCCGCCCGTCCAGGGGATAGTAAATTTTACTGATGTGCGGCGGCAAATGACGGCGTAGTTCCGCCATGCCGGTCGTCGTCGTCGTTGAAACCACGATTTTCAAGTTGGGCATGCGTGGCTCGAGGGCGCGAATGAGTTGCGTGCACAGATTGACTTCGCCGACGCTGACGGCATGCAGCCAGATCACCTGGCGGTTGGTCAACGCCTGCTTGAGATTCCGGTGGTAATAGCCAAACCGCTCGAAAAAACCGGGAAGCCAGTCGCCGCGCCGCCACATCCGCAGGAAATAATACGGCGTGGTTAACACGAAGAAAAACGTGAATAGAATGTTGTAGAGCGTTCGCACTCCAATGGTAAACAGGACAGTCCCATTTTCCCGCAAACCGGAGCCGCGCGCAAAGAAAATGTTTCAATTCAACCATGAAAGAAGACCAGCCACACCGCCAGCAGCATCGGCAACAGGAACGGCATCGTGAATTTCCAGATAAATCCCGGAAACGTCGGGGTGCGGACGTTTTCGTGGTCGGCGATGGCTTTGACCATGAAATTCGGCCCATTGCCGATATAAGTGGCCGCGCCGAAAAAGACCGCCCCCACACTGATGGCCGCGAGATTCAGGGCATTTCCAACCAATAGTTCCCCGACGTCCCGGGCGCCAGTCGCGCCCGAGAGAGCGCTCAAAAAACTGAGATAGGTCGGCGCGTTGTCCAGCATGGTGGACAGTGTGCCCGTGCCGAAATAGAAAAAGGCCGGCGCCGGTTGCGTGCCCAGCAACGCCCGCGCATGCACATCGAGCCAGTCCAGCGCGGGTATCATCGTGGCAAAAATGCCGATGAATAAAATGGCCACCTCCCGAATCGGATGGAAATTGAAGCGATTGGCCTCGTGCACGGCTCTGTGGGTGGTCCAGTAGGAACCCGCGGCCGCGGCCAGCAGGATGCCTTCACGCAAAAAGACCGGGTGGTGGATGAACACCGCGCCCAGAATCAGGCCCAAAAAAAACAAATTCGCCAGCCCGTCGAATTTCCAGGTTTCCGGCGCGGTTTCCCGTTGACGGATTTCCCGCGGCGCGCGGAGAAAGTTGCGCCGGTCCACGACGTAAAACATGGCCAGCAGGATTACGACGCCCAGGACCCACATCCGCCAGCAATGCTCCGCCACCCACCAGAAGGGAATCCCTTGCAAATAACCCAAAAACAATGGCGGATCACCAATGGGCGTCAGGCAGCCACCCACGTTCGCCACGATAAAAATAAAGAAGACGACGTGGTGCGCGGTGACACGGTATTGGTTCATCCGCAGCCACGGCCGGATCAGGAGCATGGCCGCACCGGTCGTGCCCAAAACGTTTGCCAGGACGGCGCCAATCAGCAGGAAAACCACATTGACCGACGGCGTCGCCTCGCCTTTCACACGAATGTGGATGCCGCCGGCGACCACAAACAGCGAGCCGACCAGCAGGATGAAACTGGCGTAATCGTGCGCCACGTGCAGCACGCGGTCCGGCGCCCTTAGCACCAGAAGGTAATAGCCCAGGGTGATGACACCGAGACCGAGCGCGATCTTGGGATAATGCCGGGACCACCAATGCGGGGCGAACAGCGGCGCCAGGGCGATGGCGCCGAGCAACAATGCAAACGGCAGAATCATCCACGGATTGGGCGCCATGATGTTTTCACTCATCCGCGGTCAGGTTGCGTGGCCACCGGAAACCAGGTCAAACAGAAACGCCGGAAAGCCACCCCTATTTTTAGGCAGTGATCGATGGCAAATTCGCTTGTTCCCACCTGCTTGATTTGCTCAATTGCATGCGCATGACGCAATCATCCGTTGCGCCGACCGAACGTTGCAAGTTTCGTCACCGGCACTGGGTCCGGTGTTTTGGGGTGGCGACGATCCTCCTCGTCGTGGTGGTCCGGTTTCGGTTGCTGGATCTCCCGTTGGAACGCGACGAAGGCGAGTACGCCTACGCCGGCCAGTTGATGTTGCAGGGTGTGCCTCCCTACCAGCTGGCCGGCAACATGAAATTTCCCGGCACCTACGGGGCCTACGCCATCATCATGGCCGCGTTCGGGCAGACCCCGGCCGGTATTCATCTCGGCGTGCTCGGTACGACCGCGTTAACGGCGGGAATGCTTTTCTGGCTGGGCCGGCGGTTACTGGATGAGACCGCCGGGCTCGTGGCCGCGGGCGCCTACTCCGTCCTGGCCGCGTCGCCGACCATTCTGGGACTGGAAGGACATGCCGCACATTTTGTGGCTTTGTTTGCCACGGCGGGTTTGTGCCTGCTCCTGCCGGTTCGCGGGGTAATCGGTTGGAAACGTGCGCTGGCTGGAGGATTCATGCTGGGGATGGCCCTGCTGATGATTCAGCATGGCCTCTTCTTCTGTTTATGGGGATTGATCTTGCTGGCGGTCGCCAGGCCGCGCCCGCCAGGAATGGTCCACTCCAAACGCTTGCCGCTTATGGCGGCCTACGGTCTGGGGGTGATGCTGCCTTTGGGCCTGACCGGCCTGCTGCTTTGGCACGCCGGAGTCCTGGGCCGGTTCTGGTTCTGGACCATCAGTTACGCCCGGCAGTATGTGTCCCTGGTCCCGCTGGCTGATGTCCCGATGAAATTTTTGACCGGGTTTTCCCAGGCAGTGGGTGGAAACGCGCTGCTCTGGATTACCGCCCTCATGGGCCTGCGATTACTCTGGCTGGATCCGCGACTGCGGGAATGGCGGTTTGCCCTGATTGGTTTTGCCGTGGCCTCCTGGCTGGCCACCTGCCCCGGTTTCTATTTTCGCCCGCATTATTTTCTTTTGGCCCTGCCGGCCGTGTCGCTGCTGGCCGGTTGCGGCGTCAGCGGAGCGGAATCGGTTTTTCGGGACGCCACCGATCCCACCGCCGCGCGGAAAGCCTGGCCCGGTGTGGCGTTCGTGCTGATCCTGGCCGTGAGTGTTTTTCTCAACCGGCAGGTGTGGTTTGAATTGAAGCCGGCCCAGGCCAGCCGGGAAATCTACGGCTTCGACCTGTTTTCCCAGGCCGGGTCGGCCGCCGCCTATATCCAGACCGCCACGCCGCCGGGCGCGCGCGTGGCGGTGCTGGGATCGGAACCGGAGATCTATTTCCTGTCGCACCGGCGTTCGGCCACCAGCTACCTCTACACCTATGCGCTGATGGAACCGCAGCCGTTTGCGCGCCGGATGCAGAAGGAAATGATCGGTGAAATTGAATCGGCCCGGCCGGACTGCGTGGCGGTGCTGACGTTCAACGACTCCTGGATCAGCCGGCCGGAATCCGACCATGAAATCTTTGACTGGTGGAATTCCTACCGGACGAATTACGCTCTGGTCCGCAGCCTGCCCATCACCCCCGCGCCGGAGGGCAGCGCCATCTTGATCTACGAACGAAGCCAGACCACACCGGCAACCGCTTGGGTCCAATCAACTCCGGCGCCTCCGTAACCCGACCTTGCCGGGTTTTAGCTTCATCGGAGTTGACGCGCGAAGCATCGACTGCGACTTTACCCTGGCTTGGCGCAAAACGCGACAGCGTCGGCGACAAGCGACTTGTTCGCTGACATCGTGCTCGCTCCCGCCGTGCAGTCCCTCGCGCGGCGATTGGAGAATGGCGGAGTGTGGTCCGGTGCCGGCGTCTGCCAGGCGGCCCAGCCGTTCCTCGCCGTTCTGCTCCAGAATATTTTCCCGCAGCGACCGCTCGTCATCGTCGCGCCGGACCTGAAAGTTCAGGAAAGTTTCCAGCAGGATATCGAAACCTGGCTTGGTGAAGTGCGAAGTGCGAAGTGCGAAGCGCGAACCGATACCCCCTCCGAACCGGGAGCTGCCAGTTGCGAACTACTGTATTATCCACCTTGGGAAGTCCTGCCTCACGAAGGCAAACTGCCGCACGCCGACACCATCAGCGACCGCCTGCAAACGTTGGTGGCTTTGTCCGGCCAATCCACCGCCCGCCAGCCGCCAGCCGCCATGGTCGTCACCAGCGTCACCGCCCTGCTCCAGCAGACGTTTCCGCCGGGCGAGATTGATCAGCGCACGCGCCGGCTGGAACGCGGAGACAAAGCCAACCCGCTGGATTTGATCGAATGGCTCGAAGCGCAGGGTTACGAACCGGAAGCCCAGGTGACCCAAAAGGGCGAGATCGCCCTGCGCGGCGGCATTCTGGATGTCTGGCCCTTGACCCGGCCCTGGCCGGTACGGCTGGAATTCTTCGGCGATGAATTGGAATCGCTCCGCCACTTCGACCCGCTCACGCAAATCTCGGGTGAGGAAATATCACAGGTCGTTATTCCGCCGGGCGGCGAACTGGGAATATTGAAGTCCAAGGTCCACGGTCCGCAGTCCAAAGCCGGCGAGTTCGCCACCCTTCTGGATTATCTGCCGCGCGAAACCATTTTCCTCCTTTGCGAGCCGGAACAATTAACGGCCCGCGCCGATGAATACGCGCAGCAAATTCCACCGGACGATCCGTTTTTTATTCCGTGGGAGGCATTTCAACAACAGCTCACCACAAGAGAAATGACGGTGGTGAAACTGGACGAAACGGGCGATCCGGGTCCGCCATCCGATCCGTCGCCTGCCGAAAATTCGCAATCCGCGATCCACATGCCGCAATTCCAAAGCCTCGACCTTTACCGTCCCCTGGCCGGCCGCGCACTGGAATTGCCCGTGGTCGAGGCTCAGCGCCGTGAATTTTTCGACCAGCTCCATCGCTGGCTGCGGCAGGGCCACGCCGTTCACGTCTTCTGCAACAACGACGGCGAACGCCAGCGGTTTGAAGAAATCTGGACCGAATCAGGTCGGGCGCCAATAGACGAGAGTCGAAAGCCAGACTCTGTTCAATCCTCGACCCTCGACCCTCGACCCTCGACTCGCTTGGGTTCGCTCGCCCGCGGTTTCCTGTGCGACGACACCAAACTCGTCATCGTCACCGACGCGGAGATTTTTGGGCGTTATAAAATCCAGCGGCCGCGCCGGTTGAAATCGCCGCACGCGCTCGCCACCCGTTCCGCCCTGGACATCGATTTCACCGAATTGGAGGAAGGCGACCTCGTGGTCCACCTCCAATACGGCATTGGCCGTTACCTGGGCCTGAAGAATCTGCCGGCGAGTCCCCGAACCGAAATCCCGGGCCCCGGATCCCAGGCCCCGGACGCCAGTACCGAGTGCCTGGTCATCGAATACGCCCCGGCCCATGCCGGCGATGAACCGCCGAAACTTTACGTGCCGGTGACCGAAGCGCATCTGGTCGGCAAGTATGTCGGCGCGGGCAAGGCGCACCCGCCGCTGAACACGCTGGGGGGCACGCGCTGGAAAAAGGCGAAGGAACAGGCCGAACGCGCCGTGCGCGATGTCGCCGCTGAACTGTTGCAAATCCAGGCCGTGCGCGAATCCCAACCCGGCCACGCCTGCAAACCCGATGTCCCCTGGCAGCGCGAGTTTGAAGGCGCGTTCATCTTTGAGGAAACCCCGGATCAATGGCGCGCGATTCAGGAAACCAAATCCGACATGGAAAAACCGAAGCCGATGGACCGGCTGATCTGCGGCGACGTCGGTTTCGGCAAAACCGAGGTGGCGATCCGGGCGGCGTTCAAGGCCGTGATGGATGGCCGGCAGGTCGCCGTGCTGGTGCCCACGACGGTCCTGGCGCAACAGCATTTCAACACCTTTCGTGAGCGGATGGCGGATTATCCGGTGCGCATTGAATTACTCTCGCGTTTTCGCTCCCGCCGCGAGCAGCAGCGCGTCGTCAGGGACCTGGCCAGCGGCGCCGTGGACATCGTCATCGGCACCCACCGGTTGATTCAAAACGACATCACTTTCAAGGACCTCGGCCTGGTCGTGATTGACGAGGAGCAACGGTTCGGCGTGTTGCACAAGGAAAAGTTCAAGCGCCTGCGCACGCTGGTGGATGTGCTGACGCTTAGCGCCACGCCGATCCCGCGCACGCTGTATCTGGCGCTCACCGGCGCGCGCGACATGAGCACCATCCAGACGCCGCCGCACGACCGCCTGCCGGTCGAGACCATCGTCACCCAGTTCGACGAGCGCGTCATCCGCGACGCCATCCAGCGGGAACTGAATCGGGGCGGCCAGGTTTTCTTTCTGCACAACCGCGTGATCACGATTCAGATGATGGCCGACCGGCTGAAACGGCTGCTGCCGCACGCGCGCATCCTCGTCGGCCACGGCCAGATGGACGCGGATGAACTGGAGGAAGTGATGACAAAATTCGTCAATGGCGAGGCGGACGTCCTGTTGTCCACCACCATCATCGAAAGCGGCCTGGATATTCCGAACGCGAACACCATCATCATCGACCGTGCCGACCGGTTCGGGTTGAGCGATTTATATCAATTGCGCGGCCGCGTCGGGCGTTACAAGCACCAGGCCTACGCGTATCTGCTGTTGCCGCGTCACGTGAGCCTGCTCACCGACGTGCGCAAACGCATCAGCGCCATCCGGCAATACTCCACGCTGGGCAGCGGCTTCAAAATCGCAATGCGCGACCTCGAAATCCGCGGCGCGGGCAACCTGCTTGGCTCGGAACAGAGCGGCCATATCACCGCCGTCGGTTTTGAGCTTTACTGCCAGTTGCTCAAGCAAAGCGTTTCATCGTTGAAAGGCGAAAAAGTGAAGCCGCGCGTGGCAGTGAGCGTGAAACTGGATTTTCTGGAAGGGACGGATGGCCGGTTGCCGTCGCAAAATGACAAATCAGCCTCCCTGCCTCACGCTTACGTCACCGAGCCGCAGCATCGCATCGAAATTTACCGCAAACTGGCGCAAGCCACGGACAAATCCGCACTGGAGAGTCTGCAAAAGGAAATGCGCGACCGTTTTGGCCCGCTGCCGCCACCGGTGGAATTGCTGCTGCTCGTGGCCGAACTGAAAATGATTGCGGGCGAAAAGGCAGTGACGGTCATCGAGGTCAAGGATGACAAGTTAATGCTGACGCGCCATGCCGATTTCATCACGCTCGGAGGAAAATTCCCGCGGCTCACCAAAAAGAACCCCCCGGCACGGTTGAAGGAAATCAAGCGGCTGTTGCTGGCCATTTGAAATTCGGCGTTGCCCTGCGCGGTGTCGACGGGCATTTTCGTTACGGTCATGTTCGAATCCGGCACTGATAACGCGCTCGTTCCAAACCCCTTGAAAAGCCGGCGGTGGCTTGGCCGGGCGGCGGCGCTGGTGAGGGCGCGAATTTACCGGCGGCGGTTCAGTCGGCCCATCTCCAGACCATGTTGTTGAAGCGATTATCCAGACCCGGGGCGGAAACCGTGGCCGCATTGATCGGCACCACGTTCTCCGCAATCCTGCTGATTTTAACGGCAATGAACGCGGGACCGCTGTGGCGTGACGAGGTAAACACCCTCAACCTGGCGCAAATGTCCTCGCTGAAGGAAATCTGGAACAACCTGCCGTTTGAATCGTTCCCCCCCCTCTGGCCGCTGCTGCTGCGCGGCGGCAGTTCGCTGGGCCTGATAGGCAGTGACGGGAGTGTCCGCATGCTGGGGCTGTGCGTGGGTTTGTTTTTCCTGACATCCCTGTGGTTATGCTCGCGCTGGACGGGAAATCGCGCACCGATTCTGAGCCTCGCACTGCTGGGCAGCCTGCCGGCGTTCCTCTTCATCGTGGGGGCCAATCGGGCTTATGGCCTGGCGGCGTGCCTGCTGGTGCTGAGTTTCGGAATGATCTGGCGCCTGGTGGAGCTTCCGTCGAGGTCGCGGGTTCTGGGAGCCGGACTCGTCGGCCTGCTGTTTGCGCAATGCGTCTATTACGACGTGGTCTTTTTATTCGCCATGCTCGCCGGCGGAGCAGCGGTGATCATTCGGCGGCAGCAGTGGAAGACATTATGGGCGCTGATGGCAATCGGTGTCGTGTCCGGCGCGTCCCTGGCGATCTACCTCCCCATCATCCACCGGGGCTCCGTTTATCTGCCCATGAACCAGAACCCCGACTTCAATTCCGCAATCCTGTGGAATCGACTCGGTCTCGCGCTTACGGCGCGGAGCAGCGCTCAACCCGAGGGGGCGGTTGGCCCGGAGATCTGGATTTGGGTTGTACTGCTGTTGTGCGGATTGGTTGCGGCACTGGCAGCACAGCGGGCATGGGAACATCAGAAGCAAAACCAGGAAACCGCCATGGCAGGCCTGCTTCGGAACCGCGCTGACCTGGCGCTGTTTTGTGTGGTGAGCATGATCCTCGGAACGGCGGGGTATTCAGTTTTTCTGCTCCGATTACATTACGTGACGCAGGCATGGTATTACGTCGAAATGTTCAGTCTGTGTGCGATTTCACTCGACGGACTGTTGAACGCAAACTGGCCGGCGTTACGGCCGTGGGGGCTGCTGCGCATCGGGCTCATGGCGGCGATGATGGCCGGGAACGCCACAGCCGCATGGGAGGAAGCGCATACCCGGCGGAGTAATGTGGACCTGATCGCCGCTGTTCTCGGCCAGAAAGTCACAGCGGGGGATCTGATCGTGGTGCAAGGACCATGGGAGGGAATCACGTTCAACCGGTATTACCACGGCCCGGCCCGCTGGGTCACCGTGCCTCCGATCAACTCGCACCAGGTGCATCGCAACGACCTGGTCATGGATAGGTTGAACCAAGCGGATCCGATGGCTCCCGTGTTGCATCTGATTACCGACACGCTGCGGAGCGGCCATAATGTCTGGATCGTGGGGGACATGGTGATCGTGGATCCGACGGTATCGCCGTCATCGAGTCCCCCGACGGCAATGTGGTTGTCCTCGTACTTTGCCTGGTGTGCACAGGTTACGGCCTGTTTGCAAAAGTGTGCAGTGCGGGAGCAGGATCTGAAAATACCGGGGTATCAGCCGGTGAACCGGCTGGAAAAACTCCCGGTGTGGGAATTCATGGGCTACAAATCCGGGGCGGACCAGCGCGATCGGCCGCCCGCAGGAACCTGATTACAACCACACATCATCGTAAGGACATAAGGCACACGAAGACGGCCATGTCCGGAACGCGTTTCCCCCTTCGAAAACCGCTAAAGCCGGCGAGTCATCTTGGCGCGATTCCCGCCGGCGCCGGCTCACCGATAATATGCGCTTGGTAGAGATGAAGCTGGCAGTCCTCGAACTGCGGCGTTTCGTCCGTGTTCAAGACGGTATCGAACCGGATGTTCAGGCCGTAGTGCTCCCGATAAAATGTCCTGAGAGGTTCGAGCCATCTGGTTCCCATCAGGAAAAAGACGTCCGGCCGCTTCACCAGCGAAAGAGCATAAGGACGGAGTTGATGTTGTTGCAGGATTCGGTTGTAGAGTGGCGACTGGGTGATCCAACCGTAAGGCACGATAGAAAAGGGAATCTTTTCCGTTGCAGGATAAAAGAAAAGGCATCGTTCCAACACGGAATCGAAGGGCAATGCAATCAGGGTTGGGGTTTGTGGCCCCGGCAAAAGCGTGCGGATCGGGCCAAGGATTTTGTGACTGACCTGCTCCAGGTCCCGGCCTTTGGCATTGGCCGTCCGCAAGCTGTCAGCCAACTGCGCCAGGCAAAAGAGGCATAACACGGCCCAAACCGGGACCAGCACGAGCGCCAACCGCCGCCCAGCTTGAGCCCGCCAGCGTGGCACCGGGGAGGCTGACAAATCGGGCGAGGTGGCGGCCACCGTCCGGTTTCGGAAGCCGGTTACCCAATAGAGACAGATGGCGAGCATAAACAGCGGAAGGTTGTAAGAGACGCGTTCCGGCAGGCGAGCGGTCGTTAAGAGATAAACGCTTAACCCCACCAAAAGACCGTAAGAAATCAGCAACGTGACCAGCCAACGCTGACGAGAGGCCCCCGCGACCAGAAGACACCCGATCGCATTCAGCATGGCCAGCTTCATCAGAATGCCCGCGTCACCCCCCAACAGCTTCGGCAGATACAGATCGCCGGCCGGAAACCTCCACAAAATTGCCGGTTCGTCCCGTGCCAACGCCTTCAGCCGGGTCAAAAGAAGGCGCAGCCTGGGCACACCGGCATAGACGTCGGGGTCGGAGAAATAATAATGGGAAAACATCCATCCGTCGTTTTGGCTCCAGCCGACTGCGGAATCCGCCTCCGGAATGAATTTCTCCAGCGGTGTATCGTGGATTTCACCGCGCAGCCGGTTGTACTCCGAATACCCGGCCCACGCCGGGTCGCGCTGGTAGGCCCAACGATTGACTTCGTGCAGGACCAGAACGATGCCCGCGCAGGCCAAACCCGTTGCCAGCAGCCGACGCCAGCCGGCCAAGCCAAACCGTTCCCATAGAAAAGGGGTGGCGATCACCGCCAACAACAGCGCGACGGGCTCCCGAACCAGGCCCATCAGGCCCACCAAAGCGGCTCCGCCAATCACCTCGGGCCAATGCGCCGGAGATCCCGGCCGGAGTCCGTCCACCAGCATTAATAAACCCGCAGTCCCGGCCAGAAAAGCGGTGGTGGTGAATTGGAGATGCAGCAGAATGTGCGTCTCGACAACCAGGAAAAACAACACGTAAAGCCAGGCCGACAGCCAGCCACCCCGGCGCGCCATCACCACGAAAGCGATGGCAGTAAGCGCGAGGTAATGCACCGCCAGGAGGTAGATCAGATACCAGTTGCACCCGGCCCAGGTTCCATAAAAAAATCGCAGAACCCAGCCAATCAAAATATTGGTAAAAACCAGATGCGCGTCGGGATGACCCGTATAGAACCCCGAGGCGATCAGCTGCATCATCAGATCGTCATTGGTTTCATAAACCGGCGTGGCGCAGGCGAGAAAAAGACCGAACAAAATCAGATTGACCAGGGCCGCCCCAAGGAGTGCCGGAAGATCGACCCGCCGGCCCGCCGGTGATCCGGAGCTCCCGGAAAACCAGGGTCCGTTGAAAATTGTCTGTAACCGGCTTCGCGGCGTCCCGCCGAGGTTCGCATCACACATGGAATTCATGGATGGCCCGGATGACCCGGTCCTGATCTTCCGGGTTGAGCCGGTTGTAGAAGGGCAGCCGCACCAGCCGCTCGCTTTTCGCTTCACTCACGGGACAGCCGCCGGGCCGGCCTCCCATGCGCTGGCCCATGGGAGAAAGGTGGAGCGGCACATAATGAAATACGCTGAGGATGCCGCGCGATTTGAGAAAGGAAATGAGGGCCTGGCGTTTTGCCAGGGACGGCATGACCAGGTAATACATGTGGCAGGACTGCTGGCAGTGGGCCGGGACCACCGGGCAGCCGATCCCGTGTTCCTGCGCCCAGTTGCGCAGGTGCTCGTCGTAATAGCCCCAAATGCGCTGGCGCCGCGCCTGGATGTCCTGCCATACCTCCAACTGGGCGTACAGAAAGGCCGCCAGAACGTCACTCATCACATAACTCGAACCAATGTCCACCCAGGAATATTTGTCCACCTGTCCACGAAAGTACCGGCTGCGATCCGTCCCCTTTTCACGGATGATCTCGGCCCGTTCAATCAGACGCGCGTCATTGATCAGCAGCGCGCCGCCTTCACCGCAGGTGATGTTCTTGGTTTCATGAAAACTCTGGGTCGCCAGACAACCAAACGTGCCGAGCCAGCGGCCCCGGAATTTGCCGAACAGTCCGTGCGCATTGTCCTCCACGATGGACAAACCGTGTCGGGCGGCGATCTCCCCGATCACGTCCATCTCGCAGCCCACACCGGCATAATGGACCGGGACCACCACTTTCGTTCGGGAAGTGATGAGCCCTTCCAGTTGATTCTCGTCCAGATTCAGCGTGTCCAGCCGGATGTCGGCAAAGACGATCCGGGCGCCCCGCAACGCGAAGGCGTTGGCCGTGGACACGAAGGTAAAGGAGGGCACAATCACTTCGTCGCCAGGCCGGATGTCGAGCAACAGGGCGCACATTTCCAGCGCATGGGTACACGACGTGGTGACCATCACCTTGGGTACGCCCAGCGCCTGCTCCAGAAACGCGTGGCACCTTTTCGAATAGGTCTGGTCTCCGGCGATCTGGCCGATGGTCATCGTCCGGGAAATATGTTCCAGCTCCCGGCCGACGAGCGAAGATTGGTTGAAGGGAATTGAATAATTTGGGTCCATTTGATTCCAGTTTTTCGCCTGGGCGCAGTGGTCATTCCAGGCCCGGATACCATTTATGATACCAAAGTTGCAGGTTACGGCTTAAAAAACCGCACTGCTGGTAAAGCCGCTGGGCCGCCAGATTATTTCCCTGGGTAACCACCGTCACTGCCTGCACATCCGCAGCCCGGTACCAGTCCAGCGCCGCCAGAATCAGGCATTTGCCAATACCCTTTCCCCGGACTTCCGGACTGACGCCGACCAGGCCGATTTGCCCCTGCCGGCCAGCCGGATCCAAATGGCAGGAGACATAACCCAAAGGCCCGTCGGCAGCCGAGGCGGCAACCCATACGGCATCGGCGCGCCCCTGAGATTCGAGGGTGATCCAGGTTGCATAGAGATCTTCCGCGCGTTGACGCGGAAAATTCAAATCATTGAAAAAGCGCGTTTCCGTATGTCCCGTCCGGGCCATCGCCTGCAATCCGGGCAGGTCGGCCGGTTGAGCGGGCCGGAGGGCAACCCCGGCCGGGGGGTCAGGGCGGACCGGACCATGCGATTTCACCACCTTTTGTTCGAAAGTAATGCGAATATCGACGAGCCCAAAGCCCTGCTGTCCGGCAGTTTGGATGGTCGCCGGGTCATCCGCCCGCGCCAGAAAATACAGCCCACGGACACGATGGCTCTGACACCACTCATCGATTTGCGCCGCCTGCCCTGGCGTCAGCGTGTCACCGCGGACGCGGGCGATGCGACATTGAAAAAACTCGGTGTCCCACGGCAGCAACTCGCAAGGAACCGGGTCGGGCACGTTCATGCCGTCACCTCGTCACGAGGGCCAATTTGCTCACGGACGGTGTACGTCGGGCGTTCCATCATCCGGAAATGCATCCGGGCCAGGTATTCTCCGATGATCCCCAAAGCCAGGAGTTGAGCACCAGAAAAAATGGCAATGATGGACGCCAGAAAGGTGAACCCTTGCACGGTGGTGCCATACAAGACATATCGTCCCACGACGTATGCCAGAATTACCCCACCGAAGGCGGTGCATAAAAAGCCCATGAGATTGGCCAGTTGCAGAGGCAGAATTGAAAATCCCGTCATCATGTTCATCGCGTGCCGGAACAGCATGCCAAACGTATAGTTCGAAACCCCGGCCGGGCGGGGATCATGCCGGACTTGAATGGCAATGAACCGGGCGGTGGCCCAGGTCAGCACCACGTCAATCGAGACAAACGGACTGTGATAGTTGGCAAAGGCATCGCGGGCCTGCGTCCGAAACGCGCGAAATGCCGACACATGGCGGGCCGTCTCGGCCCCCATGGACCTCTGAAGGGCCAGCTTGGTCAACCCCGAAGCGACATCCCGCAACCAACCGTGCTGCTCGTGCTCGGGAAACCCGTAAACCACTTCAAAGCCCGCTTCGAGTTTGGCCAGCAACTTGTGGATTTCTTCGGGCGGATGTTGCAGATCGTCATCCATCGTCACCAGGGTGTCGAACCGGGCGGCCCGGATGCCGCAGAGGAGCGCATTGTGCTGCCCGTAATTTCGCATCAGGTTGATGCCGCGGACCCAGGGAAAGGAGCGTGACAGTTCCTGAATGACTTTCCAGCTTTGATCCCGGCTGCCATCGTTGACCAGCACGACTTCGTATTGTCCGGCCAGCGAAACCAGCACCGGTTCCAACCGCTTGATCAACGCCGGCAGGATCGACTCACTGTTGTAAACCGGCACCACCACCGAGATGAAACGAGCCGCCCTCAATCCAGTGTCCATGGGGTTGTCAATGCCCAAGACCAGTTGCTTTGTCACGTCAAAAAGCACATCGGAACCGTTTTCAACGAAGCGGGGAGGTGTTTGAGTTTGACTGCGTACCTCCGGCTCATCGACGGCAGCACAATCACAACTTTTTTTCAACTGAACTTCAGGAAAATTCCCTTCAAATAATCCGCTTCCTTGAAGGTTGCCGGGTGGTCCGGCGCGTGGCCCGTGGTTTTCAGTTCCCCAAAGCGCCGACCGGAAGCCACGGCCGCCGTCCGCACGGCACCGAAAAATTCCTCCGCGCTCACGTGCGCGGAACAGGAACCGGCCAGCAACAGTCCGTCGGGCTTGAGCCGGCGGATGCCGTTCGCGGCCAGCCGGGCATAAGCGCGGATCGCCCCGGCGCGCTCGGCCTCGCGTTTGGCGAGCGACGGCGGATCGAGCACAATCAACCCGTACTTCCGCGCGTCGCCACCCGCGAGCCAGTCGAACGCATCCGCCTGCACGCATTCGTGGCGGCAGCCGGCCACAACGGGATCGGCACGATTCAGTTGGAAATTCCGCTGCGCCGCCGCCAGCGCATGGGGGCTGAGGTCAAGATCGGTCACGGATTTTGCGCCGCCCCGGGCCGCGTACAGCGAGAAACCGCCGGAAAAACTGAATGCGTTCAACACCTCAAGCCCGCGCGCAAGTTCGCCAACCTCGCGGCGGTTCTCCCGCTGGTCGAGAAAAAATCCCGTCTTTTGACCGCGCCACACGTCAGCCTCGAAGCGGATTCCGTTTTCCAAAAACACCACCGCCTCCGTCACTGCCGGACCGTGCAGGATTTCAGCGTCGTGCCGGCCAGGGCCAAAATGTTCCGCCGCGCGTTGAATGTTCCGGCTCAAGCGCAGGACGATTCGTTCCGGCAGCAACCGTTCACGGACAAGCGTGGTAATATCGTTGAGTTTTGGCAGCCACGCGGCCGTGTAAAGTTTGAGGACGAACGTCGTGTCATACCGGTCGAGCACCAGACCGGGCCAGCCGTCGCTTTCACCGTTGATGAGGCGATACCCGGTGGTGCGGGCGTCAAAAAGCCCGTCGCGACGGCGCACGGCGGCATCTAGCCGCGCCGTCCACCATGCGGTGTCCAGCGTTAGCGGTTTGCCGGCGTGCAACACGCGTACCCGGATGGGCGAATCGGGATCAAACAGGCCGGCGGCCAAAAATTTGTCCTGGCGGTCGTAGATGACGGCGAGTTCACCGGACACACCGTCACGGTTTTGTTCGCGCACACTGTCGGCAAAAACCCACGGATGACCGGCACGGACGTAATTTTCCGCCGCCGCCGTGATGCGGAGCCGCAGGCGCGGGAGCTTGTCAGCAACGGAGGGATGGGCAGGCAGCTTCACGTGTTAACTGATTTGCCACCACGCCGTCTTTAAATAGGCCGGTTCGCCGCGACTGACCGGAAAATCCGGCGGTTGCGGACAATAATGCCGATGCAACATTGTCCGTCGCGAATGACGAATGGCGGTTTCGACATCGGCGAGAAATGCCTCCGGCGGCCAGCCGGCGGCATTGGTCGAGGCAAACAGAATTCCCCCCGGCTTCACCAGCGGCAGCGCGGCCGCGACCAGTTTTCCAAAATCATTTTCCGCGCGGAACACGCCACGCTCCTTCGATTGCGAAAACGTCGGCGGATCGAGCAGCACGGCATCGAACTGGCGGTCCTTCTTCGCCAGCCGCCGCAACCAGTCGAAGACGTCGCCATAGATGAAATCGTGCGCCGCCGGGTCCAGGCCGTTCAACGTGAAATTGCGCCGGCCCCATTCAAGATATTTCTTCGAGAGATCGAGGCTGGTCGTCCGGGCGCCCGCCCGCGCCGCCCCGACGGAAAAACCGCAGGTGTAGGCGAAGCAATTCAAAAGTCCAAGGTCCGGAGTCCAAGGTCCAAAGTCAAAATCCACCGCAATATGACCGGTTAAAAGGCGGCGGCGGTTGTCGCGCTGGTCCAAAAACATACCCACGGAATAGCCTTCGCTGAAACTCAACTCAAAGCGGACGCCATTTTCCAGGATCTCGAACCGCTCCGGCGCGGCTTCCCCCAGGACCCGTTGCGGCGACGCGCCCGCGACCGACGTGCGCCGGACCTGTCGCGACAGCATTTTGTGATACGCACCGCGCGCACCCAGCGTTTCCATCAGTCGCGCCAGCTCGTCACGCTGGTCCGCGCGCAATGGTTGTTCGGATTGCGAGAGCAAAAAATCGCCCAGCTGCTCGACGTACCATCCCGGCCAGCCGTCGCTGGCACCGTGAGTCACGCGGTAGGCTGTTGTCGCTTCCGGCTCAATTGCCGCGATCCGCAATGCCAGGCGTGGTTCCACATCGAAATTCACCGGCGCAACAAGTTTCACCGGGGCATTCGTGGTCGGGTGCGTAAAGGCAATTTCCGCCGCGTGCAAAAAAACGCGCGACGACGTCGTGCCGCCATAAAGGGTGTCGCCCAGAACGGGAAATCCACTCTCCGCGGCGTGAACGCGAATCTGGTGCGTGCGTCCGGTGAGCGGCTCGGCACTCACCATTTTTAATCCGGCGCTGTGGACGGCAAATTTGGCATCCGCCACCGGCGTGAATTTCGTTTCGGCCATCTCTCCACCCGGACAGCTGGCATATTTTTCGCCGATACGGAGCAGGGTGGTTTTGATTGTGAATTCCCTGGCGGGCACCTTGCGATCGGTGAGCAGCAGATATTTCTTATGGACGCGGCGCTGCGTGAATTGATCCGTGAGCGAGCGGTTGGCGGCGGGGGTTTTGCCAAACACGAGCACGCCGCTGGTTTCCTTGTCCAGCCGGTGCAGGATCGACAGCGTCGACCAGCGCGGTTCGCGGTGGCGCAACCAGTCGTAGATGCCTTCGCCCGCGTACGGCCCGGGCGCGTGGGTGTTCCAGCCCGCCGGCTTGTGGACCACCAGCAGATGCTCATCTTCAAAAATGACGCAGGGCGCCATGGACGGATGAGAACATTTTTGGCCGGACAAATCAAAGTTTGCCGGTGGCGGCGTTTGAAAAAACTCGCGGCGGGGCGGTTTGCGCTCCATTTTCTCCCCGTGCATCTGGCCCATTTGCGACTCCGGGACTTCCGCAATTACGCGCGGTTGGACGCGGATTTTGCGCCCGGCTTCCACCTGTTGCTGGGCGACAACGCGCAGGGCAAGACGAACATCCTCGAGGCCGTTTATCTCATGGCCACATTGCGGTCGTTCCGCGGCGTCGGTGGCGCGCAAATGATCCGGCACGGCGCGAAAGGCTATTTTGTCGGCGGCCACGTGGTGGGCCAGGGCGCGCGGGAAATCAAAATGTTCTGGTCGGCCAGCGAACGCAAACTGGCGCTGGACGGCCAGCCGGTGAAACGACTGGCCGATTACCTCGGCGTCCTGCGAACAGTGGTTTTTTGCACCGAGGATTTGCAACTGGTCAAGGGCGCCGCGCGGGCGCGCCGGCGGTTTCTTGACCTGCTGCTCGCGCAGACGCAGCCCGGTTATCTTCCCCTGCTCCAGCGTTACATGCACACCGTCCGCGCCCGCAACGCGCTGCTCAAGCAACGCGCCACGGATGAGGCCGCGCTCGACAGTTTTTCACAGGAACTGGTCAAGCTCGGCGATGAAATCATCCGTGCCCGCCGCGAGCTGGCGCCGAAATTCTCCCCGCTGGCACGACTGGCGTACCGGCGCATCTCCCACGACGCGGAGGAATTGCGCATGGAATACCAGCCGAGCGCAAAGGTGGACTTCGCCGTGGAACTGGCGCAATCCCGCGCCCGGGAACGGACCTATCGCTCCACGCTGGTCGGGCCGCACCGCGACGATTTACAACTGCTGCTCAATGGAAAATCCGCCGCGCAGTTCGGCAGCGAAGGCCAGAAACGCACGCTGGCCATCGCATTAAAAATGGCGCAGGCGGAATTTCTCGCCGGCCTCCAGGGTTCGCCGCCGATTCTGTTGATTGACGACGTCATGGGCGAACTGGACGTGAACCGACGCAGCGGATTCCTGCCGTTGCTCGAACAGGCGCGCAAGACCGGCGGCCAGGTCTTCATGACCGCCACCGAGGAAAACTGGCCGAGCGAACTCGGCAAGGATCTGCAACGGTGGCAGGTGCAGACCGGAACGTTGAAGGAAAATTAACATCGAACATTCAACCTTCAACGAGTCTGTTCGACGCTTCGCCCGATGTTGAATGTTCAATCTTGGATGTTCCAGGTTTTGCCATTAAACTCCATCCATGCGAATTCTGTCAGGCATCCAGCCCAGCGGCGCGCTGCACCTCGGAAATTATTTCGGGATGATGCGACCCGCCCTCGAACTGCAGGCAAAGGGCGACGCCTTCTATTTTATCGCGGATTACCATTCCATGACCTCGCTGTTCGACGCGGCGCAACGCCGCCGGAACACCCTGGACGTGGCGCTCGACTTCCTGGCCTGCGGGCTCGACCCGAAACGGACCGTTTTCTTCCGACAATCCGACGTGCCGGAAGTAACCGAGCTGACCTGGATACTGTCCACGGTCACACCCATGGGATTGCTCGAACGCGCCCATAGCTACAAGGACAAAACCGCCAAAGGCATCGCCGCCAGCCACGGCCTGTTTGCCTATCCGGTGCTGATGGCGGCGGACATTTTGATCTACGACGCCAACCTCGTGCCGGTGGGGCGCGACCAGAAGCAGCACGTGGAAATGACGCGCGACATCGCCATCAAATTCAACGAACAATACGGCCAGACGTTTGTGATTCCCGAACCGCAAATCCGCGAGGAGGTGGCCGTGGTGCCCGGCACCGATGGCCAGAAGATGAGCAAGAGCTATGGCAACACGATTGAGATTTTTGGCGACGAAAAGGCCACCCGCAAAAAAATCATGGGCATCGTCATGGACTCACGCACGCCCGCGGAGCCAAAACCCGACGCGGACCGGAACGTGGCCATCCAATTGCTCAACCTGGTGGCGCCGGCGGCGGTGGCAAAGGATTTTGAGGGCCGCCTGCGGGCCGGCGGCCTGGGCTATGGTGATCTGAAGCAGGCGTTGTTCGAGCATTACTGGAATTATTTTGCCGAAGCGCGGCAGCAGCGGGCGCGGCTGGCGGGGAATCTGGATCACGTAAATAAAATTCTGGCCGAGGGCGCGCAGAAAGCGCGGACCAAGGCACGTGAGGTATTGAAGCGGGCACGACAGGCGGGCGGGTTGGAATAATTGTCCGGAAAGGCAACGCAGTTATGAGAACATTGGTGCTGATCACTTTACTGGTATGTACGGTCCTGGTGGCCGCCATTCTCGGACTGGGAGGTCTCGCCGGTTATCTGGCCCATCGGCAGACCACCCTGTTGTCCCGGCCGCCGAAACATGGCACAGCGTTCATCATCGAAGCCGATTTGTCTCAAATCCATGGGGACACCAATGCGCTTGCCAGGCTTGATGAAGCGTTGAGGAAAAGGTTTTTGAAGCTGGGCGTCAGAATTTTTGTGGAACCCGTTTCCGCATCGCGAATTCGCATTTTGACTCCGGTTACCAATGCCGTGGATGCCGCCGCTGCTGACCATCTTCTCGCGCGCGGCGGCATGCTCGAATTCCGACTGGTGCATCCGGACAGCGATGCGCTGCTGGGACAGGGTGAAGTGCCGCCGGGTTACGAAGTGCTCCGGCATGCGGAAACCCAATCCAACGGTCAGCAACACCTTGAAATGGTCGTCGTTAAAAAGGAGCCGGAGAATGGACTGGCAGGTAATATCATCAAACATGCGACGGTCGTCCGCGGCAATTTGGGTGAGCCGCAGATTTATTTTACGCTAAACCCGGAAAGCACCCTCGCCTTTGCCAAAGTGACGCGGGAAAACATCGGTCGGCGGCTGGCGATTGTGTTGGACGGCCAGTTATATTCGGCCCCCTTCATTCAGGGCCCGATTGAATCCGGCGCGGGCCAGATCACCGGCCATTTTGACTCAAAGGAAGCATGGATGCTGGCCAATACCCTGGACAGCCCGCTCCCGGTCCCCATCGCGGTCTTGCAATCAGAAACCTTTTGATTCCGAAAGCTTCAGCCGTTGCGCCGTCGGACCCGATAATGGTTTTAACCGGCCGGCAGCAGGCCGTCCGATCTGACCGCGGCGATTCAAAGCTGGCATTATACGGGCATTATGGGAATTACTTTTCCGACGTGCGGCGGCGGCACGCGGAACTTGTCACGACTCTGAATTAGCTGAACCAGGTCCTGGCCGGCGGCGTGTAAAAACGCGGATGCCGGCGCAAAAAGTCCGGCCGTTGGCCAAAGTCAGCGGTGGGTTGGCCGGAAGCGTTTTCTGGCACATGACTTGCAGTATTGCCCGCATGGCCAAGAAAACCAGTTTGTTGAAAATCTCCCCACAAACTCGCGCCTCCGGCGGAGCTGCAAATCCGCAGCGCCCGTCGCAACCGGCTGCCTTGTGCCTGATGCAACTCCGCTCGCACGTGATGCGAATCACCATGTCGAAACGCCGGTTGCAAATTGCCATCGAAGATCAGACCGAAGGCGAACTGCCCCAGCCGGTTAAAATCAACCACGCTGGCTAAAATTTGGGCACGTCTTCGTGGGCGGGACCACCCGGACTCTTGTCAACAAATTCGACCGGATCAAATCCCGCCTGATGCAGAAACAAAGCCAGTTCCAGTCGCGCCCGTCTGTCCGCATCGTTCAAAATCCCATCCAGCCGGGCCGCCCGGCTGATATCGTCCACGGCGTCCTGGCGGGCGGTTTGCTCGAGGTCCTTGTCGAAAGTGCGTAAAAAGCCCCGCTGCCAGTCAATCACCTGCGTTTGCTTTTCATCCAGATAGGCGTCCGTAATCGTTGCGGGCGGCAGGTGCAGGGTGATTTTCCGGCCCGTCACCACCACATCCCCCGGCGCGATGCGTTTCAGATCAATGCCCGCCTTGACGATGCCGTGCGCGAGCAGGAGCACGCGGTTTTCGCCCTGTACAAACTGCCCCAGCGTGCTCGTCGGCGGCGAATCGAGAATGACCACTTTTTCCAGGACATACTTGACCGTGACCAGATCGGAAAGGTGCTGAATCTGTTCCACCACGGTGGCGGTGTTTTCCTCGTGCGCACCGGAACCGGGCGACAGCAAGCGGGTCAGCTTGATGCCGAACCAGGCACCGGCGATGAAAATCAGGGCCACCACCAGGACCCACAAAATCTGTTGCAACCGCCGCATGCCAAAAATCCATGACACGAATTCCCCGAATTGTCACGAAGGGAATTGGAATTGATGGGTGAAATCCAACGTCACTATGCAAGCGGTTTAGAAACCCGTTGATCGTAGCCGCCCACGTCAGTCGGCTCATTTCCCACGAGGGAGCGGACTCACGTCCGCTGCCCCGTAAACTTTGCGCTTTGCACGGCGCGGACAAAAACTAAACTGCGTCCATGACATTGCCCGGATTTCCCGTGTCTCGCCCGCGCCGGTTGCGGCAATCGCCCGCGCTCCGCCGGCTCGTGGCTGAAACCCGGTTGAGCGTTGAGCAACTGGTGCTGCCCTTGTTCGCGCGCGCCGGCAGAAAAGTGCGCCGTCCCATTGAGGCCATGCCCGGGGTCTTTCAGTTTTCACCGGATGAACTGGTCCGCGAAGCGGCCCGCGCCCACGCCCTCGGCGTTCCGGCGGTTTTGCTGTTCGGCATCCCCGGCCAAAAGGACGGGAAGGCCTCCGGCGCTTACGCGAAGAACGGCATCGTACAACAGACCGTAAGGTTGCTCAAAAAGGAACTGCCGTCGCTGCTGGTCATCACCGACGTCTGCCTCTGCGAATATATGGTGCACGGCCATTGCGGCCTCGTGTCGGGTGGAAAAGTTTTGAACGATCCGACGCTGAAACTGCTGGCGCGCACCGCCGTCAGCCACGCCGAGGCCGGCGCGGACCTGGTCGCACCCAGTGACATGATGGACGGCCGCGTACGCGCCATCCGTGCCGAACTGGACCGCAATGGTTTCACCGAGACGCCGATCATGTCTTACGCGGCCAAATTTGCGTCGGCGTTTTATGGGCCGTTCCGCGAAGCCGCCGGGTCCGCGCCGAAATTCGGCGACCGGCGCGGTTACCAGATGGACGCAGCGAACGCGAACGAGGCATTGCGCGAGGTGGCGCTGGACATCCAAGAAGGCGCGGACATCGTGATGGTCAAGCCGGCGCTGGCGTATCTGGATTTGATTTATCGCGTGAAGACCGAATTCGGTTATCCCACCGCCGCCTATTCCGTGAGCGGCGAATACGCGATGATCAAGGCGGCGGGCGCCCGGGGCTGGATTGATGAACGCGCGGTGACGCTGGAAAGCCTGCTGGCCATGCGGCGCGCGGGCGCGGAGATCATCATCACTTACGCGGCGGCGGACGTGGCGCGGTGGCTGAGGTCGGAAGTGGCATCCGGCGTCTAAAGTTTTTGGGGAAATCCCCAGGCGTGGAATCCGGAAACGAGGCCGGCCCGGCAGTGATTTCATTTGCCTTGTTCTCTCCTGCCGGTTACGCTGGATGCTCCTTTTTTGACCTATGATCGGAACGATTCGCAAGCATTCAAAATGGCTCTGGTGGTTCATTGCCGGCCTTACCATCATTTCATTTATCTACTGGGGTGCCGCCCCGGCAACGCGCAACAGTGGCGGTGGCCGAAGCGGGAGGAGCGACCTGGGTTCCATTGCCGGCCGAAAAGTCACCCCGGAGGCGTATGCCTGCGCCCAGACCGACGTGGCGCTTTATCATTGGTTTCGCTTTCATCAATGGCCGGATCGGGACCCCAATTATTCCGCCGCCGACTGGCAGCGCGAGACGTACGTGCGCCTGTTCCTCGTCCAAAAGGGACAAGATTTGGGCATTAGCATCGGCGACGACGCGGTGGTCACGGCCGCGAACGAGATTTTAAGCACACCGGGATTGGCCCAGGCCTTGGGGGTGGACGGACAGACCGTGCCGATGGATGCTTTTGTAAAGGGGATTCTGCAACCGAAAGGGCTGACGGCCGCGGATTTTGAATCATTTGTCCGGCATGACCTGATCGTTGATCAATTGCGCGAGGCCATGGGCATGGCCGGCGAACTCATCACCCCCCAGGAAGCCGCCGCCGTTTACCAACGCCAAAATCAGGAGCTCTCGGCCCAGATCGTTTTCTTTTCCGCGTCGAATTATCTGGCCGCCGTGCCGGTAACCTCCGATGCCGTCGGCCGGTTTTACACAAATTATCTCGCGGAATACCGCCTGCCTGACCGCGTGCAGGTCAGTTATGTTGCGTTTTCGGTGAGCAATTTCATGGCCGGGGCGGAACAAAAACTATCTCATACCAATCTCAACCAGCAGGTGAAGGATATTTACAGCCGGTACGGGACCAACGCCGTGCCGGAGGCGAAAACGCCCGAGGAGGCGATGGCGAAAATTCGTGACCTGGTGATTGAGCAACAGGCGCTGACCGATGCACGCCAGCAAGCCGATGATTTTGCCAACGCGGTTTTCAACCTGGACCCGCCACAGCCGGAAAACCTCGCGACGATCGCCAAACAAAAGGGGCTGGCCGTGCGCCTGACCGCGCCGTTTGGCCAGGAATTTGGACCGGAGGAATTTGCCGCCCCGGAGGCTTTCACGAAGGCCGCCTTTGGCCTGACGCCGGACGAGCCGCTGGCCGGACCCATTATTAGCCGCGATGCCATCTATATCATTGCACTGGCCAAACAACTGCCCAGCGAAATTCCCCCGCTGAGACAGATCACGGAACGGGTCACCCGGGACTATCAGCTCCATGAAGCTACATTGCGTGCACAACAGGTCGGAACCAATTTCGTTTTGAAACTCCAAATCGGCCTGACGGTGGGAAGCAGTTTTTCATCCATTTGCACCGCGGCCGGGCTGCACGTTGAAAAATTGCCGCCGTTTTCCATGAGCACGGGCAAGCTGCCGGAATTGGGCGGCCACGCCACACTGGAACAGCTCAAGTCGGTCGCGTTTGCCACGCCCATCGGCCAGACGAGCGATTTTGAGGCAACGGATGACGGCGGTTTTGTTGTTTACGTCAAAGAGCAACTGCCCATCGACACCACGGCCATGAGTGCCAATCTGCCGCAATTTGCCGCCGCCATCCGTCAGCAACGTCAGCTCGCCGCCTTCTACAACTGGCTCGGGCACGCCGCCGTCCGGGACCTGGCGGATACGCCCGTCGCGTCCGGGCAATCGGGGGACAAAGCGCAATAATCCCGGGCCAGCCGGCCGCCGGCACCCACGGTTGCGTTTGCGCCGTAACCTCACCACGCGATTGAAAGCCGAGAGCGTCATCAAACTGTCCGCGCCGGTCACGCGTGAATTCTGGGAAATTCCGGTCCTGTTCGAGGACGATCAGCTGCTGGCCCTCGACAAACCCCCGGGGTTGCCGACCTCGCCGGACCGTTATGATCCGCAGCGGCCCAACCTGATGACATTGCTTCACGCCGCCATTGCCGCCGGCAAGCCGTGGGCGCGTGAGCGCGGACTGAATTACCTGATGTACGCCCACCGGCTCGATGTTGAGGCCGGCGGCGTGCTCCTGCTCGCCAAAAACAAACCGACCCTGATCGCGCTGGCCAATTTGTTCGGCGCCGAAAAGCCGCTCAGGAAATATGTGGCGCTGGTCCACGGCGCGCCTCGGGAGGATCCCTTTGAAATGGACGCCAAACTCGCGCCGCACCCGCTGAAAACCGGCTTGATGCGCGTGGACGCCGAGAATGGCAAGAAATCAAAGACCCGGTTTGAATCGCTGGAACTGTTTTCCGGATACACGCTGTTAAAATGCGAGCCGCTGACCGGCCGCGCGCATCAGATCCGCGCCCACCTGCGTCACGCCGGTTTGCCGGTTGTCGGCGATGAACTCTACGGCGGTAAAAGGCTCTGGTTGTCGCGGCTGAAACTGGATTACCGGCTCAAACCCGGACGCGAGGAACGTCCCTTGATTTCACGCGTCGCGCTGCACGCGGAGGAATTGTCGCTGCCGCATCCTGTCACCGGCCAGACCGTGACCATCACCGCGCCCTGGCCCAAGGATATCCAGGTGGCGTTGAAGTACTTGCGCCAATATGCGTTGTAGGCTCGCGATTACGCGAGCCGCGGCGGGAACGAATTCGACCGTCCCGGGCGATTCCAAGGCAAGCAAACCCACCGCGGTGAGTTGGAAGGCTGAGAACTAAAAACAACTTGTTCTGGACAGAGGGGAAGAACGGCGTAAGGTCACAGTGAGTCGGGGTTCAATAACAATGCGCCAAATCAACATGGTCTTCAGGTTCAATCCTCCGACTTGCGGTCGCTGGTTTGGGAGCTTGAGCTTTGGATTTCTTTTCCTCCTGCTTGGCGGACCCCTTGCCCAAGCCGATGATTTTGTTTACGTGTCCAATACGGGCGCGGGCACCATTACGCGAATCGATCCGGGCGGCAACACCTCCCCCTTCGCCTCCGGGTTGACCGGTCCGGAGGGACTGGCTTTTGATGACGCCGGCAATCTCTTCGTTGCGAATTCAGGCAGCGGAACGATTGCCAATATCAATTCCCTGGGAACCGTTTCAACCTTTGTGTCAGGGTTGAATGGCCCTGCGGCACTGACTTTTGACCCGGGCGGAAACCTCTACGCGGCCAGCCCGGGCGACCAGACAATCCTGAAAATTAGTTCAGGCGGGAATTCCTCAGTCTTTGCAACGGGCATGGCATTTGATGGCGACGACGCCTATCTGGCCGCGGACCAGGCCGGGAATATTTATGCGAACACCACCCACTCCGTTGAAAGATTTGATTCCAATGGAGATCGTTCCACCGTCACGAGTGGCTTTAACTTTTTTGAGGGAATGGCAATTGACGGCGGCGGAAATCTTTACCTGGCCATTCAAAACGCCGGCAGTGTCGGGGGGACCGGCAGTCTGCTGACTTCCACCCCTGATTATCCTGCTCCGTACAATAATGATTTGTTCAGTGCCGCTTTCGAGGACGCGCCCTGTGATCTCGCTTTTGACGCAACCGGCAATCTTTACGCCACCTTTTCGCAGATGGTTTATGATGGAAGCGATGGCACCCTCGTTCGTGTCAACGACGTCCTGATGGAGTTCGGCGCAAATGGGGACAACCATGTCGTCGCCACCGGTATTGGGGGAACGTACATTGCGGTTCAGTCCGTGCCGGTTCAGTTCGTGCCGGAACCGGGAATTTGGGCGTTGGCCAGCGCACTGGCGGCGGTCCTGTATCTTAGACGGCGGCTTTGAATTTCTCCCAATTCGCCCCGGCATCCGAGTGGAGGCGTATCTCGTTTAGTCCGTTGCCCTCATGGGTGGGGGTGATGACGCGGGCACAGATCAAATCCCAAACGACTTCGGGGAAGATTTCCCGCTCCTCACTCTTCAAACGGCACGCAATCACATGGATGGGCTTCAGTCCTGCCCTGGCTTCAAGAACGAAAGCGACACACTGCTCCAGGCCTTTGACATTGGAAAGATTACCGTTACTGGGACACGCTTCCCTGCCGAATAAAAGGTCGGCGGTGACCTTCAAAATTTTATCTTTCAACGCGTTCATGGCTCATCCTGGACAGGCGTGCACCACAAGTCAGCCTGGTACCGCGGCTGCAAAACCGTGGACACTTTGAGGTAAACGATCCGTGTTTTCATAAACGCGGCGACGGTATCACGACACCATCCAGTTCAATGCCGCCTTTTGCACGTGCAACCGGTTCTCGGCCTGCGTGAAAATCGTGTCGGCATTGGCCTCAAACGTTTCCTCATCAATTTCCTTGCCGCGATACGCCGGCAGGCAGTGCATCACCAGCGCGTCCGGCTTCGCCAGCTTGAGCAGCTTCTGGTTGATCTGGTAGCCGCCCAGGATTTTCAGGCGCTCGGCCGACTCGGCTTCCTTGCCCATCGAAACCCACACGTCGGTGTACAGCAAATCCGCGCCCTTCGCGGCCGCCGGCAAATCGTCGGTGCAGATAATTTTTCCGCCCGCGCGCTTCACCAGGGCCGCCGGCGGCTGGAATTTCCTGGGCGCGGCGATGCGCAATTCAAAGCCGAGTTTTCCCGCCGCAAACATCCAGGAACGCGGCACGTTGCACGCGCCGTCGCCCACAAACGTCACCACCTTGCCCGCAATCGGCCCGCGCGCCTCCCGGAACGTCATGATGTCCGCCAGAATCTGGCAGGGATGTTCGTCGTCCGTCAGCGCGTTGATGGTCGGGATGCCCGAAAATTCGGCGAATTCCTCGACGTCGCCCTGCGCAAACGTGCGGATGACCGCGCCGTCAATCAACCGGCCCAGCACCCGCGCGGTGTCCTTGACGGGTTCGCCGCGGCCCAATTGAATCTCGCTCGCGTTAAGGAACATCGTCTGGCCGCCGAGCTCGCGAATGCCGACCTCGAACGAAACCCGTGTGCGCGTGGACGATTTGGAAAACATCAGCGCCCAGATTTGTCCGGCCAGCGGCAACCGGTCGCGCCGCGCCCGTTCGCGTTTGTAGGTGACCGCGTCGCGCAGGATTCTTTCCAGGTCCGCACCCGGCAATTTCTCCAATGACAATAGATGTTTGGTTTTCAAAAGTTTTGGAATTTTCGCCCAAAGGAACTTATTAACGCAAGTCCGGCGCGCCGTCACTTCTTTTTCTTCGCGGCATTGGCCGCCTGCCAGAGATACCACGCGGCGGTGGTGCGATGCGGCCGCCAGCGCCCGCCGAAGGCGAGCAGATCCTTCGCTTTGGGCAGGTCGCGCTTTTGGTAGGCACGGCAAAAGCCGGTGCGCACGCCGAAATCGTCCGCCGGCAGGACATCCGGCCGCGCCAGTTGGAAAATCAAAAGCATCTCCACCGTCCACCGGCCCACCCCGCGAACTTCCGTGAGCCGCTCAACGATTTCGTCGTCGGACAGTTTCGCGATTTGCCGCGACGTCGGGACGACGCCGGACAGCGTTTTGGCTGTGATGTCGCGGATGGCTTTGATTTTCGCGAAAGAAAACCCGCAGGCGCGGATTTGCGCGTCGGTGACGCGGGCGAGGTCTTCCGGGCGCGGAAACCGGCGTCCGGGAAACAATTTGATGAACCGCCGCAAAATGGTGTTGGCCGCGGTGCCATTGAGCTGCTGGTGCGCCACGGCCCGGACCAGTGATTGGAACGGCGAGCGGCGCGTTTCCGGCGTGAGCGCGCATTTTCCGTGCTCGCGAATCAGCCGGCGCATCACCGGATCACTGGCGGCAAGATGTTTGTGGGCGGCGGTGTTCATCGTTTTAGACTATTCCCTCTCCCATCCGATGGGCGAGGGAACAGCCGGCGGTATTTCGGCGTTGGTTGAAGGCGCATCTTATCTATGCCGACGCGCGATCCGCGAGAATCGGCGATAACTCCTCCCGCTCCCAGCGGGAGAGGGCCGGGGCGAGGGAAGATGGCGTGAGTATTTCATGCGAGCGACTTTACCACTTCCTCAATTTTGCCGATGCCTTCGCCGGCTTCCTGCGGCTTGAGGTTCAGCGGCGGCAGCAGTCGCACGATTTGCGTTCCCGCCGGAATCGTCAGCACGCCGGCCGCATGCAGCCGGTTGACCAACTGGACCGCGGCCGTCTGGTTGCCTGACGCCAACGCCGGGATATTTTCTACCAGCTCCAGGCCAAGCATGAAACCAAATCCCCGCGCGCGCTTGACCACTTGGGGATACGTTGCCGCCAGTTTTTCCAGTTCGCCTTTCATCCAGTCGCCGAGTTTGCGCGCGTTTTCGTCCAACCGCTCCCGTTCGATGACTTCCAATATTTTCAGCGCCACGGCGCAGGCCAATGGCGTGCCGCCAAACGTCGTCGCGTGCGTGCCCGGCCCAAGCAGATCCGCAAACGGCGCGCGCACCCAGAAGGCGCCGATGGGAAAGCCGCCGCCCAATGATTTGGCCATCGAAATGCCGTCGGGCAGAAAATCGGAGTTCGGAGTTGCCGCTTCGAGAATCCTTTGGAAACTCTGGAATCTGCCCGTCCGATAATGTCCGCATTGCACACCATCCATGAGCAACAACAGTTTTTTCTCGTCGCACAACGCGCGCAGGCCCAGCAGATATTCCGGCGTAGCGGGCGTGACGCCGCCCTCGCCCTGCACGCCCTCAATCAGGATGGCAACCGTTGCGGGCGAAATCGCCTTGCGCGCGGCAGCCAGATCGTTGAACGGCACGTGCCGGAACCCCGGGGTCATCGGTTCGAATCCTTTTTTGACCTTGTCCTGGCCGGTCGCCGCAATGGCGGCCAGCGTGCGCCCGTGAAAGGAATTCGTCGCCGTCAGAATTTCAAACCGGCCCTCATCGTGGCCGAATTTCCGCGCGACCTTGAACAGTCCTTCGTTGGCCTCCGCGCCGCTGTTGGCGAAAAAGCATTTGCCGGGGCCAATCCGTTTGACCAGTTCGGCGGCCAGCCGGCCCTGCGGCTCGGTGAAATACAGGTTCGACACATGAATCAGCTTGCGGGATTGCTCGACGAGCGCCTCGGTGATGGCCGGGTGCGCGTGGCCGAGGCAACACACGGCGATGCCGCCGCCCAGGTCGAGATAGCGCTTGCCCGCGACGTCAAAAACATAACTGCCCGCGCCGTGACTGAGCACGAGGTCAAAGCGCCCGTAGCTCGGCACGACGTTCTGACTGAATAATTGCCGGACCGACTCGTACTGGTTGTGCACGAGCGGCGGCGGTGATGGAACGATTTCTTTCATCGGCGGATTGTATTAACCGCAAAGGAGCGCCAAGGACACAAGAAATTTATTTCTCAGCCTGCAAGGCGTCCCAAGTTTCGAGATAGTGCGCGCGGACAGCGGCATTCACGGCGAGGTCGCGAGGCAGCTTGCAGCGCAGAATAAGTTCATTCACGTCGGCCTTGTCCTTAAGGCGTCTGGATGGACTACCGGCCCAACTGTCGAGCTTTAATGAAATCAAATCCTCCAGTGTCACGATCTGGAGTTGTTCGGCGACTTTGCTGGGTTGCGGGAACGGCACTTTGCAGCCGCGCCTCAATACTCTCCCGGCCGGCAGCAAATCAATCATCACGCCGTTCCGCCGGTCTTCCACCCGGTCGTGAACTTCAGGCACCCGGTAAAACGGCCCGGTCAAACTGGCCGTAAGAAATTCCACCGCCTCCAGCACGTCCGGCACGACAATATCCACGTCAATCGTCACGCGCGGATAACCGTGCTCCTGCACCGCCAATCCACCCACGATCAGATGCGGAATCTCATGGTCCGCCAGCACGGACACCGCCGTCCGGGCGGTGGCCACGATGCCGGAGGTCCCGGTATTCTCGCGTACAATGTAAGCATCTCGATTCGTCACGTTGACAGAGTCGCACTTCCCGGAAGCTTCTTCAACCTATTGAATGTTCGGCGTCGGGTGGTGAATGTTCAATGTTTGCCCGCGTTCTCACAGAACGATTTCCGTGCCGACGCCTTCATCGGTGAAAATTTCCAGCAGCACGGCGTGCGGCACCCGGCCGTCCACGAAGGAAACCTTTTCCACGCCCGACCGGATGGCGGCCACAGCGCTGTCCACCTTGGGGATCATGCCCCGGTCAATCACGCCGTTTTTTTTGAGTTCGCCGACCTCGCCCGTTTTGAGATGGGGAATGACCGAATCCGGCCGCCGCGGATCGCTCAACAAACCCGGCACGTCGCTCATAAACACGAGCCGCTGGGCCTTGAGCGCAATGGCCAGCTGCGCCGCGGCGATGTCCGCGTTGCAATTGTAAATCTTCCCGTCCTCACCGCGCGCGGTCGGGCTGATGACCGGCGTGAAACCGCACCAGATGGACTCCTTCAGCGGCGCGGTGTTGACCTCCACCACTTCGCCCACGTAACCGACGTCAATTTTTTTGCCCGGCTGGTCCCGGTCATCCAGCCAGAGCTTGCGGCATTTGAAAATGTCCCGGCCAGCAAAGCCGACGGGCTTGCCTCCGAGTTCCTTGATGGTTTTGACGATCTCCGGGTTGATTTCGCCCGACAATACGTCGTCCACGATTTTCGCCGTCGCCTCATCGGTGACGCGCTGGCCCTGGACAAATTCCGCCTTCAATCCGGCCTTTTCCATCGCGCGGGTGATGGCCTTGCCGCCGCCGTGCACCACCACGGGATTGATTTCAACGGCCTCGAGGAAAACCACGTCCCGCGCGACGCTGGCACGGACGTTGGCATCAGGCGAATCCATGAAACTGCCGCCGTATTTCACGACAAAGGTGGCGCCGCTGAACCTCAGGATATAGGGCAGCGCTTCCAGCAGCGTCTCGGCTTTGGCGATGAGGTCTTGCACGGGCTTATTCCTAGCAGGAAGCCGGGCGAAGGAAAGCGCGTTTCGTCACCACGATTTCACTTTCGCCGGGGCGGGGATTTTCATAGATTGCCGGCCGCCATGCCTGAAATTGCCAAGTTTGTAAACAGCGCCGCCGGCACGATCACCCCGGCGATTGCCGAAAAGGTTTTGCGGCAATTGCCGCAGTGGAAGCTCGAATTCACCCAGATTAACGCGCCGAAATTTCCCCATCTCGTGGACCAGTTGGAATTTCTGGCCAATGCCGCCGAGGACGCGATCGAAGGCGCCTACAAGGAATTGCCGTATCAAGCCATCGCCCAGTCGGTGTTTGCGTTGCTGTACGCCCACAAAAAGATGGGCATCATTCCGGACAGCATTCTGGAGCTGGGCCGCGCGGACGATTCGAGCGTGGTGCGCAGCGTGCTGATTCAAAACGAAAAGGTGTTCGAGAAATACGCCGGATTGCAGGGTGTCAACTGGCAGCGCATCACTAGCCAGCCGTAAAATTAAGTCGTTGCTTTACGATTTGCGGGTTGGTTCCGACGGCGGCTGGTCAAAGCACCGGTCAGCTTGAGCACCCCATTCCATCCCACCCTGTCTTGACTGTGTTCGCCAAAAAAATAGGATTCCGGGATGCACCTGAAAAAAACAAAAACTCAATGGTTGGGGTGGCGAACGGTCTTGACGGTTGGATCGATGACCTGGGCGGCGTTCAGCCAGGCGACCAACGTGCCGGCGCAGCCGTATGTGTGGAAGAATGTCAAAGTGGTGGCCGGCGGGTTCGTTCCCGGCATCATCTTCAACCTCACGCAGCCAGGTCTGGCCTATTGCCGGACCGACATCGGCAGCTCCTACAAATGGGATAACGCGGCCAAACGATGGATTCCCCTGACCGATTGGAGCCCGGATTCCAATTTGCAAGGCACCGAAAGTCTGGCGACCGATCCGGTGGATCCCAACCGGTT
>JBEKKN010000024.1:0-36957 GCA_050010675.1 Verrucomicrobiota bacterium | reverse complement strand
CTATCGAAATGAAAGCAATCTTCTGATCCATCGGTCGGATATCAAGCCAAGGCATGGGCCAAAGCCTAACCTCAACCTGTTACCGATGTCTTGATACCCTACAGCAGCGCGCCGTCCCTACCGTTCAGATGGCCATGTGCAACATGGGGTCCAACAGAAGCGCCGCTACGGCAGTTTCCGCCGTTTGACAATGGTGATTACCCAAGATGATTCGCCACATCGGCAAAACCGGCGACGACTTCTTCCCGGGTTTTCAGGTTGCGGATGCGCACATAGTCGTCGCTCTCCACCCGGGCGGTGAAGCCCACCTTCAATTCCTGCGCGCGCTTGAATTGCTTGTCGGATTTGGCGGGCGTGAGCGGATAGTCCACGGCGTAGCCGGCAGCCCGCAAATTCTGGGTGAGTTTCAGGGATTGCGCGCGGAGAAGCTCGTCCTCGATTAAAACATAAACGTCGGTGGTGGCGTCGAATTTTGGCAGCAGGTCGCGCGCGCGAAGCAGCTCCAGCAGCACCACGTCGCCCATGCCAAAGCCGAGCGCCGGCAGGTCCACCTTGCCGCCGCTGACGAGTTTGACGAGGTTGTTGTAACGGCCGCCGCCGGCAATCGCGCGGAATTCGCCTTTTGCGTCAAACGCTTCGAACACCGTGCCGGTGTAATACGCGAGCCCGCGAATGACGTGGTAATCGACCTTCACAAACTCGAGCAGCCCGCGCGCGGCCAGATTATCCAGAATGCTCTGCAGCTCCGCGGTCGGCTTGCCGGATTCGATGAATTGAGTCACGCCCGCCAGTGAAAAACCCAGCGCCGCCAGCTTCGTTTCACTCTCTTGCGGCGGCGTGCGCTCCAGTTTGTCGATGGTCTGAAAAAATTCATATTCGTCCGATTTTTGGGACGGCGACACGCCATCCCTCCCGGCCTCGTAGAACTCGTGCCAGGCGTTGCGGCTGCTGAGGCGAAGGACAAAATCCTCCCGGGTCAACCCAAACGCGCGCAACGTGTCAATGAGCAGCGCGATGAGTTCGGCGTCCGCCGCCGGATCGGTTTCACCAATGAGATCGGCGTTGAACTGGAAATGTTCGCGCAACCGGCCCTTCTGCTGGCGTTCGTAGCGGAACAATTGCGGGATGGCAAACCACTTGATGGGTTTCTTGTAATTGCGCTCGTGCGCGGAAACCATGCGCGCGAGCGTGGGCGTCATTTCCGGCCGGAGCGCCACGGCGCGATTGCCCTTGTCGGTGAAGTTGTAAAGCTGGCCGACGATTTCGTCGCCGCTCTTGGTGGTGAACAATTCGAGCGATTCGAGCGGGGGGCCATCGTATTCGCGAAAGCCGTAACGGCGGGCGGTTTCGCGCCATTTGTCGAAAATGTATTGGCGGGCGTCAAAACTCCATCCCGCGTCGCGGGACGGCAGGGGTTCGGGATAAAAATCGCGGAAACCGGGCAAACGTTCCATAGTTCACCCGCAAGAAAACACAAAATCCGCAAAAACTAAATAAAACTTTTGCGGATTTTGAAAACTCCGGTCACTGATCCTGACGGCGCGCACGCCCCAGCCCCATCCACCCACTCTAAGCGGGCGGCGGCGTCTGCCCTTTCGGCGACAGTTTGAAAACGTCGGCGCGCATTTCCTTGCCGGCCTTGAACTTCACGGTGGCGCGGGCGGGGATGGGCACATCGGTCTCCGGCTTGTTCGGATTGCGGCCGACGCGCGCCTTGCGGACCTTGACTTCAAAGACGCCGAAGTTGCGGAGCTCCACCTTGTCACCCTTGGCAAGCGCCTCGGCGATGTAATCCAAAGTTTTTTGCACCACGTCAAACACCTGCTGTTGCACGAGGCCGGTTTCATTGCTGATGCGAATAACGAGGTCGCGTTTGGTCAGAGTCATAGTTTTTATCAGGTTGCGTTGATTATTACTGAACGACACGGATTGTCCAGAAGTCACTGGCTAAATTTTCATCGGTTAAATAAGCATAAGGCAGCGTGAAATAACCCTTTAGGCCCCATCCGCTGCCCCAGGAATTGCGGACAATAAACCATTGCTTGGCGTCCTGGTAACCGACACCGACCACGGCGTGGCCGCCGATGGCGCGTTCGCTGGAACCCGGCAGCGAAGCGTGGCCGGTCCGGGCCACCTGCGGGCTTTCAAAACTTTCATAAACGGTGAAGCCGAACACGAACGGATAACCCGACGCCAGGCAGCCTTTCAACTGGCTGAGCACCGGCGTCAGCCGCTGATAGGAAACCACCCGGTACCTGAGCGCGTCGGCGTAGCATTCCGGCGACGGCTTGGTCTTGAACCTGGCGATGGTGTAAGGCCATTCGGTTTCCGGACAATCGCCCAGTTTGGCGACGCTCTTGATGCCGTCACGAATTTGCGCACCGCTGTCCGAGTCAACCGTGTGCTCCGTGGCGCGTTCGTTGTAATAGATGAACAGGCGTGAGGGAACGAACACTTGCGCGAGCTGCTGCTTCAACCGGTCGAACTGGATTGCCCCGGCGATGGCATTGGCGGTGCAACTGCCTAGCTGGCCCTGGTCATAGACCGGCGGGCATTGCGGACGAAAATCCGCGCTGGCGGGCAGGACCGCCGTGGCGGCGACCGGCGCGGCGTAAAAATGGTCGCGCTCATCCGGCAAATCGGGCAGCCAGCCATAGCGGGAGATCTTGTAGCTCATCGGCTTGTTCCAGCGTGGAATTAACCGCTGATGTCCAACTAGAAGAAATCGGCAAGTTTGTCCACCACAAAAAGTTAAATTTCACCCGGCGTATCGATGAATTGGCAAGGAACCGTGAACGTCTTCACCTGGGGCTTAAGCGTCAGCCCTTATAGTAGGAGACGAGGTAACGAGTCTGGGTCCGCGTCCGGGAAGGGGGCCAGCCTCCTCACGTCGGCTCCTACTGGCGAATTCTCGGGCGCCGCATTTCCCGATGAAATTAAAGCTGCGGCTCTCTACCGAGGAGCCGCTACGCCAGTTTTGCAGAGGTCTCTTATTTGGCGCGTCGGGCTCTTGAAATCAGGTTTGTTTTGATACAAATGACCTGGCTTCCTTGGCCAGCTTCAGCCAGGAATCCTGTGAGACGGAATCCAACTCAATCCATTCCTTCATGATGCGTCCGCGACCCGGGTCAAATCGTCTCCCCGCTCCAGAAGCCACAAGCTCATCCACTCTCTGTTTGGGCAGCTTAACCACAAACGCTTCCTTTGATGAAATCATGGCGAATATCTTGTCTTTGGTGCGCAGTGCGGACGAGCCAAAGCCTCTTCTGCCCTTGGTGGCGGTCGTCACACCCGCGCTTGAAGAAAGTGCCCTAACGATTTTGGCGTAGGCTGCTTCAACTGATATCGCGGCTTTGGTCATACGCTCGATAATGGTTAACACTCCATACCTGCCTGCGTCAGCGCAGCGCGGCAAGAGCAAAGACGGAAGCCTCGGCCAACCGCCTTCGCCTCAAAGTTACGACGGGACAGGCCGGCGGCCGGCTCACGTCGGCAATCCGGACTCTCGGATTTCAACCATTTTGCCCGGTTGTTTTTCACTCTCAACTTTCAACTCCCGACCATTTTATTTCGAACGGTTCCGGTGAATGGTCAAGCAACCCTGGTTGAAACATCGGATTAAGGGGAGCCTTCATCTCACCCCCGCCTTGCCCGCAGCCTCGGGGTCAATGTTCTTAAGCGCAGCTTGCACGACGTCCAAATCTTCCGGATCATTGATTTTTAACAAGGGAATCAGCCTGGGAACCGCCGCCCTGGCCCGACCACCATATTTACCCAAGGCTTCCGCCGCCACCACGTTCATATTGTCGTCATCCAGATAAGACATCAGAAGCGGAATCACCACCTCCGGTTCACCGTGAATGTTGCCCAAGGCGGTGATGGCCAGGTTGCGGGAAAATAAATCATTTCCCTTCACTGCTCGGATCAACCCCGGAATGGCCGTTCTGGCCGCAGGGCCAAATTCGCCCAATTCATAGGCGGCCCTCATACGACGATCCGCTGCCCGGCTATAATAGATTGTGACTCCGGGCAGCTTGTTCAAGCATCCAATGAGTTCCATCTTGAAATTGGAATCGTTCGTGTCATGAACCATCTCGTCGGTGAGGCGGGGAATGATTTGCCAGTTCAATACCACAATGGCCTGGTTGCTGGCGGTTGCGTTCTGGCTGTCCAGCTGTGCGAGCCAATAACTTGAGGGCTTTCCTTGGTAAAGCGTTTCGTGAGCATTCCCCAGTCCCAGACTCAAATGCCATATCCCTACGACGAACAATCCCAATCCGGCAGCCATCGCGAGAATCACACCCTGGAGACGTTTTTTCATAGCGGACCAAACTCATCGACGACGGATTTGTTGTGCGCATCGCGCAGCGGAAACCGCAGCGGTCATATATTTTCGCTGCACCCTTGAACGTGACGTTCCCAAGCTGCCCGGCCCGGCGCAGCCCGGCAAGAGCGAAGATGGAGTCGCGATCCGAGGCCGTCCGGCCCCGGCAATTAATCAACCCCCTGTTTCTCTCAGTGCGTTCGTTTGGCCGGTTTATGGGAAAAGACAAAAATAAAAAAAACGATCAGCCCCAGCAACGTTGCCGACGCCGAATAACGGCTCAACGACAAACCGCCTTTGCTGATCGGCTTGTCCAGGAAGTCGCCGACCACCGCCCCCAGCGGCCGCGTCAGGATGAATGCAGCCCAAAACAGCGCCGTGTGCGAAATCCTGGTCCAGTAATACGCCGCTGCAATGACCGCCAGCAGGGCGCCAAACACCATCGCGCTCCCACCGTACCCAAGGCCCGCGGAATCGGCTGTCCAATCACCGAGGGCCGTGCCGAGGGTTTGGGAAAACATGATGGTAATCCAGTAGAACAATTCCGACTTGGGCGAGCTGACCGTATCCACAGCCACCGAACCCAGCGTGCGATACCAGACGAACAGGGAAGTCATGAGAAGAATGAACAAGACCGACGATCCGCCCGCATAACCAATGCCCAGGGAACGATCGGCGAAATCGGCCAGTGTGGTTCCCACCGTGGTCGTGGCGATGATGGTGGTCCAATACAGCAGCGGATGAAATTTCTTTGCGGAAATCTGGGCAACGACCGCCACGATGAAGATCACGGAAAAGATGCCGGTGCCGATAAGATAGCCCAGATTCATTGACATGGTGACGGCGTCGCCGCCGGTCTCGCCGAGGGTCGTCGCCAGAATTTTTATGATCCAGAAGATCAGCGTCACTTCCGGAACTTTGCTGAGAAGTTTGTCCTTTTCGGTGTTCATTAATGCCGCAGCCCCTTCGTGACGGCAAAGGCCGGCGCACTGCGAGGCCGCTTATTCTGAATTGTGTGTGTCATTTGCCGATATCGTCCTCATGGTCAAGAATAGCGAGTGCCAGCCTGCCACGAAACCGCGGGCTGCTCTCCGGGTCAATGGAATAATTGGGTGTTAACCGTAAAAACAGAGCTTCCCATCCCAGTGTTGTGCGGCCCCGATACGAATACTCGACTGGAATTCGCCGTGCCTCTGGTCCCGGACGACTCAAGGAGAACGCGTAACCAAAACTCTCCTCGGTCGTGCTGGGAACCAGCCCAAGCGTGAGCAAAGTCCATAAGGGAATCGCACTACTGCCGTAAATCTCTCTCTCCACTCGCGCAACCAATGCTGGAGGACTGCTGAAACCCTCCAAGTGATCCACGCGAACAAAGACGCCGGTGTCACGCAGTGCTTTAACCAGGGCGTCCGAATAAGCCGGATACTTGTAGGTTTCAACCCCCACGGTAAACGCCATTCGAGCGGTCTTGAGCGTGGCTTTCTCGCTAACGGAAAGGTCCGGCGGCAAAGTGGAACTCACACACCCACAACCGAAGGTTGCTAATGTAACGAGCAGTAGTATCAGCGGGAAGAACTGCAAGTATCGTTTGGTTTGCTGGCTCATGACTATATGTGTGAAATACGGCCTGGACGTTCCGAAACTGCCTGCGTCAGCGCAGCCCGGCAAGAGCGAAGCTGTAAGCCAAGGCCAGTTTTGACGCTCAACTTTAAGCCCTCAACCATCATAGGCGGCAGCAAGGCCGTCTTTTGGTAACCGCTTGCGCCGAAACAATGCGATTACCGTGAATCCAAAAACGACGAGCGCGGCGTCCGACGGCTCAGGAACCGCCACGAAATTGGCCTGCCAGCCAACGATCTCAGCGATATTTGGGTTTTGTCCATCGGGAGTAATCATCGTCAAAGGCTGCATGGTGAATCCCAATACCGGCCGGTAGGTATATTGCGGCACGAGCGACGGGACGACGGAGACTAAGGGCGGAAGAATTGGATTTCCAGATCCATCATAGTTGGTTTGACTGAAAATAAAGACGTTGACCAGCTGCCAACTGCTGAAGGTATATCCCGAATCCGGGATGGCCGTCATATTATTACTCTGCCCAACCTGAAGCAGGTCTCCGTTTTGGAATGGCGTAATGCTCCCGGCGCCACTCGTGAACAAATAAAGCGGCGCCAAAGTGCCTTGAGCACGACTCTCACGCGCGAAACACACTGTCGCCAGTGTGACCAACAAAATAAGCATGAACTTTTTCATACGCTCGATAATGCTTAACGCTCCATATCTGCCCGCGTCAGCGCAGCCATCCGTCTTCCCTTCAAAGCTACGACAGGACAGGCGGGGCCGACTCATGACTGGAATCTGGACTCTCAACTCTCATAGCTCAACCGAAAACTGAAGGGGCAACGGCCAACCCGCTCGCGATGTTGCTTATCACTGAGATTGGGAAAAGAAGCTTAAGTCATTGTCCAAATCTGCTAAAAACAAAATTAAAAAATTCACGCGTTTGCCTTGAATCTCAACCAAACGAGGGGGTGGAACGGATGGAAGAAAACCGGTTTGGGGACGTATCATGCCGGCATTTTTGGCATAACTATTGCGGTTATTGAAGGATGAATCTCAACCAAAGGCAATTGCGTGAAGGCCGCTCTCATTAAACCGAAAAAATCGGTTGAATCATTGTCCCGGATTCCTGCCGGGCCGGACGATTCAGAAGACCAAAACGGAATCGAATCCACCGGCAAACGGGAACTCGGGCCGGCTGGGCACTCCTCCCTGATTTCCCAGGATCGCCTCCTGTTGCGGACGTTGATTGACAACCTGCCGGATTGTATTTACGCCAAGGACGCCGCCGGTCGGAAGACGATGGCCAATCCGGCGGATCTGAAAAACCTCCGCTGCAAGACGGAGGCCGATGCCATCGGCAAAAACGATTTTGATCTTTTCTCGCGCGAGATTGCCGAAAATTTCTGGCTGGACGATCAAAAAGTGCTCCAGGGGCATCCGGTCATCAACCGGGAAGAGTATTTCATTGATGAAGAAGGACGGAAACGCTGGCTGTTGACCAGCAAGCTGCCGATGCGCGATCAAAGCGGAACCATCGTCGGACTGGTGGGCATTGGCCGGGACATCACGGACATTAAACAGGCCGAAGCCAAGCTGGATCAAATTCACAAGCAGCTTCTGGAAACCTCGCGCCAGGCGGGGATGGCGGAAGTGGCCACCAGTGTCCTTCACAATGTCGGCAATGTGCTTAACAGCGTCAATGTCGCGTCCGCTTGTGTCACCGACATCCTCAGGAAGTCGAAAGCCGCCAACCTGTCCAAAATCGCCGCGTTGTTGCAGGAGCACGCGGCGGACCTGGGTCATTTCATGACCAGCGATCCCAAAGGCAAACAGTTGCCCGGATATCTGGCGCAACTGGCAGAACATCTGACCGGCGAACAAACCACTGCTTTGGACAAACTGGACCGGCTGCAAAAGAACATCGAGCACATCAAGGACATTGTTGCCATGCAACAAAACTATGCGAAGACTTCCGGCGTTCTTGAGTCGTTGCCCATCGTGGATCTGGTGGAGGACGCCGTGCGGATGAACGCCGGCTCCATGGAGCGTCACGACGTCAAGGTGTTGCGCGAATATTCCGAAGTGCCCCCGGTGTTGATGGACAAGCACAAGGTGCTGCAAATTTTGGTGAACATCGTCCGCAATGCCAAACATGCCTGCAGTGACTCCGGAAAAACGGACCGGCATATCATCCTGCGGGTGGCGAGTGGCAATGGCCGGATTAGCATATCGGTCACCGATAATGGCGTGGGCATTCCCAAGGAGAACCTGACCCGGATTTTCAACCACGGATTCACCACCCGGAAAAACGGACATGGCTTCGGTCTGCACAGCAGCGCCCTGACGGCAAAAGAAATGGGCGGCAGCCTCGCCGCTTCCAGTGAAGGTCCGGGACAAGGCGCCACCTTCATATTCGAACTGCCCATCCAACGCGCACCTGCAAACGCATGAACATCAACCCGGAAAAAAACCATCGGATTCTGGTCATCGACGACAACAAGGCCATCCACGAGGATTTTCGCGCCATTCTGGCCCGGCCAAAAGCTCCGCCCAATAATATGGAAGAAGTGGAAGCCGCGTTGTTCGGAAACGACGCGCCGCAAATTGAACTGCCGGAATTTCAGATCGATTCCGCGTATCAGGGGGAGGAAGGGTTGAATTTAATCGAGAAAAGTCTTCAGGACGATCATCCATACGCCATGGCGTTCGTGGATGTCCGGATGCCACCCGGTTGGGACGGCGTTGAAACCACGGCAAAAATCTGGCAAAAGTATCCCGATCTGCAAGTCGTCATCTGCACCGCCTATTCGGATTATTCGTGGGAAGAGATGTTGAAAAAACTCGGCTATTCCGACCGGTTGATCATTCTGAAAAAGCCGTTTGACAATGTTGAAGTGTTGCAACTGGCCATTTCCATGACTGAGAAATGGCGGCTCTATCATCAGGCCAAACTCCGGTTGAATGACCTGGAGAACATGGTTCACGAACGCACCGTTGAATTGGAAGCCACCAACGCCGAACTGGTGTCCGCCAATGAATTGTTGACGGTCGCGACGGAAAAAACGCAGAAAATGGCCGAGGCCGCACTCGTCGCCAGCACGGCGAAAAGTGAATTCCTCGCCAACATGAGCCATGAAATTCGCACCCCCATGAACGGGGTTATCGGCATGGTCGAACTGTTGCTCGACACCCCTCTGGTGCCCGAGCAGCGTGAATTTGCCAACACCATCAAAATCAGCGCCGACAGCCTGTTGTCCATCATCAATGATATCCTCGATTTTTCAAAAATTGAGGCGGGCAAGATGACGTTTGAGAAATTGGATTTTGACCTGGTTGAAACGATGAAACATTGCGTCGAACTGCTCCTGCCCCGGGCAAAAAGCAAAGGGCTGGCTCTAAACCTCTTGATCCCTCAGGACGTTTGCACCCGCACGGTGGGCGATCCTTCGCGGCTCCGGCAAATCCTGTTGAACCTGCTCAACAACGCCGTCAAATTCACCGAACAGGGCGAAGTCTGCCTGGAAGTTGCTCAACTCAACGAAACGGAAAAAGGGGTTGAATTGCGTTTTGCCGTCCGCGACACCGGCATCGGCCTGTCAACGGATGCTCAGAAAAAATTGTTTCAATCCTTCACCCAGGCGGACACGTCCACGACGCGTCGATTCGGCGGTACGGGTTTGGGGCTGGCCATTTGCCGCAAGCTGGTTGAATTGATGGACGGAGCCATCGGCGTCACCAGCAGTCCGGGACAAGGCTCTACGTTCTGGTTCACCCTTCCCTTCGCCAGACAAAAGCCATCCGCCTCGCCGGTGAATGGAGCCGAGGCGCCCTCTAAATTGGCCAACGGCGCCCGGGAAACCACATTACCCATGGCGCCCCAGGATATGCGCGTCCTCCTGGCCGAAGACAACAAGATCAACCAGATGGTCGGGGTGCAACAGCTCAAAAAACTCGGTTACAACGTGGAGGTTGTGGGCAATGGGCTGGAAGCCGTTGAAGCCTGGCAACGGGGAAAATACAGCATTATCCTGATGGACTGCCAAATGCCGGAGATGGATGGTTACGAGGCCTCTCAAAAAATTCGCGAATTGGAAAGGAGCCAAAACCTGACTCCCACGCGAATCATTGCGATGACCGCCCATGCCATGCAAGGCGACTGCGAACTGTGCCTGGCGTCGGGAATGGACGATTACCTTTCCAAACCCGTGGACACCGGCAAATTGAAAAGCGCACTCGAAAAAGCAGCCCAGCAAAGGGCGAATAATGAACGTACGGAACATTCCCAACAGGAAGCACATTCAAAAGCTCTTGCAAATCCCCGGTAAAGCCGGTGTGGAAAGCCAGCCAAACCAGCCGGTCAACGGCTATTGTAGCACTCTTACCTGCCTCGAAACACCTCCAGGCTCGCGACCAACAACCCATATTCCTCCCGGTCTGGCCACCCTTGCAATTGGCATCAGAATTGCGCCAAGTGCTGCCAGAAATTGCGGCTTGAGCGCCGACCATGGCGGAGACAAAGGAAAAAATGAAAATTGATATAAAAAAATTTGAACCGTTTATTCCCTGGGTTTGGGGCGGAGTTCTGGTGACGATTATCGTGCTATTTGTGAAAAATGCGCTCGCCCATTGACCCACTACGCATCATCCAATCACTTTGAAACGTCCTCTTAATTCCTTGCCGGTATAGAAATTTATCCATTTACCAGCCGCGCCCGCATAAGCCAGGCATCGGTATTGATCGCACTGAACCCAGACCAGGTTCTTGTCTTTGGCATCCGTCTTTGCCGCCGGGCGGATTTTGGGCAGGAATCGAATTCGGGGTCTATTCATTTGAACGGCGGTACGTTAGCACACTTGCCCTGTCCATGCCAGCGGCAATCGCGGGTGTGGTTATATCTAATGCCACCCGCTCGTTTCCGAAGCTCCTTTGCCGGAAATCAGCAGATTCGGTTTGCGCCTTTCGCCTGATGGAGAGAGAAAATTAGCCAGACGGCTCAACAAACCCTGCTTTGATCGTGACAAAATAGGAGATGAGATTTTCTTAAAAATCTTTTGCATATTTTAGCGGACGGCGTAAAACCGGAACGGAACTCAGAAGTTACAAAACCAGTTTCATGTAAAACCTAAACCGACCAGGATCATCTGTCGCTTCGCCCCGCTGTCTTCCACGCAAGACTGGTGATTTCAACATGGGGACAGCGCTCGAAGCATGCCCATCCTGGTCAACAGGACGGAAACCCATGAATACGAAACCATGAAAGCATTCAGGAGGATTCTGACCGGGGGGTTGGCCGCCATCGGATTGATCGTTGGATTGTGTTTTCTTCACGGCCAAGAGACCAGCTCGTTATCGCTGCAAATCAATGCCGCGTCTAATGGTTTGGCATATTTGACTTTAAACGGCGCGACCAATGAAGTTTATGAAGTATGGAGCAAGACAGATTTGTCACTGACAAACTGGGCGATTGAGTCGGAAGTCTGGCCGACCAATCCGGTAACGATGCCTTTCACGGTGCCGTTGCTGGATCGTACCAACACCCTGTTCATTTGGGCGCGGGACTGGACCGGAGTGACCGGGAACGGGAATGTGACGCCCGACTGGTGGCTTTGGGAATACTTCGGAACATTGGCATTGTCGGATGCCAATCTGGACAGCCAAGGCAACACGCTGCTCTATGATTATCAAAACGGCATTGACCCCAACCTCATTCTGTTCTCGTTGAATTTCACCAAGGAATATGTCAATGGCAACACTACTTCCGGTACGATCAACCTCCAGGAAGGCGTGCCGTTCTACCAGGCAGTTCTCGTCAACGACACCAACTTTGCCGATGCCAACTGGCAACCCTATTCCTCAAACGTGGTGGTGAACCTGAATGCCGGCGATGGAAATTATAATATCCTGGTCGGGCTGCGCGGGCGGTCGGTTGATGCCCATCAAACCTGGCTGAACGCGCAGTTGATTCTGGACACGGTGCCGCCGGTGATTGCCATCACCAACCCCACAACCAGCACGGTCAGTCAGCCGATGATCCAATTGCAAGGTTATGCCAATGAATCTCTGGGCGCGCTGACGTTTGATGTCAGCAACTCCGCCGGCGTCTGGACGAATCGTGCTGCTTATACGACTGACCGGTTCTACGACACCAATCTTTTTGAATTCATCACCAACTGGTTTCAATGCTACGATGTTGCCCTGGCCAATGGTTTGAACACCATTACGGTCCATGCGACCGATCTGGCCGGCAACACCACCACGGCGAGCGCCGGATTTGCGCTGGATTTTTCCGGCGCCATCAATCCCCCGGTATTAACAGTAATCTGGCCGCAGGACGGAACCCAAATCAGCGGTGACAGTTTCACCTTGCAGGCGCAGGTGAGTGATCCCACGGCGACCGTGAACGCCACCATCGGTGGCAACACGGTACCGGGATTGGTGGAACGCGACGGGAAAGTATGGGTGCAAGACCTGCCGTTGAGCGACGGCACTAACCTGATCACGCTGACCGCCACGAGCGCAGTGGGAAACCAGGGCACGATGACCCTGACCGTGTTCAAAAGCCCCGTGGCCGTGACGGTAAACCCGCTGTCGGACTCCCAGTTGAACCTCCCGGCGGTGACCTTGACCGGTACGGTGAGCGGTTCGGGTTATGAAGTATGGGTCAATGGCACGCAGGCAATGATGAACAGCGACGGGTCATGGCAGGCTGACAACGTACCGGTGAATGACGGAGGCACGGCGGATTTTGATGTGGAGGTTCATTCCCCGGGCACCACCGGCGCGCCGGTCACATCGTTAAAATTCAGCCAACCCCAGCCAGTGACAGTGGGATTGATGAGTTACTCGGGACAACAACATCAAAACGCTCGCTGGGCGGATGGCTCATATTTTATTGAATATAATTCGGTTGGCTGGGTTTATAACCAGGGCGGAAAATGGCACGACGTCGAAGACTCTTTTTTGGGGCCGGGCGACCCTGAGAACTTCACATCCACTTACAATCAAAATCTACCGCCGGATGAAAATTTGATTTCTCCGCCTTGGGAATACGCCAATTTGCGGATTGCCTTTAGCTCTTATAATGGTCTTGTCCAGACAGCTTGGACAGATCAGACGCAAACACGGGTGATGATCAAACCGCAGGGACGGGCCGTAACGGGAGCAACCAATCTGTATCTGGTTCGAGCAACTGCCTTGGACGTATCAGACCCAACCCGTGCTGAATTTGGCTATTGTCTTGCTAATTTTGGCTACCTGATGAATACCGATCCATGGTGGTGGTATGGCGATTTACCGCTGCCGCCAGAATGGTTGCAAATCAATGGCCAGACGCTGGTCAACAGCGGAATTACCAATGAAGATGATGACGCGTTCTGGGGCGAAACAATTGTGTCAGGTCCGGCCGGTGTAAACGTGGATGCGACGCCGGTCGCCACGTGCGTGCATCGTTATTGGGAATACACCTTCGACGTACAGGCCGATGAAGTGAAGCTACAACTGGCCGTGGACACCGACCGCGATGGGAACGTGACCTTTGACGCGGCGGATGCCACCAGCACGGACAAGCCGTATCGCTTTTGGGTCAATAACGATTACGATGGCTTTGATTCCGGCATTGATGATTACGCGGATTTGGATCCGTCCGGCGGCTCGGACGCGGATAATCTTGCCATCAGTTGCACGCGGGATTTGGAGGATTACACGCGGTTGTGGGTCAATACGCAAGGTATCACCCGGGAATTACTGGACGGCACATTCCTGTTGGCCTTGGAATGGAAAGATGTGACCGGCGACCCGAAAATCCAATTCTTCCAGGCCGCGGAAGCGGACGGCGGGGCGCGCTACCTTGTGGACTATGACACCGCGCAGCAACAGGTTGCCAATTACGGCACGCACGTCATCGAATGGGCGCACCGGAATGTGCTCACGCAGAATAATCCCTTCATCTTCCCATCAAACTTTTGGGCCAAGGCGGGTGTCACGACCAATCAGCCGGTTGCTCATCTGCTTTTTGACGCGGTGAGCCGCGGCAGCGGCCAGCTGGTGATTTCCATTTACAAGAACGACGGCGCAACCAAACTGGCGGAGAGCCAGCCGCTCTGCTTGAAACTGCAAGACGTGAAAGAAATGTATGAGCGCTGGACGGTGGGGAATGATCCAAATTCTCCGCCTGCGGCCAGGGCGAGCCGGGTGACTTTGCCGTATTCTTATGACTTTTCCATTCCGGCGGAAAACAATTACATCCTCTTCGTGCACGGCTGGAATTTGGCGCCGTGGGAAAAGGATGCATTCGCCGAGACCGCGTTCAAACGCCTTTACTGGCAGGGTTACAAAGGACGTTTCGGTGCGTTCCAATGGCCAACAGATTATGGTTTTTCGGGAATAATCAGCGGGATTTTTGACGCAGACAATTTTGACAACAGTGAATACAATGCATGGTCTTCTGGCCTAGGATTGCTCGGCCTTCTAAATAATCTCAACGGTGAATATCCGGGACATGTCTATATGTTTGCTCACAGTATGGGTAACGTGGTGGCGGGTGAAGCGTTGCGCCTGTCTGGCCCGAATCAGGTCGTCAACACTTACATAGCCATGCAAGCTGCAGTGGCCTCGCATGCATATGACCCGACAACTGAAGTTCGCACCAATAACCTCAATTATCTACACATCGGTTACAACTCCCATGCGCCAAACTACTATGCGAGTTATTATACAAATGGCGCACCATGCTACTACAACGGAACGGCGGGCGCTGGCCAGTACATTAACTTTTTCAACGAGCGGGATTATGCCCTGGCACGCTGGGAAGTGGATGAAGATTTCAAGCCAGACAACCAAGCAGGGTTTTCTTATGATTCCATCCTCAATAAATTCTTTTACGGTGGCTCCGAACTTGATTTTTTGCGCGATACGTATGTTATTTTGCCCTATTGTGCTACGGCCTTTTGTTACGGGCTGGGTGAACAGGCTAATGTCAAAGGGGCATTTCTCTCACTTGGCGAACCAAATCAACTAGATTTAGATGCGACATTCGATTTTGGAAATACTCATGCAGGCCACAGTGCACAATTTAATTCTGATAATATGGACCTGACGACATTCTGGAGCACATTACTAGACCAAATGGGACTCTTACAATGAAGCCTATTATTAAATTTATTTTGTTTTGTGCCATCTGTCTGGCCGTTCTGACTCTCTGGTTCTACCACAGGGAAATATATTTAAAGCCGTCCGTAGCGGCGCAAATTTCAAACGCAAATACTGTATCCGAACAGGATGTTTTGGCCTCTCGCGCAGTTAAACAGCAAATAAACACAAATATCGGAACTTCTACGACGGCTGCAGCCACAATATCGACACAAACCAATTCTGTCTCCATGCAAGAAAAGTTTCAAACCCTCGTGGAAAATAAAAACACCGCAATCAATTTTTGGGGATTAGTAATAGATCAGGATGGAAACCCACTTGGAGGGGTTACAATCAGTGGAAATACCCGCACCTGGTACGTAACTGACACGTTGGGTTTTGACAGTCGTTTTCCAAAAGTAAGTGCTGTTAGTGATGCCAGCGGCAAATTTTCAATCCTTAATGCCAGCGGCGACGACCTAACAATAAAAATGCAGAAAACAGGCTACGAGTTGGAACCGAAGACAAAGCGTGGATTCGGATATAACACATCTGAAAGGTTTTCCGCCAATCAGAAAAGCCCAATAGTTTTCAAAATGTGGAAGACTAACATCCATGAGCAACTAATTATTGGAGAGAAGCGCTTTCACGTTGTGCCAGATGGACGGTCGTACATCATCGATTTAATGAGAGGCACTATAGCCGAATCCGGCGAAGGCGATCTTAAAGTTTGGATAAAATACCAGATAAAAGCTATTGATGGTCAACTGTACGATTGGTCGAGTGGAATTGATGTAATAGACGGCGGACTATTGCAGGAAAATGATGCTTTCTCATCCATGTATTTTGCTCCGGTAGGAGGCTACTCACCAATATTTCAATATCCAGAACGGCCACAACAAATTAAAGGAGGGCAGCGCGGTTCAACCCATCCACGTCGTTTTTTTGTTAAATTGAGAAATGGTCAGGCATACGGACGCATTAGTATCGAGTTAATTGCGCCTTACAACGATCAAATTCCCGGCATGATTCACCTTCAATATGCCATCAACCCAACGGGTTCACGAATTCTGAAACCGTGAAACGAAATCTGAAACGCTGGACAAAGGAAGATGACTTCAAATGACGCATGCGATCCGTTAAAGGCCGAGTTTCTGAAAGGCTTCGACGGTGCTTTGGCAGGTCACTATGGTTAGATGTGGCGGATAATGAAAGATGCTCAGGATGTTCAAGCCCATGTCCTTGGTCGGGTCAGGGATGACGCGCACCACGGAACCCACGCCCGCCTGCCCGATGAGGTCCATCATATGGCCAACGTCCGGCAAACAGTCCACATGTATGGATTCCAACCGGTCCAGGTCCGTCAGCAGGCGAAAGCCCGGTGACAATTCGGCCAGTTGTTCCGTCAGGTCGGCGAAGTTGTCCCGAAAATCCTCCCGTTGCACGTGCCCCACGTAACTGATGCGGAGCAACTGCTTGGATTTGTTGGTCATGATCAACAACACGGAAATATTCTAGCCAACCATGAAATAATTTCCACCGAAAACGCTGAACCCAGCATAGACCCGATTACCAGCGCCGGGATACCCCGAACCACCGGACAAGCTGTCTGCGTTTGACATGCCTTTCGTTTGCGTATTTCATGGTGGGCGTGTTCACCGCTCCAAACCCACCGTGAAAAACACGATAAGAACCCAGGGTGTCATCCCGTTGTTCAAGCGCAGGCAATGGCCGCAGTGGCAGAAGTTATGCCCGGACATGCGGTCCTCCCATAATGTGTGGCTCAAGCAGCATCGGGAGATGCTGAAGGATTTTACGGCCAGAGGAATTATCGTGCGGGAGGTGGAGGTGGATATTGACGCCTACATTTTTTGGGCTTCCACAAGGAAACTGCTTTTAAACGGCGAAACCCGGACGCTGTTCGCCATCCACACGCTTTCCCACAGCCGGGACGATCAAAGTAATAATTGAGGAGGGCTGGCAGCAGTCATGCACCCGCCATCCGGATGAAGGCTGACTTAATTTGAATTTGGAACCAGGAAGTGCTGCCACTGGTCGCTTTCCAAAATCAGGTCGCGATAGCCCTGCTGGGTGAGCCGGTTCTTAAATTCGTCCGGAATATTTGGCATGGGGTACATGTCGTACTTGATGGGCCTTTTTTCGCTGACCAACATTTGAAATTTGATTTCCCAGTCCTGCACTAAAACGCTGACTTCCACAAAATCACCTTGCGGCACTGATTTCACGAGGGACGTATTCATGGCGCCATTCATTAAACACGAACTTGCGCCAAAGTCCACCCAAATTGGCAGTCACCTAATTTTAACTGGTTCCTCATCATTTTTTCTTCTTCGCCTTTTTGATTTGGCCGGAAAGCCCAACCTTGACCGCTGTGTAAGCATCGGTAACCGGTGAAACTTCAAGAATGCCAACAAACGCCTCCGGCTCGCCATGCGCCCACCCGTAACAGCGTCTGGCCTTGGGATGCCCCGTCAGGTCGAATACTTCAACATCACCACTCCAAGTCACCTCACCACGCGAAACTTCTTCCACATAGACAGATTTGCACCAGGTCGCGCCACAATTGTGTAATTGTGTTATCGCCGCTTGGAGGCGGGAAAGATAATCGGTTTTATTCACCACAGCGTTTGATCAGTTCAATGAACGATTTACGTCGCTGACCGCGTTTGGGGCCTGTAAAGAATTGGCGCCTTGATTGATTCAGCAAGCGTCAACGACATTAACAACGTCCTTTAGTTCCTTTCCGGTAAAGAAAGCTCTCCATTTGCCCTTTTCGTCAATAACCGCCAGACACCGGTAACCATGGCATTGAACCCAATACGACTTGCCTGTTTCTGGCAGTTGTAATGTGGGTTGGCTTGGTCCATTTTCGTTCACTTATCAAGGTTACGCCTTTTACCGGCAGACCCACAATCAGGTGAACACCCCATGGAATTCAAAGCGCACCACCACCCTAAATCAGGCGAATATAATCGTTTTGATTGTGAAACTTTGCCGGTCTTAAGCTCCGATTTGCGGGATAAGCTCAAACGCAGTGAAATCCGGCTCGCCGGGCTGGAATGAATGCTGCTGGTCATCCCGGTTGACACGCCTTCTTTGCATGGTAAAACGCATATTATTCAGCAATGAGGCAGTCGCCATGAGAGCGCAGTTCAATTCATTCCATCGGGCTGTACGCCGTGTATTCGGTGCAGTGGTCTGTGCCGGAGCCGTGCTGCTGATGGCCGCCAGCGCGCCGGCGCAGAATCTGTTTGTGACAGATTTCGAAGGCGGCAATGTTTACGAATATACGCCAGATGGAGTACGAACCACTATTGCCACTGGTTTCACCTGGCCCAGTGGACTGGCTTTTGACAAGGCGGGCAATCTGTACGTGGGGAATGACTATAATAGCATCTACGGCACCTACCTTGACAACAACGTCACCAAAATCACGCCGGCTGGAGTGCAAAGCATTTTTGCCTATCCGGTGTACGAGCCTCGGGGATTGGCGTTTGACAGCGCAGGCAATCTGTTTGCGGTGGATGGCCCTTCCGATACTGTCACTAAAATCACGCCGGACGGAACACCAAGCACTTTTGCCTCCGATGGGTTATCTTATCCTGATGCTATCGCCATCAACAGCGCGGACGATGTGTTTGTGGCGAATTACATCAGTACTGCCATTTACGAATATACACCGGGTGGAGTGCGAACCACCTTTTCCTCTTTGGTGGCGGACCTTCCTATGGGAATGGCCTTCAATAGTGCTGGCGACCTGTTTGTGGCAGATTCCTTTTATGGCTATATTGATGAATTCACGCCGGACGGAACCAACACCATCTTTGCCTCAGGGTTTTATGACCCCGCAGGACTGGCATTTGACAGCGCGGGCAACCTGTTTGTAGCGGATTACCACAACATTTTTAAAATCACGCCCAGCGGAGCAGTAAGTCTTTTTGCCTCTGGATTGAATTTTGCCTATGGACTGGCCTTCCAGCCCTCGCCGGAATTGGTGGCTGCCGAGACCAACGGCGTCATCCAGGTCGCCGTTACCATGCCGCCTCCGAATTATTCAACCATCGTCCAGGTTTCAACGGACCTGATGAGCTGGACCAGCGTCTGCACCAATACTCCCCCCTTCACTTTTACCGACCCAATGGGAACGACGTTGCCGGGTCGTTTCTATCGCGCACTGCTTGGCCCATGAATACTTTTTACCATTCAATCAATACAGCACTCTGCGCCGTGGCGGCGTTGCTATTGGCCGTCAGTGCGAAGGCCCAGAATCTGTTTGTGGGGAATTTTGTCAATTATCCCCCATACACCGACACCATCACCAGAATCACGCCTGGCGGAGTACGAAGCTCCTTTGCCTCCGGGTTGTATAGTCCCACTGAGATTGCCTTTGACAACGCGGGCAATCTTTTTGAGACGGATGAAGGCAGCGGCAATATCTATAAATTTACACCGAGCGGAGTGCAAAGCACTTTTGCTTCCGGGTTCGAGTTGCCTGTTAGCATCGCCTTGGATGGTATGGGGGGTGCCTATGTAGCGTCTGCCAACGGCAACATTTATCGGGTTACGTCGGGTGGAGTGATAACCGCCTTTGCCTCTAATCTGCTGCCAACTGTCGGCGGCCTGGCCGTTAACAGTGCAGGCGATTTGTTTGAAGTGGATGGCAGTGGCAATATTTATGAATTTACGCCGGGCGGCGTGCAGAGCACCTTTGCTTCCGGCTTGGTGGATGTAGGAGGATGGATGGCCTTTGACAACGCAGGCAACCTGTTTGTTGTGGATTATGACGGGTACATTTACAAGTTTACGCCAGCTGGAGTCAAAAGCACTTTTGCCTCAGGGTTGAATCTACCTAATGGATTAGCCTTCAACAGTGCGGGTAACCTATTTGAGGCGGATTATGGTAGTGGCAACATTTATGAATTTACCCCGGACGGAACCAGAAGCACCTTTGTCTCCGGAGTGAACGAACAGAGTTCGCTGGCTTTTGAGCCCTCGCCTGAATTGCTGGCTGCCGTTACCAACGGCGTCATCCAGGTCGGCGTTACCATGCCGCCTCCGAATTATTCAACCATCGTCCAGGTTTCTACGGACATGGTGAACTGGACCAGCGTCTGCACCAACACCCCGCCCTTCACTTTTACCAACTCAATTGACACGACCTTGCCGGGTCGTTTCTATCGCGCAATGCTTGGCCCATGAATACTTTTTACCATTCAATCAATACAGCGCTCTGCGCCGTGGCGGCGTTGCTGTTGGCCGTCAGTGCGCAGGCCCAGAATCTGTTTGTGGCGGATTTTGAAGGCGGCCACGTCTATGAAGTTACGCCGGACGGTGTGCAAACCACCTTTGCCTCCGGGCTAAATCAGCCTGATGCATTAGCTTTTAATAGCAGTGGAGATCTGTTTGCGGCGGATTATAGCAGTGGCAACATTTATAAATTCACGCCGGACGGAGCCAAAACCACCTTCGCCTCCGGGTTGAGCACTCCTATTGGACTGGCGTTTAACAACACAGGCGACCTATTTGTGTTGGATTACGTCAGCGGCACCATCACCAAGATCACGCCGGGTGGAGTACAAAGCACCTTTGCCTCCGGGTTGAGTGCTCCTTATGGACTGACCTTTGACAGTGCAGGTAACCTTTATGTGGCAACCGGAAATGGAAGCAGCATCATTGAAATTACGCCAAGCGGCACGCAAACTACCTTTGCGCCCGGATTAGCCGGTGCTTGGGGACTGGCCTTTGACCGCGCGGGCGACCTGTTTGCAGCGGATAATAATAGCGGAAAGATCACTGAAATCGCGCCGGATGGAACGCAAAGTATTTTCGCCACAGGATTAGGTGCTCCTATTGGACTAGCCTTCAACAGCGTGGGGGATCTGTTTGCTGCGAATCTCAGCGGCAACATTTATGAATTTACACCGGGCGGCGTGCGAAGCAATTTTGCTTCCGGGTTGAACCAGCCTACTGGACTGGCTTTCCAACCCGTACCTGAATTGGCGGCTGCCGTTACGAACGGCGGCATCCAGGTCGCCGTTACCATGCCGTCTCCGTATCAGTCAACCATCGTCCAGGTTTCAACGGACCTGGCAAACTGGACCAGCGTCTGCACCAACACCCCGCCCTTTACTTTGACCAACTCAATTGACACGGCGTTGCCGTGTCGCTTCTATCGCGCGCTGCTTGGCCCATGAATGCTGGTTGCCTCCGGGTTTGCCGCCACAAAACTAAATTTCAACCGGCGTTTTCGCGGATTTAGGGAAGCGTAGTGGGATCCTTCCTCAGCGCTGGCTTTGCTCCAAACCCTTACGCTTGCCAGTTCAATAGGGTTAAAGCGTAAAAGAGCAAAAACTAAGGCCTTCTCACACAACGAAAGCCGATGCTGCTGCTGGCGACGTACGGGACGGCGTCGTTGCGACACGCGCACCGCGCGAAGGAGGCGACGTTGAAGTAACTGCCGCCGCGCCGCACACGGTCGCTCAACGGTCCGACCGGCCCGTGTGGATCGGTGCCTCCCAAATACGGACTGCCGGCCGGATAAGCCGGCCCGGCATACCAGTCCCAACACCACTCCCACACATTCCCAGCCATGTCATTCAAGCCATACCCGTTTGCCGGAAATGCTCCCACCGGACTCGTCCAAGGAGACGCCCCGGTTCCATAAATCTGCGTCCCGCCCAAATCATAGGAATTGGTGGAGCCAGGATAATAGTTGGCATTTGTTTCCGAAATGAGATCGCCCCACGGAAACCGCTGCCCGCTCAACCCGCCACGCGCCGCCTTCTCCCACTCCGCTTCCGTCGGCAGCCGATACCCATTCGCCCCCCAGTTCGCATACACCGTCGTGCCATTGTCGCCACTGGTAAACAACTGCGTCAAGTTCGTATCTGTGTAATATACCGGCGTCAAACGTGCCTGCGCTGACCGCGCATTGCACCACTTCACACAGTCATACCAGTCCACCAGTTCCTCTGGATAGTTCGTCGCCTTGCCTGAACCGGCATTCACAAAAGCATACCCTTGGTTCGTGGCGTAGGTATAGACCGACTGCCATTGATTGGAACTCACCAGATTCGTGTCCATGTAAAAGGCCGACACATAAACGGTCGCGGGAATCGCATCGGTCTCGCCATCCAAAGTGTCCCCGTTCGTGAACGACCCTGCCGGGATGAGTGCCATGCCCGGAGGGATTAACCGGTAAAACTGTTGTGTGCCGGAAATGGGATTGGTCACGGCGTTCTGCCCGCCGATGGCGGTCCAGTTCACCGGTAAAACCAGATTCGTGGCGGATTCCAAAATGAATCCGCCGTCATTGGTCGGCCACGTCAAGACAACATTTGTTCCGGATAGAGTGATGGTCAGTTGCGCCGCTGCGCGGCCAGCCAGCATCAGGCCGAGACCGGTCATCAGCGCCGGCAGGAGGATCAGGGTTTTAAAGCTTGTTTTCGTAGGCTGATTCCTTCGATAAGACGATGTTATCGCACCGCCTGAACAAGTCAAGGCAGAAGTGATTAATTAATGTATCCGCAGAACAGGCTGCGGAGCACGCGTGCGACCCGGCGGAGAGGTTGAAACCTGAAAGTATGCCTGGGACGGAGGATGTTGCGGGACCGGTCCTCCAGCCCGCTGGCCGGCCTCTTAAATTCCTTTACAGCCCCGCCGGAACGCTACAGAATTTGCGTGTGTTGACTGAAAGTGAATCAAGGGTTCAGACGACGCAGTCGCCGCGGGCGGCCCGGCTTCAGACGGAATTTGAGAGAGAGATTGAAACGGCGATTCTGCGGTCGCAGGAACACCTGCTGAGCCTCCAAAAGCCCGAGGGTTACTGGGTCGGCGAATTGATGGTGGATTCCACGCTCGTGTCCGACACGGTGGCGTATCATCATTGGAATGGAAAGGTTGATCCCGAGTGGCAACGCAAGGCGGTCAATCACCTGTTTTCCATGCAATTGGCCGACGGCGGCTGGAACATTTATCTCGGCGGTCCGTCGGAGGTAAACGCCACCATCAAGGCCTATCTCGCCCTCAAACTGGCCGGAGTCCGGGAAACCGATCCGCGGATGCTGCGGGCGCGTGAAATGGCGCTGCATCTGGGCGGCGTGCCGCGCATGAACACCTTTGCCAAGTTGTACCTCGCGTTGCTTGGACTGTATTCGTGGGAATACGTGCCGACCATCCCCTGCGAGGTGATGTTGCTGGGCAAATGGTTCGGCGTGCATTTCTGGGACATGAGCAACTGGTCGCGCGCCATGCTCGTGCCGCTGGCCATCATCAACCATTTCAAACCCACCCGCCCGGCCAAGGTGGACCTGGACGAACTGTATCCCGAAGGCTTGCACGAACGCGACCTCGCCCTTGCGCCCGACCCGGAAGCGGTGTCCTGGCGGAATTTCTTTCTGTGGCTCGACCGGCTGCACAAGTTCGCGGAATGGTTTGCCGAGCATAGAATCCATCCCTTCCGCAAAACCGCGCTGCGGCGGTGCGAACAATGGATGCTCGAACGGTTCGAGCATTCCGACGGGCTGGCGGCAATTTTCCCCGCCATGCTCAATTCCCTCATCGCGCTCCAGGCGCTGGGCTACCCGGATGACCATCCGCAGGTCATCCGCGCGACGCACGAATTGAAGAAGCTGGAGCATGAAACCGCCGACAGCGTGCGCATCGAGCCGTGCTTCTCGCCGGTGTGGGACACGGCCATCGTCGCGGTCTGCCTCCACGAATCCGGCATTTCGGAAAATCATCCCGCCTTGAAGAAATGCGCGACCTGGCTGATGGACCGGGAAATCCGCATCCTGGGCGATTGGTACCACAAAAATCCCACGCGCGTGGAACCGAGCGGCTGGGTCTTTGAATTCAACAACCAATGGAACCCGGACGTGGACGACACCGCGATGGTGTTGCTGGCGCTCCGCAAAATTCCCACCGACGATCCCGGCCGGCGCGACGAATGTTTCCGGCGGGGCATGAATTGGATGTTGACGTTCCAATGCAAGGATGGCGGCTGGGCCTCGTTCGACAAGGATTGCACCAAGAACATCCTCGAAAAGGTCCCGTTCGCCGACCACAACGCGATGCTCGACCCCGAATGCGCCGACATCACCGCGCGCATCCTGGAACTGCTCGGGTACGAAAATTTCCGGGTGGGCCATGCGCGGGTGAAGAAGGCGCTGACTTACATCCGCGAACAGCAGGAACCCGACGGTTCCTGGTACGGCCGTTGGGGCGTGAATTATATTTATGGCACGTGGCAGGTGCTGCGCGGTCTGCGCGCGTTGAACCTGGACATGCAGCAGTCGTGGCTGTTGAAGGCGCGTGACTGGCTCGAAAGCGTCCAGCACGACGACGGTGGCTGGGGCGAACGCTGCAACACCTACGACGACCCGGTCTTCAAAGGACGCGGACCGAGCACGGCGTCGCAGACCGCCTGGGCGGTGATGGGCCTGTGCGCCTTCGACGACCCGGAGAATCCGCATCTCAAGCGCGGCATTGAATATCTGACCCGCACCCAAAATCCTGACGGTTCATGGACGGAACATGAGACCACCGGCACGGGTTTCCCGAAGGTGTTTTATTTAAAATACGACATGTACCGCAACGCCTGGCCGTTGCTGGCGCTGGCGACGTACCGCAAAATTGTGGAGCGCGCGAACGCCCGCCAGGCCGGGGATGCGAGCCGGAACGGTGAAGCGGAAAGCAAGACATTAGACGGCACACCGGCGTAGTTTTGCGGCAGATCCAAACAAGGAGAGATAAAGAATTGCGAACGTTTGATTATATGGGCTCCTTCACTCTGGTGTTGCCAAGGTGATTTATGGGAAGTGGATCCAATTTGCCTATACCCCCCGGAAGAACAATTTCTTCGTCAAGAGAACCATCTTCGGCTTTATGTGGTAGTAATGGTGATCATCGCCGCCATGGTGGCATTTGTGATTCTTGTGGTGATAATGATTCAACAGAGACATCAGATTTCAATTGGCATCGCGAAGGAACATTCCGACACCGCCCCGGCAACATGGACTGGAGGGGATGATTCCATCGCCAATGTTCTGGCGCCCGCGACGGCGCCCATCGCTTCCAGCAGCCATTCGAATTAAAGTGGCACTGTGAGGTTGCACCGATTTTGATTTTGAGCTGGGAAGCGGCGCTGTAATCTGATGCCGTTTATGAAACAAACCCGCCGTGAATTCGTTCGCGTTCTCTTTGTAGCCACCCAGGCGGTCGTGGTCGGCCGCTTTCTGCCGGACACCCTGCTGGCCGCCGACGTGACGGACACCCCGGCCGGCAGCCTGAATTTCCTGGTTTTCGGCGATTGGGGGCGGCACGGCGAGACCGATCAGGTGGACGTGGCGATGCAAATGGGCATTGTCGCAAACACCTTCCAACCGCAGTTTATCATCTCCGTCGGCGACAATTTCTATGAAGACGGCGTGGCCTCGACCAGCGATCCGCAATGGCAGAGTTCGTTTGAAAATGTTTACCACGCCCCTTCCCTGCAGGTTCCGTGGCATGTCGCCCTGGGCAACCATGATTACCGCGGCAATTGCGACGCGCAAATCGCCTACAGCCAGATGAGCCAACGCTGGAACATGCCCGCGCGTTATTTCACCCTGACCCGGCAGATTGACCCCGCCACCGCCGTGGATTTTTTCTATCTGGACACAACGCCGATGGTGAAAAGCTACTGGCACGAACCGGGATATCGCGAACACGTCAGCACGCAGGACGTTCCCAAACAACTCGCGTGGTTCAGGGCGGCCCTGGCCGCCTCGACCGCGCCCTGGAAAATTGTCATCGGGCATCACCCGATTTATTCCGGCGGCGGCATCCTCGGGCATGGCGACACGCGCGAACTCATCGAAGACGTCCTGCCGCTCCTCAAGCAATATCAGGTGCAGGCCTATTTCAACGGCCACGACCACAACCTGCAACATTTGCAGGCCGGCACGGTGAACCTGTTCGATTCCGGCGCCGGTTCGCGGGCCCGTCCGGTGTTCCGGACCCGGTACACCAAATTTGCCGAGGCCTGTTCCGGCTTCACCGCCGTGTCCCTGCAAGCCGACAACCTGAAAGTGCGGATGATTGATTACCGGGGCAGATTACTTTACACGGCCGACATTCCGCGCCGGGTTGCCTGAGTGGATCATGCCCGACGACTCGTTCAAGGAATTTGTGCTCGATCAGTTGGGCGCCTTGCCGGATGTGCGCGCACGGGCGATGTTCGGCGCGCACGGCCTTTATCAAGGCGAACATTTCTTCGCGATTCTGGACGAGGGCCGGCTGTTCTTCAAAACCGACGCCCAATCGCAGGCGGATTACATGGCACGCGGCATGGGGCCATTCACTTACGAGTCGAAGGGCAAGGTGATGACGATGACGTATCACGAAGTGCCGCCAGATGTTTTGGAGCAACCACAGGAACTGGTCGAATGGGCACGAAAGGCCATCGGGATTGCCGCCCGCTCCAAAAAGCCGGTCAAACGGACAAAAGAACATTGAACCTTCGCCGTGGCGGGAGAATTCATCTCCATACATGAAATCTTCGATGGGGGTAACACCCCATGGCGGTGACGCTCAATCCGTGGGAAGCTTCGGCCTATGAGATCGATTCTTTATGCAATATGCGTCATCGCCTTGCTCTCCACGACCGGTTGTATTTTCCCGGGAGGCGGGAGAGACCGGGGCGGAGGAGGCCATTCCGTGGACAATGACCATCCGGATCATGGCGACCACGGTGGAGACCACAGTGACAATGGTGGAAACCATGACGACCATCATTAACTCAACGCGTCAGTCCGCGCGCCGAGACGCTGACGCTGCACTGGGGTTTGGAAACGCAGCCGACTGATTCTGCCGGAGCCGGTTTAATGCGCCGGCGGTTGATTGATGTTGAGCCAGTAGTTTCCAATGTCACCGACCACCTGGACAAATTGGGCGGAGTCCGGGGGGCATGACACGGCTGTCCACGTCCAACTTACCCGGCGGATACGAATGCCTCTGCCAACAGCACTGACGAGAAAAAACGAGGTGAACACTTGATGGCTAAAATAGCAACGAGCCGGGCGCCCGCCTTGCAGAACAGCTCTGCGGAGTCCTAACCTGTCGTCAAAAAAAGTTATTCACCGAATCGCACCACAGGGCTAGGATGTGATGAAAATGAGCACCCACCGTTCGCTTTGGATCGGCTTGTTCGCAGTGGCCCTTGGAATGTCCCAGGCCCAGGCCGATATCACCCTCAACCCGCTGTTCACCGACAACGCCGTGTTGCAACAGGGCGTGAAGGTGCCGATTTGGGGCACCGCGACTCCGGGCGAGCGCGTCACGGTGGCATTCGCCGGACAAACCGTTTCCACCACAACGGACACCAGCGGCAAATGGCTGGTCCACCTGGCACCGTTGAAAACCGGCGAACCGCGCACCCTGACGATTTCCGGCCGGAACCAGATCGTGCTGACCAATATTCTGGTCGGTGAAGTCTGGATCTGCAGTGGTCAATCAAACATGGAACGCCAGCTCGGACCGCGCGCCGGCCAGCAGGCCATTACCGATTGGAAAAAGGAAGCGGCCGCGGCAAATTATCCTGAAATCCGCCAGTTTCTCGTGGCCCAAACCAAGGCTTTTACTCCCGCAACTACCGTGTCGGGCAGTTGGGTGGTCTGTTCGCCGGAAACGGTGACCAACTTCACTGCCGTCGGTTATTTCTTCGGTCGGGATCTCTATCAGGCGCGCCGTGTGCCCATTGGATTGATTCACAGTTCGTGGGGTGGCACGGTGGCCGAGGCCTGGATGAGTGAGGCGGGGTTGAGCCAGTTGCCGGATTTTGCGAAACCGGTGGCGGAAATGAAACAACTGGCTGCCGATCCCGCCGAAGCAGAGCGCAAGACCGTAGCCCGTCAAAATGTCTGGTATGCCAGAGTGGATACCGGCTTGCGGGCCAATCCTCCATGGAGCGCGGTCGATCTGGATACGAGTTCATGGAAGACGATGAAACTGCCCACGTTTTGGGAGAACGCCGGATATCCCAATTTCGACGGGTTGTTCTGGTTTCGCCGGACGTTTGATTTGCCTGAGAACTGGGACGGTTCCGACGGAGAACTACATCTGGGTGCGGTGGACGACAACGATACCACCTGGGTGAATGGCGTGGAAGTGGGCGCGACCATCGGCTATACGGTGCCGCGGATTTATCGCGTCCCCGGCAGCGGGCTGAAACCCACCAACAATGTCATCGCGGTTCGCGTACTCGACACCGGCGGGAACGGCGGTCTTTGGGGCGGCTCGGATCCGATGATGCGCCTGTTGGTCAAAGCCGGGGAACTGACGAACTGCATTCCGCTCACCGGTGAATGGTTGTGCCGGCAAGGCGTTTCGCTGGCCGACGCCGGCTGGCCGCCCACGGATTACACCCAAAGCCCCAATGCGCCCACGGTGCTTTACAATGGCATGATCGCGCCGCTTCTGCCTTACGCCATGCGGGGCGTCATCTGGTATCAAGGTGAATCCAATGTGGGCCGCGAACAACAATATCGCGCCTTGTTTCCGGCCATGATTGCGGACTGGCGCCAGGCGTGGGGTGAGGGAGACTTTCCCTTTCTCTTCGTGCAAATCGCTCCTTACAGCGGCAACACGCCGGGCATCCGGGAGGCGCAATTCCTGACGTTGCAAAGGTCGCCGAACACCGCCATGGCCGTCATCACCGACGGAGGCGATGCCAATGACATTCATCCACCGCACAAACAACCCGTCGGTGCCCGGCTGGCCTTGGCGGCGCGGGCGCTGGCCTATGGAGAACACATCGAATATTCCGGCCCGCTCTACCAGAGCATGAAAATCAAGGGCAACCGCGTCATTTTGAATTTCACACACATCGGTGGAGGACTCGTGGCCAAAGGCGGCGAACTGAAAGGATTTATCCTGGCGGGTGCCGACGGGAAATTCGTTCCCGCGCAGGCTGAGATTCACGGCCGGACCGTGGTCGTTACCAGTGACCAGGTGGCCAAGCCGGTGGCGGTGCGCTACGGCTGGGCCAATGTTCCCGAGGTCAACCTGTTCAACTTGGACGGCCTGCCCGCATCACCATTCCAAAGCGATGTGAATTAATCCTGGTTGATCGAGATCATCATCGGCCGGAGGAGACCCCGATCGGTCCGGGAACTCAATGGGGACAGAGAAGCAGACGCTGCATCAAGACCATTTTTCTTGAATTTATAATTTCTTTTGGATGTAATGGCGTATCCGCTGGTTAGGGAACCTTGTGAAATACTGCCGCTCATCCCGGAAACGTTCCGTCTGGCTTCGATGGATGCTCCTTCTGTCCGTTTGGTTGATTCCGTTGGGTGCGATGACCGTGGGAACGTGGGTGCCGCTGAACAATCCGGCGCCGGATTACATTGGGACGATGCTTTTATTGCCCGACGGGACGGTGATGGCCGAGAGCGGAGACGAATCCAACACCTGGTACCGGTTGACTCCGGATTCCTCCGGCAGTTATGTGAACGGCACATGGTCCGCGCTCTCCCCGATGAACGATACGCGCCTCTATTTTGCTTCCGACGTCCTGCCCAACGGCAACGTCTTCGTTGCCGGCGGCGAGTACGGCACGGGAACGGCCACCGCTGAGATTTATAATATCGTGAGCAACACCTGGGCGGAAACGGTCGTACCTCCGGCATTGTTGGATCCCAGCCAGATGTCTCCGGCGGCGAATGGAAACCAGGCGTTTGCGGATGCCATTTCCACCGTGCTGCCCAATGGCAGCGTGCTGATTGCACCCGTTTACGCCAGTACCGTTGGCGGCACCTTGACTTACAACCCGACTTCGAACGTTTGGTCGGCTGGTCCCAGACTTTTTCGCGGTTCTGATCAAGCCGAGGCCTGCTGGGTCAAATTGGCCGACGGCAGCGTCCTGACCATTGACCCGTACGGTACCCATTCGGAACGCTACCTTCCCGCGTTGAACCGGTGGCTCAACGACGCAAATGTTCCAGTGTCCCTGTATGACACCAATGGAGAATTGGGAGCAGGAATTTTATTGTCAGACGGGCGCGCTTTTTTCCTCGGCGGCACGGGTCATACCGCCTTTTACACACCCAGCGGCAACACCAACGCCGGCACCTGGGCGGCCGGTCCTGACCTCCCCAACGGACAGGGAACTCCCGATGCGCCGGCGGCGATGATGATGAATGGCAAGGTGCTTTGCGCCACCGGCCCGGCCCAGACTTACAACGGTCCGGTGAGCTTTTATGAGTATGATGCGGTTTCAAATGCGTTCACCCAGGTGATTGCCCCCGATGGTTCGGCCGCGCTGGCGTATGCCGTTCCTTACGGCACCACCATGTTGGATCTCCCGGATGGCTCGGTGCTCTTTGCCGATTTCGACCAACAACTCTACGTTTACCAACCCGATGGTTCACCTTTGGCATCGGGAAAGCCCACCATCACCCGCATCACTCGAAACCCAGATGGTTCGTATCATTTGACCGGCAAACAGCTCAACGGCATCTCCCAGGGTGCCGCCTACGGCGACGACGCCCAGATGGACAGCAATTATCCGATCGTGCGCATGACCAATTCCGTCGGCGGTGTATTTTATGCGCGGACGTACGGCTGGAGCAGCACCGGCGTCATGACCGGGAACGCGCCGGTGACGACGGAGTTTGCGCTCCCGGCGGGTTTGCCATTGGGCGAATATTCGCTGGTGGTGGTGGCCAATGGCATCAGTTCCGATCCCGTTACGTTCGTTACGCTGGTTCCATTACAAATCGCCCGGTCGAGCAACCATGCAGTCATTTCCTGGCCATCGTCCGCCACCAATATCGATCTGGAAACCACCACCAACCTGTCCGCGGGCAATTGGACCCGGTTGACCAACGGAATAACGCTGGTGAATACCAATTTTGTTCTGACCAACAACCTTGGTGGCGGAAGCGCTTTCTACCGTTTGTTTGGCCAATAAACCTCTCCGCTTCGACACCGGTCCAACTTAATTTTTTCTGCTTTCCTTCTGCAGGAAGCCGGAGCAACATCGCTTCATTATGAAACGCCCCCTGATCGTACTCGGCCTGGCTGTCAGCTTGGTCGCCGCGCACGCCGACCTGGTCCTGCAGCAAACCGTTGAAAGCGCGATGATTAACGGCACGGTGACCACGCAGATCAAGGGCGACAAAATTCGCGTGGACATGCCCGCCACTCCGCAGGGAGCCATGAGTACCATCATGGATTTGAACTCGGGCGATTCGGTCACGCTGATGCACGATCAGAAGGCCGCCATGAAGGTTCCCGGGGCGCAAATCAAACAGATGGTTGAAAAAATGAAGCAGGCACGGGCCAGTGCCGGGACGAATGCCCCGCCCCCCCAGTTTGCGGACACGGGCAACGCCGAAAAGGTGGGCAGCTACAACGCGGAAATTTATAACTGGTCCAGCCCCGACGGCGCCAATCAAACCGTCTGGGTGACCAAAGACTTTCCGGACTACGCGGATATCAAGGTCCAAATGGATAAACTGAACAATTCGCCGATCGCCCAGATATCCAAAGGCACGGCCCCGGATGTCAGCACCCTGCCGGGCATGGTGGTAAAAACACAAATGGAGATGAACGGGCAGAAGGTCACCTCCACCCTGGTTTCGGCGAAGGAACAGTCCGTGGACGCATCCATCTTCCAAACACCGCAGGGTTATCAGGAAATAACCCAGCCAACCCAACCGGGTCCCGGGGGCGCGCCCAATCAGTGACCGCCAGCGGGCCCGGTCAACGAATCATGCCATGAATAACAAAATTTTGGCCGCCTTGGTGGCGGCCGTGATCGGGTTCACCGGTTCGAGCCTGTTTGCCGCAGGCACCAACGATCCCACCGCCGAACTGAAGACGCTGGTCGCCAAAATCAAGGCCGACGTGCAGTCCGGCAAAACGACCGAGTCGGCCCTGGGAGACGACCTTAAACAATTCGACATCCTGCTCGCGGAACACCAGGGTGAAAAAACGGATGCGGTGGCGAGAATTCTCTTCATGAAGGCAATGCTCTATTCGCAGGTGCTTCAAAACACCGTCAAGGCCGATGAATTGATGCAGCAGCTCAAGAGCGACTTTCAGGGCACCCACCTCGTTGCCGCGTTGGAACAACAGGAGGCGATGGAAGCATCAGCCAAAACGATACAGGACAGCCTGGCGGTCGGGGCCAAATTTCCCGATTTCAGTGAAAAGGACGTGGATGGCAAGACGCTTTCCATCGCCGATCACAAAGGCAAGGTGGTGCTGATTGATTTCTGGGCGACGTGGTGTCCGCCGTGCCGGGCGGAAATTCCCAATGTTGTGGCGACCTACAAAAAATATCACGACCAAGGCTTTGACATCATCGGGGTGAGTCTGGATCAGGACCGGGAAAAATTGCTGGGTTACACGAAGCAAAATGACATGACATGGCCGCAATTCTTCGATGGCCAGGGCTGGCAAAACAAACTGGCCGTCAAATACGGAATTGAATCCATCCCGGCAACCTACCTCCTCGACGGGCACGGCGTCATTATTGCCAAAGACGTGCGCGGCGAAGCGCTGGAGCAGTCCGTCGCCAACGCCGTGGCCAGTAAATAACGCTCGCGTTCAATTTGTGTCTCCCTGGTTTGTCCCGGGGATATGACCCACTCGCTGGTTCAAGTACTGGCGCTGGTGTAGCGGCGCACCGAAAGCCGCCAGAACCACTCGGAAAACACCGCGCAAACCACGCCCATGCCCAGCAGCACCAGCCAGAGGGTCGGCGACGTCAATTTATGCGCCAGCACGCGCACCGGCACGTTTGAGACCAGCAGCACCGGCAGCACAAAAGTGAAGACCATCTTGAACACGCCGCGAAAGGCTTCATCGGGCATCCGCGCGATGTTGAACAGATTGTAATACCCCCACACGATGCCTTGGGCGCGTACCGTCCAGAAACTGATCGCGGCCAGCATGAACATCAGCGAGTAATGAATTAGGATGCCCACGGCGCACAACGCCAGGAAGCCAAGAAACTGCCCCACCGTCGGATGCAAATCCAGTTTCCCCGCGGCGTAGGCCATGACGGCGACCGCGAAGGCGCCATTCACAAACGCGCCAAGATCCACCTGCCGCAGCGAGACGACGAAACGCGTGTTTACCGGCAGCATCAGCAGAAAATCCATTTTGCCGGTGCGGACGAGTTCCGAAAGGTTCACACAGTTCATCAAAAAAAACGCCTGAAACATTTGCTGGATGAAACTGCTCGCCCCCACCAGCAGCACCACCTGCCATTGCGTCCAGGTGCCGATGGAACCGGTGTGCAGATAAAGCACGCCGATGAAACACAGTTGCAGCGCGAACCAGAGCAACTCGACCACAATCCAAAGAATGAAATTGCCCTTGAACGACATCTCACGCGTCACCGAGGTCTTCCACAATGCCGCGTAAATCGCCAGGTAACGGGCAAGACCTGACTGATAGTGCGCGACGCCGACTTCGGACTGTGGACTGTGGACTGTGGATTTCATCACGTCATCCCCCGAACGCGCCGTAATGCCGGATGCCGCGCCGCCACATAAACCGCGCGAAGACATAGGTTACCAGCACCCAGCCCGCCTGCACGAACAGGCCCTGCCACAGGTCCGCGCCTGCAATTTTGCCCATGTAAATGCTGACCGGAAAATACATTTGATAAGGAAACGGGGTGAAAAAAAGCACGTGCCGGAGCGCTGCCGGCAAAATATCGAGCGGGAACATATGGCCGCTGGCGAGATATTCAAATGCGAACAGGATGAAAATGAACGTGGAAACCTCCAGCACCCAGAACGCCAGCAGTGCCATCGCGTAGGATATAAAGAATTGCAACAACGCCGTCAGCACCAGCGAAACGAGAAACGCCCACAACGCCGTCTCATTGACCGGGAGGACAAAATAGTGCCCAAAACAGGCAATGAAAACCACCAGCGGTATCACGGCCACCGCCATGAACGTGACGCGCCCGGAAACAAACAGGCACAGCCGGTACCACAAATAATCCACCGGCTTGAGCAGGAACTGGCTGATGTTGCCTTCGCGAATGTCGGCGGCAATCTGCCAGTCGTCCTCGTTCACAGCCGTCAACACGTCCACCACCGCGACCAGCAAATAATAGGAAATCATCTGCGCCAGCGTGTACCCGGCAATGGCTGAGCCATTGCCGGCGTAGATCGTGCGCCAGAGCGACAGCATGGCGAACAGCGGAATAAAGCTGAACAAGGTCCGCGTCAGGTAATTAACGCGATACGTCAGGTTGTTCTGAATCCCGATGCCGATGACGTGCCAGTATTTTTTCATCCCTTTGCCGGTGCGCCAGAAATCTAGCTGCGTTCCGCCGATTTGCGAACGGAATTTTTATTTGCCGAACGGCGCGCGCGACTTTAATGTCAGACCAGCAACCGGTCAGGAGCCGGTTCAATTAAGGAACCACAAAGCCTATGAGTAAAAAACCGCTCGCGGTCGCGGAGCTTAATGAACTTGTCGCGGGACTGCAAAAATTGTCCCGCAATCTTTGGTGGAGCTGGGATCAGGAGGCGCAGGATTTTTTCTATGAACTCTCCCCGCGCGGCTGGCAGAATCTTTTTCACAATGCCGTCGCCGTTTTGCGCGAGGTGTCGGAATACGAGCTGCGCGTGCGGTTGCAGGACGCCGATTTTGAGTCCCACGCCCGCGGTGTCCTGGGCAATTTCAACGCGTACCTGAACGAGAAAAACACCTGGGGAAACCACCACGCGCCCCAACTGCACAACCATCCGGTCGCGTATTTCTCCGCTGAATTTGGTTTCCACGAATCGCTGCCCATCTCCGCGGGTGGCCTGGGCATTCTGGCCGGCGACCACGCAAAATCCGCGAGCGATCTGGGCCTCGGTTTCGTCGGCATAGGCTTGTTCTATCGCGAAGGTTATTTTCAGCAGGCCATCGACAACAACAACTGGCAGACGGAATACTACAACGCGGTTGACCCGCACAATGTGCCGCTGGAACCGGTGCTGGATGCGGAAGGCGAACGGCTGGTGGGCAGCGTCGAGATCGGCATGAGCGTCGTGGATTATCAGGTCTGGCGCGTCAACGTGGGCCGCATCCCGGTCTATCTGCTCGACACCAACCTGCCGCAAAACGAACAGCATTTTCGCGACCTCACCACGCGCGTTTACGGCGGCGACAGCACCACGCGCATCATGCAGGAAACCCTGCTCGGCATCGGCGGCGTGCGGCTGCTGCGCGCGCTGGGCATCGAACCATCGACGTTCCACATGAACGAGGGCCACGCGGCGTTTCTCACCCTGGAACTCGTCCGCGAGAAACTGGCCGCCGGTAAAAAGATCACCGAGGCCTACGCAGCCACCAAGCAGGAATGCCTTTTCACCACGCACACGCCGGTCGAGGCCGGGCATGACCGCTTCAGCCCGGAACTGATGAATTACGCCCTGCAGCGCTACCTCGGCACATTGCCGGTTCCGCTCAACGACATTCTGGCGCTGGGCCGCGTGAACCCGCAGAACGCGGAGGAACCGTTTTGCATGACCGTGCTGGCATTGAAACTGTCCCGCGCCGCCAACGGCGTAAGTGAATTGCACAGCGAGGTCAGCCGCCAGATGTGGCAGGCCCTTTATCCCGGCGTGCCCGTCGAGCAGGTTCCCATCGGCCACATCACCAACGGCATTCACCTGCTCGGCTGGATGAAAGGCCCGGTGCGCAAGTTCTGGCGCAAAAAACTCGCCAACGGCGGCACTGGCGACACCGACTTGTTCCGTGACAAATTCAGCAGCAATTGGGCGCACGCGTTGAACAGCGCCGAATTCTGGCAGAAGATGACCGACCCGGGATTTGTTTCCGATGAGGAAATCTGGGCGTTGCGTTACCGGTTGCGCCGCGAGCTGATTGAATTCGCACGGCGCCGGCTGCTCTACCAAAGCCAGCGCGTCACCCCCGGCGATTACATCCGGTTCGATCACCTGCTGAATCCCGACGCGCTTACCATCGGCTTTGCCCGCCGCTTTGCCACCTACAAACGCGCGCCGCTCATTTTCCAGCAGTTCGACAGCATCGTAAAGCTCGTGAAGGACAAGCAGCGTCCGGTGCAGTTCATTTACGCCGGCAAGGCGCATCCGCGCGACGACGACGGCAAACGCTTCATCCAGCAAATCATCCACCTCAGCAAACACAGTGACCTGACGGGAAATCTGGTTTTCCTGGAAAATTACGACATTCACGTGGCGCGGCAGATGGTTTCCGGCTGCGACATCTGGCTGAATAACCCGCGCCGGCCGCTCGAAGCCTCCGGCACCAGCGGCATGAAGGCCAGCTGCCATGGTTGCATGGGCTTCAGCATCATGGACGGCTGGTGGCGCGAAGGTTACAACGGCACCAACGGCTTCGCCATCGGCCCGGATTCACACCCCGACAGTGTCGAGGAACAGGACCGCGTGGACAGTGCGAACCTCTACCGGACGCTCACCGAACAGGTCGTCCCCATGTTCTACAACCGGGATGCCCAGGGCATCCCGCGCGAATGGATCAAGCGCATGCGCAGCGCCATGGCCACGCTCGTACCCCAGTTCACCACCGACCGAATGGTCAAGGAATACGCGCAGAAGTATTATTTGACCAAATAAAATCCGCCGGACATTTTTTAAACAATTAATGGCCTTGACGCTTGCCAGGATCCCGTCGTTGCGTTTTACTAGGCTCTGCATTGAGTGCCAATGCCGGCTGCGAACGCCCGTTCAACTCGAGTCAGAAAAATTCATAAGTCAGATGATATGAAACACCTTGCCTCTCTCTCCATACGCCTGGTTCCCATCACCGTCGGTTCGATCCTCCTCTGCCTTGCCACCGGATGCGAGAGCACCCGGGTGACAAACAACGCGTCCTCTACCGAAACCCAGATTGACCTGAACCACGCCAACTACAAGAT
>JBEKKN010000023.1:0-37101 GCA_050010675.1 Verrucomicrobiota bacterium | reverse complement strand
GTCGCCCCGACCGAGTCGACGGGGCCTCGCATTGGCGAGATCGCATGCGACGAAGTATTGTTTGGGAAGCTGTGCGCGTTGTGCAAACAACTTGCCGACGAGCGTGGCGTGCCGCCGCACATTATTCTCTCCGACGTGTCGCTGCGGCAGATGGCGCGGTTTTATCCCGCGAACGAAAAGGATTTTTCGCGCATCAGCGGCGTGGGCGACCGGAAGTTGCGTGAATTCGGCGCAACGTTTCTGGGCGCGATCGCCGCGCATTTGCAGGCGAACCCGCGCCAGGTTTTTGCGGATGATTTCCCGTCAAGCAGGACGCCGTCCGCTCCGATGGCGCGCCGTTCGCGGCTGACGAACACCGTGCGCGAAACGCTGCATTCTTTTCGGCAGGGCCGGACGGTTTCTGAAATTGCAAAAAATCGCGGTTTCAAGGACAGCACGGTTTACAGCCATCTCGAAGCCGCGATGCTCGCGGGTGAGGCCATTGACGTGAACACATTGGTTTCCAGCACCGCGCAGCAAGAAATCGCAACCGCCCTTAAGAAATACGGATTTGGAAATCTCGTTGGCGCCGTGGAATCGCTCGGCGGGAAATACGGTTATGGCGAGTGCCGCGTCGTCCGCGCCGCGCTGCAAAGGTAGGGACGCCGCGCTGCAGCGTCACCGCCCGCGAAATCGTGGGCGGATCGCGTGTCATACCCGAATGATTGCGCCGCGGCGGCGCGGCGCAGGACGGCGCAGCGCGCCATCTCTACCGTGAACGAATCCAAATCCAACTCGCTTTTTCCAGCCGCGAACCTTATTATCCTGCATGGTTTTGACTGAATCTGTGAGTGAACCTTTGAAACAAAATGAATTGTCTGAAGGGGCCGGCTTGCCCGCGCATCCCGACCAATTTGTCCGCCGTCACATTGGGCCAAACGCCGCTGACGTGGGCGAAATGCTCGCGCCCCTCGGTTTTAAAAATCTGGACGAATTGATTGCCGCCGCCGTGCCGGAGAACATCCGCCTGGGCCGGTCGCTCCAACTGCCCGATGCCAAAACCGAAACGGAAGCCCTCGCCGGGCTCAAGGCCATCGCGTCGCAAAACCAGGTGTTCCGCTCCTACATCGGCATGGGTTATTACGATTGCATCACGCCCGCCGTGATCCAGCGCAACGTCCTGGAAAATCCCGGCTGGTACACGCAATACACGCCGTATCAGGCCGAGATTTCCCAGGGCCGGCTCGAGGCCCTGTTGAATTTTCAGACGATGGTCGCCGATCTCACCGGTCTTGATATCGCCAACGCATCGCTGCTCGATGAGGCGACCGCGGCCGCCGAGGCCATGACGATGTGCCACTCGCTCAAGGATGGGCGGAATGTTTTCCTGGTTTCCGCGAACTGCCATCCGCAAACGATTGAAGTCGTTCAAACGCGCGCCAAGGCGCTGGGCATTGAAGTGGTGGTCGGCGATCACGAAAATTTCCAGTTCGGCGATAAGGTTTTCGGCGCGTTGGTGCAGTATCCCGACACGTATGGCGCGATTCACGATTACACCGGATTGGTGGAACCGGCGCATGCGGCGGGCGCACTCGTCACCGTCGCGACCGATTTGCTCGCGCTCACGTTGCTGAAGCCGCCGGGTGAATTTGGCGCCGACATTGCCGTGGGCAGCGCGCAACGCTTCGGCGTGCCCCTGGGCTACGGCGGCCCGCACGCGGCGTTTTTCGCCACCCGCGACGAATTCAAACGCCACCTGCCCGGGCGCATCGTCGGCGTGTCAAAGGATTCGCGCGGCAAGCCGGCGTTGCGACTGGCACTCCAGACCCGCGAACAGCACATCCGCCGGGAGAAGGCGACGAGCAACATCTGCACCGCGCAGGCGTTGCTGGCGAACATGGCCTCGATGTATGCTGTGTATCATGGGCCGGAAGGGTTGAAGCAAATCGCGCAGCGGGTTCATGCGCTGACCGGAATTCTCGCCGCTGGCCTGGAAAAACTTGGCTTCACCGTAGAACAGGCGTCGCGCCTGTCCTACTTTGACACGCTCACGATTGCCCTCGGGGACAAGCCCGGTGCCGACGTGGTAAAGCATGCTGAAGCGCACCGGATGAATTTCCGGTTGATGGATGAACACACGCTCGGCGTCTCGCTCGATGAAACCACGGACGCATCCGACGTCACCGAAATCCTTGAGGTTTTTAATGGTGGCAAAGCGCTCGATTTTTCCATCAACGAACTCGTGCCAAAAACTTCACCCTTCGCACTTCGCACTTCACAGTTCCTGACGCACCCCGTTTTCAACCGTCACCACAGCGAAACCGAGATGCTGCGCTACATCAAGCGGCTGGAGTCGCGCGACCTGTCGCTCACGGCTTCGATGATTCCGCTGGGTTCCTGCACGATGAAATTGAATGCCGCGGCGGAAATGTTTCCCATTTCCTGGCCGGAGTTTGCAAAGATTCATCCGTTCGCGCCTCTGAAACAAACGCGCGGTTACCAGACGCTCTTTCAACAGCTCGAAGACTGGCTCGCGGAAATTACCGGTTTCGCGGGGATTTCACTGCAGCCGAACGCCGGCGCCCAGGGCGAATATACCGGCCTGCTGGTCATGCGCGCGTATCACGAATCGCGCGGCGAAGCACATCGCAACGTCTGTCTCATCCCCACTTCCGCGCACGGCACGAACCCGGCCAGCGCCGTCATGGCCGGATTGAAAGTTGTTGCGGTAGCATGTGACCCGGAAGGCAACATTGACGTGGCTGACCTCCGCGCCAAGGCCGAGGCGAACAAGCAAGGGCTTGCGTGCCTGATGGTTACGTATCCGTCCACGCACGGTGTTTTTGAGGAAACCATCAAGGAGATTTGTGAAATCGTTCACGCCCACGGCGGGCAGGTTTATATGGACGGGGCAAATTTGAACGCGCAGGTCGGTCTCTGCCGGCCCGCGGACATCGGCGCGGACGTGTGCCATTTGAATCTGCACAAGACCTTTTGCATTCCCCACGGCGGTGGCGGGCCGGGTGTCGGACCGATTGGCGTGGCGGAACATCTGGTGGAATTTTTGCCCGGCCATCCGGTCGTGAATCTGGGCGGCGAAAATCCGATTGGCTCCGTGGCTGCCGCACCCTGGGGCAGCGCGGGCATTCTGCCGATTTCCTGGATGTACATCGCCATGATGGGCGCAGACGGCCTGACCGAGGCGACGAAGTTCGCCATCCTCAATGCGAATTACATCGCCAAGCGGCTGGAAAATCATTTCCCGACGCTCTACCGCCGGAACGGTTTGGTCGCGCACGAATGCATTCTGGATTTGCGCCGGTTCAAGAATGTCACCGTCGAGGACGTGGCCAAGCGGCTGATGGATTACGGTTTTCACGCACCGACGATTTCATGGCCCGTGCCCGGCACGATGATGGTCGAGCCGACCGAAAGTGAATCGAAATACGAACTGGATCGATTCTGCGATGCGTTGATTGCCATTCATGCGGAAATGACCGCGGTGGAGAGCGGTGCGGCGGACGCGAAGAACAATCTGCTCAAGAACGCGCCGCACACGGCGGACATGATGGCAGCGAATGCCTGGAACCATCCGTATTCCCGCGAGCAGGCGGCATTTCCGGTGCCCGGCCTGCGCGATTACAAGTTCTGGCCGGCGGTCGGCCGCATTGACAATGTCTATGGCGACCGCAATCCGGTTTGTACCTGCGTGGGGATGGAAAATTACCAGGGTTAAACCGGTGTGACGCAGAGCCACGCGGTTTATGCGGTTAGCGTCGGAGGTTTCCGGTAAAAGGAAAGCCAAGAAAAGGTTGGCACTCGGGTGGCACCGATGTGATTTTAGGATGCGGATGAAAATAATCCGGTCACAGCCATGAAAATCACGGAAATCCTGATGGCGGAACATGTGGTGTTCCATAATTTGTTCGATTACATCGAGCAAACCGCGCCGCGCCTCAAGTCGCCGGCGGAGATCAAATCGCTTTCCGCCACGCTGGAGGTACTCCTGCGCGCCCACGCCCGGACCGAGGATGATTTGCTGGTGGAACCGCTGGAACATTGTCTGGCGCAGATTGGGCAGAGCGAGACGTTTCACGAGGAACACGAGGAGATTGATGCCCGGCTGGTGCAGGTGCAAAAGGCGCGCAACGCGGGGCAGACACGCGAGCTGTTGTTGCGGGCCGTCCTGCGCTCGCGCGAACATTTCGACAAGGAGGAGCGCATTGTCTTTCCGCTCGCGGAACGGGTATTGAAGGCCAAGACCCTGTCCAACCTGGGCGACGAATGGATGAAACGGCGGGAAGCGGTGCTCGGTTAGGTTGCCCCGTTTGCGGTTCCGGAGCGGAACGGGTTTTCAAAATTGGCAGGGCGAAGGGTGCCAAAGTGTTGCACTTACTTTGCCGGCGGAACCGGCGCCGCCGGCGCGAGCAACCATTGCCATTGCCGTTGCCAGGCAATAAACAGCAGGGCCACGACACCAAACTGGGCAAAAGTACACCCCACCAAAAAATTCAGGTCATCGCTTCCCGACCCGGCGAGTGCCACCGTGCCGGGCGCCAGAAAGGAGAGCTTGGCGATGGCTTCGTTGGAAAAAACGCCAGCCAGAATGAACGGCAGGATGCATAATACGAACAGCCATAACACGACAAAGCCCAGCGCCCGGCGTTTGAAGCGCATTCGGCAATATTCCAGCACCAGGGAGAACATCAGGAGGAAGAGGAGCAGATTGACGGCTGCCAGCGCCCAGGCAGCGCCATGAGTTTTGAATGAAAAAATGAACTGGGTGGCAGACGCCACCGCGGCGATTCCACTTAACGCGACTGCCAGCCACACGGCACTGTGGGAAAAGACCAGCCGCAGGTTTCCGAGTCCGGTTCGCAACGCCTCGACGCGCACCCGTTCGGGCAGCGGGCTGGCAAAGGCCAGAATTAAAACGCCCACCAGAATCGTTCCGCCATGCACAAGGGAGAGCATGGGGGCGCCGTCGGTTTCGTTGCGTAGTGAAGGGGAATCCGGTGTGATTCCAAATCCACCATGCCAGAGTCCCCAAATCAACGCCTGTTGCACCACCACCAGCAGGGAAAAGATCGCGACCGCCTCCCAGCGCAACAACAGCGGCTGGAACGGGTTCGCCGTTTTGCGCGCTGCGGCACGCCAGATGAAGATCCCCACGACGAATTGCAGGCCGAGGCTTAACGCAATGGGCGGCACGGGCAGGGTGAAAATTTCCGGCCAGCGGGACCAGGCTTGAGAGGCGTAATCATGAACGTTGCTGGCTGGGTCCTGGAACAGATTGGCGATGCCATAAATCGGCAGCAGGAAGTTGACGATGGTAAACCGGGGGAACGTGAAGGAGAACATCTGGAGGAAAAAAAGTGGCAACAACAGGACGAGGCCGCTCTGTGGCCGCTGAAACGCCATCCCGGCGAGCAAGGCCAGCAGACCAAAGAACAACATCGTACCCAGGATCAAGACCTGCGTTCCGAGCCACAGGGTGATCGGCAACTTGGCCAGGATCACGATGACCAGCCCGATTCCGGCCAGCACCGCGCCCATGTAGACTTCGCGCAAGGCGGAACCGAGCCAGTAACCAACGACAATTTCCGCCGGTTTCAACGGGGTGAGCCGGTTGCTGTCCCAGAGGCCGGCCTTGCGATCATCGGCCAGCACGCGTGAAATCTTGCTGAACCCGCCGAGGACCAGCACCAGGATTTCCACGCCGATGGTCCAGCCGTAAAACAATTTCCCGGCCTCTTGCGGTGAGTGAAAATCAAAATCGTGTGGGGCGGCGAGATACGCAATCAGCCCGGACAACAAACTCAGACCCACCAACGCCGCAATGAGCGCCGCGGCCAGCACGCCCGCCCGGTGCGTCAGACGTTTCTGCGTCAGAAAAATCGGATTATCGGTGAGGTTCACATCAACTCCTTGGCGCCGGAGTGCAGGAAGATTTGTTCCAGATCATCGCCGCTGCCCCGCCACTCGGTCACCCGCACGCCTTCGAACACCAGCGTTTTCAGGAGCCCATCCAGCGCCTCGGCGCCGCCGTCGAATTCAAACGTCGCGCCTTGCGCAACCGTTTCGAGGTTCTTGACCCCTGCCGCCTTCAAAATGTGCAGGGCCCGGTCACCGGCCTCGCGCCATTTCAGAGACATCCGGCGGCCATGCATGGTCCGGCCGAGTTCGGCAATCGTTCCGGACATGACCAGCCGGCCCCGTTCCATGATGGCGGCCTTGTTGCAAAAGCCCGACAACTCGGTGAGGATATGCGAGGAAATGAGCACCGTTTTCCCGACCTCGTGCAACTGGAGCAGGAGTTTCCTCAGTTCGATGCGCCCGAGCGGATCGAGGCCGCTGGCCGGTTCGTCCAGCAAAAGTACCTGGGGATCCGGCAGCAGGGTTTTGGCCAGCACGAGCCTTTGCTTCATCCCGCGGGAAAGTTCCTCGCACAAGGCATCCCGTTTTTCCGTGAGCCAGGTCAGTTCCAGACATTCTCCAATGCGCTTCGGGCGATCCGGCACCGCATACGCCCGGGCAAAATGATCCAAAAATTCCGTGGTCGTGAGTTGATCGTAAATGGGACAGAAATCCGGCATGAAACCCAGGCGCCGTTTCAATTGGTCCGGGTCGCGCATCAAATCGTGTCCGTCAATTTTAACGGTGCCGCGGGTGCATTCCTGCAATCCGGAAACCGCGCGCATGGTGGTTGTTTTTCCCGCGCCGTTCGGACCAATCAGGCCGCAGACGTCGCCGGCGTCAACCGTCAGGGAGAGGTCATCCACCGCCACCACCCCGGGAAAATCAACACGCAGCCGTTCGATGGTGAGCACCGGATGGGACATGCCGCGATTATTGCCCTTGCCTTGGAAAAAGCAAGCATGGGAACCAGGACCCCGATTTCAAACGCTGAATTTGAAGCTGCTGACGGCGTCAGCGGCGTTCGTGCCGTTTGGCGAAAACAAACACCGGCAGTGCCGCCAGCTGGAGCAGAACTGAAAAAACGATCAGGCCGGTGATGGATTGGTCGTACAACCATCCCATCCCGGCGCTGCCGGCAAACCAGGCGATGCCGAACACGGTGTCGAAGACACCGAATGCGGTGCTGCGTTTGTTCGCGGGGACCACCCGGGCGAGCGTTGCCTTGAGCAGGGAGTCCTGCGCCCCCATTCCGATGCCCCACAGGATCATTCCGAACAGGGCCAGCGCGAACCCGCCCAGAAAAACGCAGGGCGCGAAGCAGGCGCCGAGGAAAAAGGCGAACCCCGCCACCGGCAGGCCGATTTTATCCAGCAAACGACCAAAAATCAGCGAAGCACAGGCGGATGTGACCATCGCCACGGCGTAGAAAATTGGAATGACGCCGGGTGCCATGAGGGCGGCCTTTCGGAAATGAAACGCAATCAACGAAAAATCGGCGAAGCCCGCCGCGATCAACGCGCCGGCCACCACGTAAAGCCAGTAAGCTTTGGAAAATCCTTTTGGTTGCAATTTCACCGGTTCGCGCGTTTCCAGTTCATGCGGGCGCGGGTAAAGCGTTCTCGCGACGGCCACCGTGCCCAGGCACAGCAAGGCCGGAATCAGCAGCAGGGCGAACGCTGCGTGATAACCGCCATGCCGGTACAGGACCAACGCCATCAGGAGCGGGCCGATGGTCGCGCCGGTTTGGTCCAGAAATTCGTTCAGCCCGAACGCCCAGCCTTGGCCGATCTGGCTGCCCGCGTGGGATAGCAGGGCGTCCGTGGAGGGTTTCCGGATGGCGCGCCCGGTCCGCTCGGCCACGACCAGCACCGCCGCCAGCGGCCAGTGGCCGGCGAGCGCCAGCGCCGGAACGGCCAGCAGATTGACCAGGTAACCGACGAAAATGAACACCCAGTATTTATGCGTTTTGTCCGCAAAATAACCGGTGACCGACCGGAGACCGTAACCCATCAATTCGCCAAACCCGGCGGTGAAACCAACAACCGTCGCGCTGGCACCGAGCGAACCGAGAAACGGCCCGATGATGCCGCGCGCTCCCTCGTAGGTCATGTCGGCGAACAACTGGACGATGCCGATGATGAGCACGAAGCGCAGCGCTAAATGTTTGGCGGTTGAACCTCCGGATTCCATTTTTGGCAGGCCGGCCGTCACGCCGGCAGCGGAGTTCGCTCGAGAATTTCCGCGACGATCGCCTCCACCCGGGTGTCGCGGAATTTTTCCTCCCGCCGGATGATGAGGCGGTGGGCGAGGACTATGGGGGCGAGCGATTTCACCAGTTCGGCAGTTACAAAATCCTTTCCCTCAATTGCCGCCATGGCCTGGGCGGCGCGGAACAATCCGAGCGATCCGCGCGGGCTGGCTCCGAGCCACAAAGCGGGATGCGCGCGGGTTTGGCGGACGATTTTCAAAATATAATCGCTCACTTCCGAGGCCACCTTTACCTCGCGCACGGCCTCCTGGCTTTTCAAGATGCGGTCGGGCGTCGTTACCGGCTGGAGCGTGTCCAGGGGATGGCGCATCTGAAAACGCTCGAGGATCTGCTTTTCGTCGGCGAGTGACGGGTAACCGAGGTTCAGCCGCATCAGGAACCGGTCCTTTTGCGCCTCCGGCAGCAAAAATGTGCCTTCCTGCTCGATGGGATTTTGCGTGGCAACGACCATGAAAGGTTTTTGCAAGCGGTAGGAGACATTTCCCTCCGTGACGGTCGCTTCACCCATGGCTTCGAGCAACGCCGACTGCGTGCGCGGGCTGGCGCGGTTGATTTCGTCCACCAGGACAAATTGCGAAAAGAGCGGGCCGAAACGAAATTCCGTACGCCCGGTCTGCGGTTCCAGATGCGGCTCGCCGAGAACGTCTGACGGCTGCAAGTCCGGCGTGCATTGGATCCGTTTGAAGGTGCAGCCGGCACTTTGCGCCAGCGCGCGCGCGAGCATCGTCTTGGCCACGCCGGGAACGTCTTCAATCAGCAAATGTCCTTCCGCCAGCCAGACCGCCGTCGCCAGCACCACCGGTTCGTGCTTCCCGATGATGACCTTTTCCACGTTGGCCACGAGTTGCTGCGCGATCGACGAAACATCCGCCGTCGCCAGCTTCTTCGACGCCTCGATGGGCAGCAAAGTCACCTTCGGCTTTTTTTCGATTTGCAGAGCGGGGGTGTCCATGCCTTCAGAATTTCAGAAAGCCGCCAAGGGTGCGACCGATTTCTTCCAGCGCACACGTTTCTTCCGGCGTGTATTCATAAGGGCGCAACGTGCCGATGCCGAGCGTGCCAACGATTTTGTTGTCGTGGCGCAGCGGCACGCACAGCGCGCCGCCCACGCCGGTTGACCGCGCGCCGGGCCGGGCCACGCCGCCGGTATCGGTTTGCAGGTTGCACAGGGTGACCGGTCCGCCGCGCGCGACGACCTGTCCAGCGATGCCCTTGCCGACGGGAATGGTCCGCACCACTTCAACCACTGGCGGTGGCAAACCGGCTTGGGCGACGAGGTGAAGCAATTGTTTTTCGGCATCGAGCCGGTGAATAGTGCCGGTTTCGGACCGGAACTGTTTGAGGACTTCGCGCAGGGTTTCTTCCAAAACCGCCTCGCGGGGGCCGCTGCTTTTCAGGAGCCGGGCAATTGGTTCGTTCAGTTGGTTCACACCATCATCTGTATATCAGGACCGGATGGTTAGTCGAATCAGCTGCGGTGTTCAATTGCAGAATTGCGGATTGCGAGTTGGGAGTCAAATCACACCACCGGGGGCACGCCCGGTGGCGGGGTTGATGCCGGTGGGAACACGTCATACTCCCGCCCAAACTGGGCCAGGAAATAGAGCGAATAACAGCGTTTAAACATCGAAACCGGCAATAACAGGACCGTGCCCAGATAGGGAAGCGCCATGAGGCAGCCGGCAAGGCAGCACGTGATCAGGATGGCGCCGACGATGATGGTTCCGATGGCCATGGCCAGCACGATCTGGAAGAGGAAATACAAAATGAAAGCCCCGGTGTGGCTCGAAATCAACCCTCCCAGTTCCTGCCATGCCGACAGGCAGCGGTGGCGGCGCAGAAACATGATGGGCACCACGAAATCCAGAGTGAGCTTTCGGATGATGGCAAACACGATGGCCACGCCCAAAAATATGAGTCCGAAGCCGATGGCGCTCAGGACGGCGTTCAGGATGAACTGGCCGGTGAGAACCATTTTGCCGACGATGACGATGGCGACAATGAGCAGCGGCAGGGAAACAATCATGGCGACCAGTCCCAGTCCCAGTCGGAACAAAAAGAGGCTGTTGGCTTCGTTGGCAAATTGATGCCAGGGTTCCGCCACCTCAGCCCTGTCCCGCACCACACAATGCAGGAACATGAATTTGCCGCGGCTGTTGAGCCATAGAAAAAGGAGCCAGAGTGCCAGGCCCACCACCAACAGCACCGCTGCCAGCGGCACCATCCAGTTCAGATGGTCCAGAACGTAATCCTTCGCCTGCAGGAAATCGTGGCGCAGATCGTCGCCGGAAGTTCGATGCGAACCGGAGTTGAAATTGAAATTGGCGCCGGTTCCTCCGCTTTCGCCCAACTGGGCCAGCCAGGCGCAAAAACCAATGACGAACCACTTGCCCAGGTCAAAGGGTCGAAACAGGATGCGCTTGACCCGTTCCAGGGCCGGGCTGACCGGTTCGGCCACGCTGATTTCCCGTGGGCGGATGGAGACGGGTCCGATGGGCATAAGTGGAAAATCCGATTCTTATGAAATCGGATTCCCGCTGCAACCAGAATTCGCAATGCCGAAAAGCAGGTGCGGAGGATGTTGACCGACCGCCAAAACGATTCAGGACCGTTCTTGAAATGAACGGCCCTGGATTCTAAAAGTCGGTTACCGGGAAGAAGAACAAGCTTTTACGCTTTCGCGGCAAGCTGCTTTGCCTGCCGGCGCCGGGCTACGACCCATCCGCCCAGCAAAAGTCCCCCGCTCATCAGGAGGCTGAAAACAGCCGGCTCGGGAACCGCGCTGACACTTTCGGTCAGGCTGTACTGTGTCAAGCCGGAGAACTGAATGACATAACCAAAATCCAGCGTGCCGTTTACCGGCACGGCCGCCCCGCCCGAATAATCAATGATCCCGGTGTAGTTCCCATGGATGTCAGGTCCGCCCGGTGCGGTGATGGTGGCCGTCCAACCCGAGGGCGCAATGACGCCCGCGGCGTTGATGGAGAAGGCCTGATTCATGGCGACACTGATAATATACCCCGTCCACGCAAACGATGACGTGTTATTGATGGAATCGTTCACGGTGAGAATGGGATCGGCCGCGGTATCCGTCAAAATCGTCAAACCCATTGCCCCGGAACTGCTCCATTGATTCCCGGCAACTGTCGCCGTTTGATCGGCGGTGTCCAGGCTGGCATTGCAATAAATCCCCCCGCTGTTGTTCCAAGTCGGGATGCTGGTGACATTCGCATGGCTGATGGACCAACCCAGGAGGGCCGCCGAAGTAATCAAAAGGAATTTTCTGTTCATATTCGTACTCCGCTGATCAAGGATTCAAAACCGGCAACAAGGGTGAGATGAATCAAGACCAATTTTGTTCCAACCTTTTGCAGTTTTTTTTCAGGCCAAAGCCACCCCACATCTCCGGTGTTCCCATCCAGGTTCAAGGCTGGCAACGATGTGGTGAATCAAAGTGGCATTAACCGTATTTTGCCATGCCCATGCGACAAATGTGTCTCAAACGCATTCCTTGACTCGGCGTCTGCCGGTTCTATTATTCCTCCTTGGTTTCTTTTTTGGAATAAACGAAAAATATACAGGAAATAAAGGAAAAATGAGCAAGATCCAAGTGATTCAGGCGCGTGAAATACTCGATTCGCGCGGTAACCCAACCGTGGAAGTGGACGTAACACTGTGTTGCGGTGCGTTCGGTCGTGCCGCGGTTCCCAGTGGCGCCAGCACCGGCGAAAATGAGGCCATCGAACTCCGTGACGGCGACAAGAAACGTTATCTCGGCAAGGGTGTGCAAAAGGCCGTCCACAACGTTACCGGAATCATTGCGCCCAAACTGATTGGCCTCGAGGCCTGCGACCAATTGACGGTGGACGGCACGATGCTCAAGCTGGACGGCACGGAAACGAAATCCAAACTCGGCGCCAACGCCATTCTGGCCGTTTCATTGGCCAACGCCAAGGCGGCCGCCGCATCGTTGAACCTGCCTTTGTTCAAATATCTCGGCGGCCCGAACGCGAAAGTCCTGCCCGTGCCGATGGCCAATGTCATCAACGGCGGCGCGCATTCGGACGCGCCGATCGATTTTCAGGAATTCATGATCATGCCGCTGGGCCTGCCGACGTTCAGCGAAGGGTTGCGCGCCATCACCGAGACCTTTCACGCATTGAAGTCCGTGTTGAAGAAACGCGGCCTGTCCACCGCCGTGGGTGATGAAGGCGGCTTTGCTCCCAAACTGAAGAGCGTGGAAGATGCGTTGGAAACCATCCTTCAGGCCATCAAGGATGCCGGTTACAAGCCCGGCAAGGACATTTATCTCACGCTCGACCCGGCCGCCTCCGAGTTTTACACCGGTGACGCGAAATACGCCTTCATGAAAAGTACCGGCGAAACCATGACCGGCGACGACTTGGTGGGTTTTTACGCGAAGCTCGTCAACAAGTATCCCATTGTGTCCATCGAGGACGGCTGTGGCGAAAGTGATTGGGCGACGTGGAAGAAGCTCACCGACAAAATCGGTGATAAAGTCCAGCTCGTGGGCGACGATTTGTTTGTGACCAACGTGAAGTTCCTGCAAAAAGGCATTGATACCGGCACGGCGAATTCGATTCTCGTGAAGGTGAATCAGATCGGCTCGCTGACCGAGACGCTGGACGCCGTCTCGCTCGCGCAGACAAACAAATATACCGCCGTGCTTTCGCATCGTTCCGGTGAGACCGAGGACGCGACCATCGCCGACATTGCCGTGGCCACAAACTGCGGCCAGATCAAGACCGGTTCGCTCAGCCGTTCGGACCGTCTGGCAAAATACAATCAACTCCTGCGCATCGAACAGTTGCTCGGCAAAAACGCGGTTTATGCTGGAACCAGCGCGTTGCCGAAGAAGCGGTAGTTCAACGTGGCGGCGGCCCGGCAGAGCGCCGCTGACTGAAAGATGGCCGCCGTCGGCCGACGGCAGCTACGAATTCAAAACCCGAAAGCCGGGCAACCGGTTTCCGGGTTTTTCCATGCGGATGGGAGCACGCCTTCGCACGAACCGGCTAACGGTACGCCGGCATAAAATCCTGCTGTTTTAACCAGGTGATCAATTCATCAGCCATGATGCGATCGTCGGCCACCCGCGGATGCGTTGGTTGCCAGTGCGGGAAAACAAAATGCCCGATGTTTTTGTCTTTGGCCTCCAATTGTGTGACCGCGGCTTCCCAGGCCCGGCGCAGCGGTTCGCTTTGCGCGCCGTTGGACATGCCGCCGCGCAGAAGTACCATATGGGCATCGGGGTAGGCGGTGCGGATGGCGTGGATGAGCGCAACATAACCGGGAGTATAATTTGTGGGAAATGACTGGCCGTGGGCCGCTGGATAAGAAGCGTCATTCTCACCGAAGTTCACAAAGACAATGTCCGGGATCCAGGTGTGCCAATCGGCCGGTGGTGAGTTGGTGTCCGGGTAAAGCCGGTCCCAGATTTCACCGGCCTTCATCGGCACCCAACCGGTGGCGATGCCCATGCCACTGACGGCAATGTTGCGATAATCGGCGTCAAACGCGTCGGCGGTCAGGGTGGCGTAACTCAGGGCGCAGTTGTGGGTGCGGCGATTATCCCACTGATCCGCGGCGCCGTCCTCGTTGCACGCGCCAACGGTGATGGAATCGCCGATAAATTCCATCGCCAGTTCGTAGTGAGATGGCAGCGGCGCCCATACTTTTGTCAGAGGTGCGACTTCAACTCCCCGAAAATGTACGGTGCCGGCGGCGGCTTCGCTGCGTTTGAACAGCGTCAAGTGATGTCGTCCCGGACCCAGTTCGGAGAACGTGGTGGGGCAGGCCGGCATTCCTTCGTTGACGGCAACGATCGTGTTTGAGCCATCCACCAGCGCATTGAAATAGTTCTGGCCTTTGGCACCGTCGAACAGTACCTGGATGGCCCTTCCTTCGAAATCGATGCTGATCCGGCTCGCCTGCCAGATGATGACCGGTGCGTTCGTATCGGAGAAATCCATCCGGCCCTCATAACGGAAGCACGCATCCGATGACGGAATCCGGAGCGTCAAACGGTTGGTTTCAGATGCCGGCGCGGATGGTTTTGGCGGGGCCTCCTGGGTCGTAACCAGTTTTGGCCCCGTCGTGCAGGAATCGAGCGCCAGCAGTGTGAGGGCAAGATAAAGGGAGCGGGCTTTTGCGGTCTTCATGGTCAATGCCAAATCAATAACCGTGTTTCGCCAGCCAGTAAATGGCCACCATGATGACCAGGCCGACAAGCGACATGAGCAGGGCGGGAAGGAGCCAGGAAGCCGCCATCATTGCGGCGCCGCCGGCCAGGGGCAGGGCGGCCTTTTGCTTCCAGCCATAAATCAAATAGCCGCTGGCGATGGAGCTCCAAATCAATGAGGCCCATAAAAAACTTTCGCTAAACCAATTCGCCATCACCCGATTATGATGTAACCGGCTGCGGCTGGCCAGCGTCTCTTGCAATACTTGTTTTTTGGGCACACATTGTGCTAGATTTTTTGCGTGAATCGCTTTTTTCATCCCAACCTCGGTCATCACGGGCGCATGGCGCGCGGGGTGATTGGGGCGTTGTGCCTCATCGCGGGCATCATCGTGGCGGGTGATTACACCTTGTGGGGTCTGATTTTGGTGGTGGCGGGCCTGTTCGCCATTTTTGAATCCATTCGCGGCTGGTGCCTCCTGCGCGCGTGTGGCATCAAGACCAAGCTCTAATTGTGCAAGAGCCAACGGCGACAGTGGGTTCTTCCTTCCAGCGTTATGTGCCCTTGATCGTTTGGATCATTGTTCTCTCGACCTTGTTTTTAATTCCGCTGAGAATTTTAAGCTACGGTTTCGTACCGGGTGGTGATGCCCGGCGACACATCGCCAAGGCGTCCACGGATAGATCCGACAGTCAGATCGTCCTGCTGCGGCCGGGTTTCACCCTGGACCACAACCCGGGCTGGGAATGGGTGTTGCGGCACGTGCAAAAAGCGACCGGCTGGAACAACGGGCAAATTACGGTCTTTGCCGTCATCACCTTGCTGTTGGGTTTTTTCTTTTCCGCCCTGCCCTGGCTGCCCCGGCCCGAAGCCTGGCTGGCCGCGCTGCTGGCCGAATTGATTGCGTTGCCTTACTTGATGAACCGTTTGGTGCAATGCCGGCCGCTGCTGATTCCTGAAAGCATCCTGATTGCCCTGCTGTTCGTCTGGTCGAAAACCGATCCGAATGGTCCGTCGTGGCGAAAAATCATCCTGACCGGGCTTGCCTTTGGTCTGGCCACCTGGATGGATGGGGCATGGTTTCTGTGGGGATTTCTGTTCGCCGCATTTGCTCTGGCGCGGGAATGGCACAAGCTCCTTTGGTTGCTGGCCTGTTGGTCGGTGGGAACTGCTTTCGCCGCCGCCCTGACCGGCAGCCCGGTTCAGTTTCTCGAACAGACCATCCGGCTGGCGGCAACGGTCGCGCTGGAACACGTTCCATCGTGGGTGCTGGTTGGGGAAATGACTCCCAGCCGCGGCGAATTTGAGACGCTCGTGCTGCTGGCCGTCGTGTTTCTCTGGCGGCGACAACAAGGCCGGACCGCGTCCGCTCTCCTGGATACACCGGTGTTCTGGCTCATCATCCTTTGTTGGATGCTGGGGTTTAAGGCGGATCGTTGTTGGGCGGACTGGGGCATGCCTGCCGTGCTCGTCTGGCTGACGCTGCAATTTCAAGAAGCGTTCACAACTTTGTGCGACGCCGCATCGCCAAAGCGGTTGCTGCTCTGCGCGTTCATGGTCTTCCCGCTTTTCCTCCAAAGCACGAATGATCTGGACCGGCGCTACTCCCATTCGGCGGAGGAACAATTTGTGGACGCCCAAGATCCCGGTTTGCAGGGCTGGCTGCCGGGCCCGGGTGGCATTTTTTACTGCGACCAAATGGCTTTTTACTACGACACCTTCTATAAAAATCCCCAGGCCGACTGGCGTTATATTCTGGGGTACGAGCCCGCCGTTATGCCGGAAGCAGACCTGAAAATCCTACGCTCGATTCAATTGAGCCAGGGAGCACCCGAAGCTTACGAACCGTGGATCGAAAAAATGCGGCCCATTGACCGGCTGGTGATTTACAGTCCGGGCCAGCCCGATCTGCCTCAATTGGAATGGCACCATGCCGTGGGCGACATCTGGCTGGGGAGATTGCCCAAAGACAAATCGCATTAATCCAATCCCGCCGCTCCTGGGTCCTTGCGGAAAATCCCCGAACGTGACGCCGGCGCTTTTGCCTTTTTCCCTTGCTGGATTTCCGCCACTTTGTAGTCATGAACTTGTTGCCCTTTGGGAAATTGCCTGCGTACCGGCCGCGAACCTTTATTTCCCAAACCGTTGACCTCGGCGACTGGTCGCAGATCGCGCCGCTGTTTGACCAATTGGAAAATCGCGCCGCGCAGTGTAAAACCACCACCGCCCTCGAACGCTGGCTGCTCGACTGGAGCGAACTCAACGCCGCGCTCGACGAGGAATCCTCCCGCCGCTACATCGCCATGACCTGCCACACGGACAGTCCGGACGCGGAAAAGGCGTATTTACATTTCGTCGAGCACGTCGAGCCGGAACTCAAACCGCGCCAGTTCGCGCTCGAAAAGCTTTACGTCGCCCATCCGCTCCGCGAACAATTGCCCCCGGAACGCTTTCAAGTCTTCGACCGCGATGTGAAAAACCATGTCGAACTGTTCCGTCCGGAAAACGTTCCCCTGGAGACCGCGGAAGCCAAGCTTGCCCAGCAATACCAAAAGTTGAGCGGCGCGCTCACGGTGAATTTTCGCGGCGAAGAGAAAACCCTGGTCCAGATGGGCCGTTGCCTCGAGGAACCGGACCGGGTCCTGCGGCAGGAGGCGTGGGAACTGGTCGCCAAACGCCGATTGCAGGAGGCGGAGAAGTTCGACGACATTTTCGACGAGATGTTGAAACTCCGCGCGCAAACCGCGAAGAACGCCGGATTCGAAAATTATCGCGATTACGCGTTCCCCCGGAACGGCCGTTTCGACTACGCGCCGGAGGATTGCGAAAAGTTTCACGACGCGGTGGAAAGGCATCTCATGCCGGTGCTGCGCGAATTGCAGGCGCAACGGCGCGCACAGTTGAAACTGGACAAATTGCGCCCGTGGGACCTGGCAGTTGACCCGCTGAATCGCCCGCCGCTCAAACCATTTGCCCGGGTGGACGAAATGGTTTCGCGCACGCAGAAAATCTTTGACCGGCTGGATGGTGAACTGGCCGGTGGTTTCCGGCAGATGCAGGAACTGCATCTGCTCGACCTCGACAACCGCAAGGGCAAGGCGCCGGGCGGCTATCAGGACACGCTCAACGAGGCGCGGCTGCCTTTCATTTTCATGAACGCCGTCGGTTTGCAGCGCGACGTGGAGACGATTCTGCACGAGGCCGGCCACGCGTTTCACGCGCTGGCGGCACGTGCCGAGGATCTGCGCGCCTACCGTCACGCGCCGATTGAATTTTGCGAAGTCGCCTCGATGAGCATGGAATTGCTCGGCAACGAATTCATCGAGGAATTTTATTCCGCTGCCGACGCGAAGCGTGCGCGGCGGGTTCACCTGGAAGGCATCGTCGGCGTTTTCCCGTGGATTGCCACGGTGGACGCGTTTCAGCACTGGATTTACACGCATCCGGACCACACGCGCGCCGAACGCGCGGCGGCGTGGCTGGCACTGATGGACCGGTTTGGGGGTGACGTGGATTGGAGCGGATACGAGACAGCGCGGGCCAATCTCTGGCACCGGCAGCTCCATATTTTCCTCCACCCGTTTTACTACATCGAATACGGCATCGCGCAATTGGGCGCGTTGCAGGTCTGGGCCAATTCAAAACGTGACCCGGTAAAGGCGTTGCACGATTATAAAAAATCCCTGGCCCTGGGCGGTTCGCGGCCGCTGCCGGAATTGTTTTCCGCCGCCGGCTGCCAGTTTGAATTCAGCTCCCGGACAATTGAGCCGCTGACGAAATTGTTGCGGGAAGAATTGGAGAAACTTTGAACCGTCCTGGAAAACGATGGCAACCTATCCTTGGATCAGGCAACCGGCTTGATGGTAAGACCTTTAAATATCTCATTACAAAGTTGTAAATGTGCCCGCTGGTCACTGGTAATGCTCTCCAAATAAAGTATGACCACGCTCGCGCCCCGGGCGATCACATAGCCGGTAAAAATTCTGCCGGACGCTTTCCGGACACCGGAAAAAAGGCCCAGCGCCGTGTCCTTGGTGATCTGTACCCCATCCGCAATCAATGGGTCGCCCGCCGCCAGCTCACCACGCTCGGCTTCGACGCGATCCGCATAGATGCGCTGCACGGCCTTGTGAAGGCCCGGCGATATTACTTCCTGTTTGTCAATCGCCATCACGGAAACCGAAAGCATGCGTCGTCCGGATGACTCTCGAAACCGTAACAGCTCCGGGCGTGAATGTTGCAAACTTTCCCAACCCCTTGGAAGCTTCAGCGTGATTTTATCGTCGTCGTAAGATACCATGTGATATGCGGGAGTGGCTTAACAGATAATCGACGGCTTGTTTTGCAACCCATCCCGCGCGCTCCTGGCATTGAAATGAGCGTTGAACATGCACCAGCAAAGGCAACCCGGCGCTACGTTTCGATGCCGTAGGCCTTGATTTTGTTGTAGAGGGTCTGGCGGCCGATGCCGAGGCGTTTGGCGGCTTCGAGTTTGTTGCCGTCGGTTTCCTTGAGCATCTGGATGATGGCATTGCGCTCGACGCCTTCCAGGAGGGTGAAGTTGGTGTCCGTCCCGTCGGTCGGCCCGACTTTGACATTGGTGATGGAGAGGTCGGTGCCGTCCACTTCATTGCCTTCGCTCAGCAGCACGGTGCGTTGGACCTCGTTCTGCAACTGGCGGACGTTGCCCGGCCAGTCGAAGGCGGTCAGCCGTTCCGTGGCTTCCAGGCTGAAGCCGCGAATATCACGGTTGGCCTGCGCGGCGAACCGTTTCAAAAAGGCAAGGGCCAGCGGCATGATGTCGTCGCGCCGTTCGCGCAACGGCGGCAAATGAATGGATATGGCGCTGATGCGGTAATACAGGTCCTCGCGCAGTTTGCCGTCCCGGATGGCATCCTCGGGAACGCGGTTGGTGGCGGCGACGATCCGGCAATTGGTCTTGTAACTCGTTTTGCCGCCGACGGGCCTGACTTCCTGGTCCTGCAACACCCGCAGCAGTTTGCTCTGCGTATCAATCGGCATTTCGGAAATTTCGTCGAGGAACAGCGTGCCGCCTTCGGCCTGACGGAAGAGGCCTTCACGGTCGGAGTGCGCGCCGGTGAAGGCGCCTTTGACCGAGCCGAACAATTCGCTCTCGATCAACTCGCGGGGGAGCGCGGCGCAGTTGATTTTGATGATCCGGTTTTTATTGCGGGTGCTGCGCGCGTGGATGAGGTCGGCGATAACTTCCTTGCCCGAGCCGCTTTCGCCGGTGATGAGCACGGTCACGTCGCTGGGGGCGATGCGTTCGGCGGTGCGCACGACTTCGCGCATGAGCGAGCTGCGGTAGATGGGCGAGGCCACCCCGCTCATGGTTTCCAGGGCCCGGCGCAGCGTGGTGTTTTCCTGGTTTTGTTCCTTGCGCTCGATGGCGCATTTCACGTCGGCCAGCAGTTTTTCGTTTTCAAACGGCTTCGACAAAAAGTTGTACGCGCCCCGGCGCCCGGCCTCGACGGCCATGGTAATGGTCCCGTGACCGGTGAGCACGATGACCTCCGTCTCCGGCCAGCGCTTTTTGACCTGCGGCAGAAGGTCCAGACCGTCCGCGTCCGGGAGTTTCACGTCGAGCAGCACCACGTCCGGAGGGTCCTGCGGAAAACATTTTTGCAGGGCGGCCCCGCTGCCGGCCTGGGCCACGTCGTAATTTTCCTCCAGGACCGAGCGGAGCAGATCCCGCACATCAGCCTGGTCGTCCACAATGAGAACTTTTGATTTCATGATTTGACTTTTTCCGAGCAGGCCCGGACAAACCGCGAAAAAATCGCCCGGTGTCCGGCATGCCGTTCGGTCAACCGTTCGGGGTGGAATTGCACGCTCAACAGGAACGGCATTCGCCGCGACGCATCTGATTTTAATTCCATCGCTTCCACAATTCCATCACGCGCTCGCGCCACGGCGGTCAGCGGTTCCGCCGGTTGCAGTACGGCCTGATGATGCGAGCTATTGACGCCCCAAATCCGCTTGCGGACGATACTGGCAAGCAATGAACCGCTTGTCAACGTCACTTCGTGCACCAATTCGTCGGCCTTATCCAGGCGCTGGTGATTGAGCGCGCCGGGCACCTGGCGGCGAATATCGGCAACCAATCCGCCGCCCAGCGCGATATTCAGCAACTGATGCCCGCGGCAAATGGCCAGCAGCGGTTTGCGCTGGCGAAAGGTTTCGTCGATCAGCATCAACTCGCGCAGATCGCGCCCGCCGCCGTCCGGAGTGGTGTCCACGGTTTTGCGAACGGCGCGCGGCAGTTTCCGGGTGTAAAGGCCGGGATTGATGTCGTCGCCGCCGGTCAGCAATACGCCCTGCACGCGCCCAACCAGCTCCGCCAGCGTCCGGCGGTCCGTCGTGGTCGGCACGGCGACGGGGATGCCGCCGGCCTGGAGCACGGCGTTTTCGTATTTGAACGAGAGGCTGACGGACAGATCGTGGAACTCGACCCCGCATTTTTCAATGCTCGGCGAGACGAGAATCAGGGGTGTTCCGGCCATCAGGCGCAATGTAGGGACGCTCCCTCGGCTTGTCAGCGGCAAAATCAGTTCCCGGGGTTCATCCTGGCGGCAACGCCTTCAAAACGCCATGATTTGCGCCTCCCGGCTTGGCCCGATTCGTGCTGAAAAAGCGGTGTGAAGTTTGACGTACGAAAGATTCATCGGAGCAGCATCTACCACTTGTTGAACCCCATCATTCCTTGCAACCACAGACACAAAGCTGAATCCGATGCTTTGGGCATTGTGATAATTCTTGGCCTGATTGTCGGAGTCGTGTCCCTGGTTCGCCTGGTTTTGGACTGTACACACTAATAACGGGACACCGTCAAATTCCCGCCTCGGGAAACCGTTCTCGAATCCGCCGGCAGAGATATTCCTCGTCCACGGGGTGGTAGCGGCGGCGTGGAATGAAGCGCCGCACCGCATCCAGCAACTCCAGCCAATCTTCCAGTGGTGGTTCCGGCACCGGCGCCCATTGGTCATAACGTTTTTCGCGCTGGAAAAAAATCCATTCCCGACCGACGTGTTGCGCGTAGATTTGCAGCTTGACGCCGTCGTCGGTGACGCGCTTCCAACTGATTTCAGCCTTGGGCATTGGATTCTAATGGATGATTGGATGGTTGGATTTCTGGATTACTGGCGAAATGAGGTAGCTTGAAATTCATTAATCACAAAATCCATCGATCCATTAATCCAAGTCAATGCCGGCCACGGCCATGGCGGCGATGCCTTCTTCGCGTCCGATAAAACCCATTAGTTCGTTGGTCGTGGCTTTGATGCCGATGTGCTTTTCCGGGACGTTGAGCGCGATGGCAATGTGCCGTTTCATTTCCGCAATGTGGGGATAAATCTTTGGCTGCTGGGCGATGACGGTGGCGTCCACATTCACGATTTTTCCCGATCGGAGCGAGATGAGGCGCGCGGCTTCCTCCAGAAAAACCCGGCTGGGCACGTTTTTCCAACGCGGATCGGTGTTCGGGAAAAAATGGCCGATGTCCGGTTCGCCCAGCGCGCCGAGCAGCGCGTCGCAAATGGCGTGCATGAGGGCATCGGCGTCCGAATGGCCGTCGAGGCCTTTGGCGTGCGGAATTTCGACACCGCCCAGAATGAGTTTGCGTCCCGCGACCAGCGCATGAACATCGTAACCGATGCCAACGTGAACCATGGCGGAAGTGTAGAACCCGCCCCCCGGCCAACCAAGATTATTTCTGGCCCTGCGGCAGCGTGAAGAAAAAGGTGGCGCCCTTGCCCGGTTCGCTCTTTGCCCAGACCTCACCGCCATGATTCTGGACGATGTGTTTCACAATCGACAGTCCCAGACCGGTGCCGCCCTGTTCGCGCGAACGCGCCTTGTCCACGCGATAAAACCGTTCGAACACGCGGTCGAGTGCCTCGGGCGGAATGCCCGGGCCGTCGTCCTGGACAAAAACCTCGATCTTGCCGGCGTCGGTTTTTTGGCCGCCCACGGTGACGCTGCCCCGGGTGCGGCCATATTTGATGGCATTGTCCACGAGGTTGGCAAACACCTGTTCCAGGCGGTGCGCGTCCGCCATGGCGACCAAATCGTTCAACTGGTTGACCAGTTTCACTTCTTTCTCCTCGGCGCGTGCCTTTAAATCGGTGAACACCTTTTCGGCCAGCGGCCGTAATTCCACCGACTGCACATTCAGTTTGACCCGGCCGGATTCCAGCGCGGAAATGGTGAGCAGATCCTGAATGAGCAGATCCAGCCGCTGCGTGTTGCGCTCGATGATCCGGAGAAAACGTTCCGCGACCTCGGGATTGTTGCGGGCGCCCTCGAGCAGCGTTTCGACGTAGCCTTTGATGAGCGACAGCGGCGTGCGCAACTCGTGACTGACGTTGGCGACAAATTCCTCGCGGGTGCGTTCGAGCTGTTTAAGCCGGGTCAGGTCGTGAAAAACGAGGATCGTGCCCTCGCGTTCACCGGCGGAATTGAATATGGCGGCGGCGTTGACTTGCAACCAGCGTTCGCTCAGTTCCGGCAGCTTCAATTCGTAATCGAAAACCTGCCCGTCGCGCTCGACGCGTTCGACAAGGGCGGCGAGTTCCGGCACGCGCAGCGCTTCCACAACGGTTTTGCCGCGCAGTTCGGTTTTCAGGCCAAACAGATTTTTGAAGGCGCGGTTGGCGAGATAAATCCGGCGGTTGCGGTCGAGCAACAACAAACCCTCCAGCATGCTGTTGAACAGGACCTGTTGCTGGGCCTTCGCGTCCACCGCCGTCTGCTGTTCCCGGCGCTGAAAATCCTCCATGTCGGCCTGCAATTGCCGTTGCTGGTGCCGAAATTTTTGCCGCCACCAGAAATGAATCCCAAACGCGGCGGCCACCGCCAGAATGGTCAGGAGCAGCCACATGGCGGAAAGGCTGAAGGCTGAAGGTTGAAGGCTGAAGCCAATGGCGAACGGATAAAAGCCGGCGGGACCGTTTCTATATTCTGCCTTCTGCCTGCTTGGTTCATTCCACAAACCGATAACCGACCCCGCGGACGGTGTCCAGATGCTTTGACGCCGGGCCGAGCTTTTCACGGAGCCGGCGCATGTGGGTGTCCACGGTGCGCGTGTCAATGAGGCTGTCGTATTCCCAAACGTCGCGCAGCAGATGGTCCCGTGATTGGACGCGCCCGGCGCGTTGCGCGAGCACGACCAGCAGTTTGAATTCGGTGGCGGTCAGCTCGATCGCTTTGCCCTTCCAACTGGCCACGTGCCGCGGCAGGTCTATCAGCAAATCGCCAAAGCGCATCTGGTCATGCGGCTTTTCCCCGTTCTGGCCGCGCGTCAGGATTTTTTTGATACGGAGCAACAGTTCACGCGGGCTGAACGGCTTGGTCAGGTAATCGTCGGCGCCGAGTTCGAGGCCCAGCACGCGGTCAATTTCGGCCGCCTTGGCCGTGAGCATGATGACGGGGACGCGTGCGGTGACGGGTTCAAGCCGCAAGGTTTTGCAAATCTCAAAACCGTCCATTTCCGGAAGCATCACGTCGAGCACGATCAGGTCCGGTGGTTGCGCGCGGGCTTTTTTCAACGCTTCCGCGCCGTCCGCCGCCGTGCTCACGGTGTAGCCGGCCTGCTTGAGGTTGAATTCCACAAGTTCGACGGCTTCCGGCTCGTCATCCACCACTAGTATCTTAGGCTTCACCGTTGCCCGGCTATCATGCCCCAAATCATCATCGGCACACAATTTCAAATCTGTGACAACCCGGTGACGATTGGGTGACAATTTCATTTATGATTGATGATCGATGATTTATGATTTGCCGCGTGCGCGCTTGATGAAAATCATCGAGCATCAATCGTAAATCATAAACGACAAATATCATGCCAGTACCGGTCATTACCATAGCCCAGATGCGTGAATGGGAAAAGGCCACCTGGGCTTCCGGCCAGACCGAGGCTGAAGTGATCCGCCAGGTCGGTAAAAAGATCGCCCAGGCCGCCATGACCATGACCCGGCCGGGCGACGCCATTTTAATTCTCGCCGGCAAAGGTCATAACGGCGATGACGCCCGGGCTGCGCGCGGGCATTTATCCGGCCGGCGGTTTGAAGTGTTCGACGTTGGCGCGCCGGAGCAAGATTTGCCCAAACTCGAAGCCGCACTGCGCACCCGGCCCGCGCTGATCATTGACGGCCTGTTTGGCATCGGTCTGGACCGTCCGCTTGACGACGGCTGGCAAAGATTCCTCACGTCGGTCAATGAATCGAAAATTCCGGTTCTGGCCGTGGATGTGCCGTCCGGTTTGAACGCCGACAGCGGCCAGCCGCAAGGGGCGGCAATCCAGGCGGCGGTGACGCTGACCATCGGCGGGCCCAAAATCGGAATGCTCGAGCCCGGCGCCCGGCCGTTGGTTGGCCGGCTGGAAGTGGCCGATGCTGTCGGTTTGATTGCGTGCCCACACCGGGGTGAATTGAACTGGACGTTGGCGGATGATTTTGCCGGGTTCCCGCCGCGCCGGGAGGTTGAAGGTCACAAGGGTTCGTTCGGGCATTTGGGGATTATCGCGGGCAGTTTCGGCTTTCATGGTGCGGCCGTTCTGGCCGCGCACGGCGCGCAACGGGCGCAACCCGGACTCGTCACGTTATATCCGCAAGAATCCATTTATCATGTGGTTGCGTCGCAATTGCAGGCCCCGATGGTGCAGGTCTGGAAACCGGAAACCAAGCTGCCTGAATCCATCAGCGCTCTGTTGATTGGACCGGGGCTGGCGGCGCCGGAGCACATCGAAGAACTGAAGACCATGACCCGCCGATTGTGGCGGCGACTGACGCGCGATTCTTTTTTGCCGATGGTGGTGGACGCCAGCGCATTGGACTGGCTTGTGCCCCACGCCTTGGGAAAGAACGAGATTCGGGTGGTGACCCCGCATCCCGGGGAAGCGGCACGGATGCTGGGCAAGACGGGGCAACAGATACAGGCCAACCGTCCGCAGGCCGTGCGCGAAATTTCGCAGCGCTTTGGCGATTGCTGGGTGGTCCTGAAAGGCCACGAAACCCTCGTAGGCCGGAGCACAGGTGAAATCTTCGTAAATTCGTCCGGCAATCCGCATCTGGCCCAGGGTGGCAGCGGCGATGTGCTGGCGGGTTTCATTGCGGGGCTGCTTGCGCAACCGGCGTTGCACGCCGATGTCGGCAAAACCCTCCGGTTCGCCGTCTGGCTGCACGGCGCGACGGCGGATGCGCTGCAGGCCGCGCGGACCAACTGGGTTCTGGAGGAGCTGGTTGCCGGATTGGGCCGGGCGGGTTGAACGTCCGACGGTGGATCAGCTCAAGGGCTTTGCGGTGGGGCAAACTTCTCCGCCAATTCCTTCACCTTTCGCAAATCCAGTTTGCCCGTGCCGAGCAACGGAAATTTGTCCACGCGGAAAAACTGATCGGCGCGCGGCTTCCAGAGATTGGGCAAATCACACTTCGCCAGTTTTTCCAGGCAGGGCGCCAGTGGTTCATCGGTCAGCTTGTGCAACACGACCAGCCGCTCGCCTTTCTTTTCATCCGGCACACCGGCCACGACGAACGTCTGCTCGGTCGCGCCGGCCAGTTCATGTAATATTTCCTCGACCTTGATGTGCGGCACCATTTCACCGCCGATCTTGCTGAACCGGCTCAGCCGGTCGGTGATTTGAAGGAAACCGTCCTCGTCAATCGCCGCAATGTCGCCGGTGCAATACCAGCCGTCGCGCAACACCTCGGCGGTTTTCTCCGGCTGGCCGAGATAGCCTTGCATCACGTTCGGCCCGCGCACCAGCATCAGACCCGGCTGGCCCAGTGGCAGGTTTTCCTCGTGCCACGGAATTTCCGCGTTGACGATGCGCACGCTGACGCCGGGCAGGGGATGGCCGATTTTGCCGCGCTTGGTGCCGATCTGCCGGAAACCCGCCGCGCGGAAATCGTGCGTGTTTACCGCCACCGCCGGCGCGCATTCGGTGCAGCCATAACCTTCGAGCGGGCGGATGCCGAAATGTTCCTCGAAGGCCGCCGCCAGTCGGTCGGGCAGCTTCTCCGCGCCGGTCATCACCACGCGCAGGCTGCCGAACTCCTCCGCGGAACAGCCGCGCAGATAGAGTTGCAGAAAGGTCGGTGTGGCCAGGAGGAAGGTGAGTTTGTGCTCGCGAACCAGCGGGCCGATGGCCCGGGCCTCGAGCGGATTCGGATGATACACGACGCCCACACCCAACACCACCGGCAGACAGAGAGTTCCGGTGAATCCAAAGGAATGGAAAAACGGCAGAACACCCAGGACGCCATCCCGGTGATTCAGTCCGAATATCTGCTCGAGTTGCTCGACGTTCGAACCGACGTTGTAGTGGCTCAGCATGACGCCTTTCGGATTGCCGGTGCTGCCGCTGGAAAAAATGACGGTGGCCAGATCGTCCAGGCGGGTTTTTCGTTCCGCGCCCAGCAGCCGCTGCACCCAGCGGTCCGGCACCAGCCACGCCATCAGCGCGGCAGCGAGCTTCTCGCCGAACCCGGGTTTGGCCGCGGCTTCCTCCAGGAAAACGGTTTCGCCAGGCACCTTTAGCTTGAGCTTGTCGAGCAATGCCTTCGAGGTGACGACGGTTTTGATGTCACATTGCCGGATACACGAGGCGAGGGTTTCCCCCGACACGGTGTAATTCAGATTCACGGGCACCTTGCCGAGCAGCATGGCCGCCTGATTGACCAGGGCGCCGGGCACGGACGGCGGCAGCAGCAGACCGACCATTTTCTGGCCCGACCAGATTTTCCGCAGCCGCCGCGCGAGAAAGAGGGACCGCACCAGCGCCGCGCCAAAGCTGACCCGGGGATTTTGGGCGTCCGCCATGGCGAAACGGAACGGATGATTGCGCGCCGTTTTGATGAAGGCGATGGGCAGGGGACGCAGGCGCGCTTTGCGGGTCTGCCAGGCTTCAACCAGAAGTTCCTGCACCGCGGAGCGCACCTGGAAGGGGGTCGCGGTGGGCGGCAGCGGTTGGCCATAATTGATGGTGATGGGATACGGAAAACGCCGCGGCAGTTTCCAGAGGAAACGGCCCTGGTCAAAGCTAAAGATGCTGCCCCACACCCCATCAATGGCCACCGGAATGATCGGCGCGGGCACATCCTTCATGATGCGCTCGAAACCGCGCCGGAACGGCAGCAGGTGGCCGATGCGGGTGATTTGCCCCTCGGCAAAGATGCAGACGACCTCGCCGTTTCGAATCGCCTCGCTGGCGGTTTGCAATGATTTGATCATTTCGCGCGGGCGTTGATCGGAGGAAATTGGAATCACCCCCAGGATTTTGGCGAAGGATTTCAGGTGCGGCAGTTCGTACTGTCCCCGAAACATCATGAACCGCACCTGCCGGTCGGTGGAGGCCAGCAGCAACAGCGCGTCCACGAACGAAGCGTGGTTGCAGACGAAGAGTGCGCCGCCTTTTTCAGGGATGTGGTCACGTCCCAAAACGCGGATGCGGTAGAGCGAATGGGTGGCGCACCAGAGGACAAACCGCAGCAGCGAATCCGGCATCAACCTGACGCAATAAATGGTTCCCGCCAGCGACAGCACCGCGCCGAACAGAAAAATTTGTGGCGGTTTCAGATGCAGCGGAACCGTGAGCAGATAATAGACGCCCGAGGCGAGCAAAATGCCGACCCAGCTCAACAACGCGGCGGTGGCGATGACCTGGCCTTTTTTGTCGGCATCCGGGCGGTGTTGGATGATGGCGTTGACGGGCACATTGTAAAGGCCGCCGAAGAATCCGAGCAGGCCAAGGCTCCACGTGAAGGCGGCGACGCCAAACCCCGCGTGGGACAGCAGCGCCGCAAAAGCGGTCAGACCGGCCATGCCCAACGGAATCAAGCCGTATTCGATTTTTCCGCCGGACAAAAATCCGGCTGCCAGACTGCCCGCGCCGACGCCGACGAGCATTCCGCCCTGCAAATAGCCGCTGTGCCGGTCGTCAAAATGGAAAATGTCCTTGCCGTAAAACACGACGGTCAGCTGCAGCAACATCGCCAGAAAGGAGAGGAACGTGTTGCCGACGACGCCGAGAAATAAAACGCGGTCCCGGCGGATCGCCCGGAATTGTAAGAGGAAATCGCCCAGAAAGTTCGCGCGGAATTTTTTATGGGGGTCGGCGGCGGGCAACCGCCGGATGCCGAGACACAGGGACAAGCCAACGAGCGCCAGCGCGATGAGGATGGCGCCGGAGAGAATCTGCCGTTGGCCAAAAACATCCGAAAGCATTCCGGCGAAAATCGTTCCCGTGATGGCCGCGGAAAAGGTGCCCAGGCCGAAAATGCCGTTGCCCCACGACAATTTCTTTTCCGGCAGCAGTTCCGGCAACATCCCGTATTTTGTCGGACCAAAAATCGCGCTGTGGGTGCTCATCAAAAAAATGCCCGCCAGCATCAGCGGAATATTGTCGAGCCACAGGCCGACCGAGGCCACGGACATGATGCCGAGTTCGGCACATTTGACGGTGATGGCGACACTGCGTTTGCTGTAGCGGTCGGCAAAGAATCCACCGGCCATTGAAAACAGGACAAATGGCAGCGCAAACACGGCGCCAACCAGCGGCACCAGCGAATCGCGTTTTTCCAGCGACAAACCCATGCCGACGATCAGGAAGGTGACCAGCCACCGGAGGACGTTGTCGCTGAAAGCGTTTTGGAATTCCACGACGAACATAAGCCAGAAGCTGCGAAGGGCGTCTGGCCTCCGGCGTCCGGTCTCTGGCCTCTGGTTTTCGGTCACGCCGCCAGACTATCCCTTTGCGAGCCAAACTGTGAATTGAAAAACTTTGACCGGATATTGTTTGAAACAATGGCGGGTTCAGTCATTTGGAATCAGGATCCAATTCGAAAGTCCTTGAATCGGTTTTTGCCGACGGGCATGATCCTGCCCAGCACGAATCCACTGCTAGAAAACCCCGCGGTTTATGTCGTTTCATTTCAAAAAAAAGGAATCACCGACCCGGGCAGCGCGGCGTTTGAGCCGCGAGCGGATCGGCTACGCCCTGGGTTACCTGCGAAAGCGCGACCGGCGGGAGGCCATTTACACAGTGCGCAAGGAGATCAAAAAGGTCCGCGCGCTCCTCGAGCTGGTTCGCGAAAGGATGGCGGGTGACGTTTATCGCAAGTGCGTAAAAATATTGCGCGCGGCGGCAAAGCATTTCCGGGACCCGCGCGACGCGCAAGTCCGGCCCCGGACGCTCGAACGGCTGGTGGCGCATTTCAAAGGCCAGCTCCCGGCGCATTCGTTTTCCGGCATCAGAAGAATTTTGCGCCGGAACCGGCGTGAGGAAACCCGGGAATTTGTGAAAGGCAAATCCTCGGCGGTGGTGGCCGGCCGGTTGCGGAAGCTGAACCGGCGGGCCGGGGATTTGAAGGTCAAGGCGGAGGGCTGGACGGCCCTGGGATCGGGTTTGGAGGAAAGTTACCGTCGCGGACAAAAATCACTCGCGACGGCGCGCAAGGAGGCATCGTCAGAGAATCTCCATCGCTGGCGGAAACAGGCGCAGGACCTCTGGCATCAGCTCCGCCTGCTGGATCCCATCCAGCCGGAGAGCCTGAGGGCGTCCGCCAGTGAGATGAAAAAGCTGAGCCGGCATCTCGGCGACGATCACGACCTGGTCATGTTGAGGCAGTTCGTGGTCCGCCGTTGCGCCCGCAAGTGTGCGGGAGAGGTGAAGTTGCTGAAGGAATTGATCGAGATGCGTCAAACCGAGTTGCGCACCGCCGCGTTGGCGCTCGGCGCGCGCTGCTATGCCGAGAAACCGTCCCGATTTTGCGGGCGGCTCGAAAATTACTGGCGCATCTGGCGCGCCGGGAAAGAATCCAGGAACTGATTATCCGCTTCACAAATCGACTGGCTGTGGGGACGGATCCTTGGCAGCGCTTTGATTGATCAGGTGAACCCCGTTCCCGCCCTTTCGCTATTTAAGCCGGTGAATCAGAATCTATCGGAACTCTTTTTCTATGAATCAGTTACGTGATGAGGAGAAAAGCTTACCGATACAGGTGGTTCCCTTATATTGGCATACCCGGTGCTGTTTGGAGGTCGGCAAGGACCGTGGAGCAGGGGAATTGCCGCCAAATAAGTAAGCTAAAAATGAACGCCGAAACCAGAAAGACCAAAAGCATCGTTTTTGTAGAAGACAATCCCGTTGTGCTGATGGCTTACAAAAATCGTCTGCAACGGGAAGGATTTCACGTCGAACCGGCCTTGGACGGGGTGGAAGCGATGAAAATTCTCACTCAGTTTGTGCCTGATTTGTTGGTCCTCGACCTGATGTTGCCGCGACTAAACGGCGTGGAATTGCTTAGATTCATCTGTGCGGATCCTCGCTACAAAACAGTTCCCGTCATCGTCCTTTCCACGAATTCGATCATGGATACGTCCGACGATCATGTATTGGAACGTGCGAACAAACGCCTCCTCAAAGGTTCCTGCACCCCCGCCATCATGCTGCAAGTCATCCAGGAATTGTTCGCCGATGGCACCCCCTCGACCGAACCGAAGGCAGGAACGGTTGCGCCTGACCGGCACGTCCCGGTTTGAGGAGATTTCGAATCGGCGACGAAGGACGAAACGTCTCAAGCCATGCCGGGCCGGGACCGTGGCCATGAACGGAAGTGTCTTCACGGCGGCGCAGACCAATCGTTCGCGCCAGCAGCCATTCCAGCCCGTCCCAGAAACGGATTCCATCCAGCAGCGGATTCAAAACATTGGTGACGGTGCAATAATGGCTGTTCTTCGGGTCGGTATGATGCAAGGCATGGTGTCTGGCGGTTTGCAAAATGTTCATGTCCTGGAGAAATGAAATCAGGCGCCCATTCTCCTTGCGGGTGCGATGCGCCCATTTGTGAAATTCATTCGCATTGGCGGCGAGCATGGCAAACAGCCAGACCGGCCAGGTCAGCCAGCCCAAAATCCACGCGCCGGCGACCAGCAGGGCCGCGAGCAGGGCCAGATCCCACGAACTTTGCCACCAATTATGCCGGGTCATGTAACGCGGGAAATGGTGATGAACGGTGTTTGGCCGACCAACGATCCGGCCGATGAGCGGCGTGTCTTCGCGAACGTAAGCGTCCTCAAACCAATGGACGACTCCGGCCACAAACTCGGCGACGAGGGCAGTGATGACAATTTGCAAGGGGATCATGACCATGGTTTTCATAGGGATTCTTTCTCAAAGCGGGGTTTGGTTGTGATTGCCGGGCGACGGGGTCCGCAGGCGGCAATCCCGGTGTCCGGTTGATTTTGCCCGCATCCGGTTGCGGAAATCTGATGTCGCCGGAGGCACTTCCCGGGCCGGCGGCAATAGACGCGTTTTTCATGTCAGCTTTTTAACGCAGCTTGCGGCCGGGGCGTTAATTGATAAAACTTGCGCCGACATCGGCTGGGTCAATGAACGTTCACCATCTGGAGTTGTTTTATTACGTGGCCAAACACGGCGGCATCATGCCGGCGGTGCGGAACATTCCCTATGGCATCCAGCAACCGGCGGTCAGTTCGCAAATTTTGCAGCTGGAGGAATTTCTCGGCGCGACCCTGTTTCATCGGCGCCCCTTCGCGCTGACCGGGGAGGGTGAAAAATTATTTCAGTTCATCCAGCCGTTTTTCGGCAATCTCAGCCGGGTTGCCGATGAACTGCGCGGCGGCCGCGCTCGGCTCATCCGCATCGGGGCGTCGTCGATTGTGTTGCGCGAGCATCTGCCGGGATTGTTGCAAAGTGTTCGAAAGAAATTTCCCGGATTGCGCGTGGCCTTGCGCGAGGGTGATCCCGCGGAGCTGGGGCAATGGCTGGAGGAAGGAGACCTGGACCTGGCGGTGACGCTGATTGAAAAAAAGATGCCGGCGGGATTTCATTCGCTGAAGTTGATCGAGTTGCCGCTGGTGCTGCTGGTGGAGCAGGGCAGTGACCTGGCATCGGCGGAAGAATTGTGGGGGCGCGACCGGATTGCCGAACCGCTCATTTGCCTGCCTCCGGCGGAGAGTATCACGAAAATCTTTCAGGAACAATTGCGACGGCGCGCCGTGGACTGGTTTCCGAGCATCGAGGCGGATTCGGCGGAATTGATCGAGGCCTACGTGGGCAACGGATTGGGCATCGGCGTGTCGGTGGCCATTCCCGGAAAGGCGGTCTCGTCCAAAGTGCGGACGCTGCCATTGGCCGGTTTTCCACAAATTGTCATCGGTGTTTTGTGGCGTGGTCGCATGACCCCCCTGCGGCAGGCGTTTCTCGACGAAATTAAATCCCGCGCGAAAAAGTTCGCGTGAATGGGCGGGTGCCGGTCTAAAAATGTGCGCTCGTTTAAGTGCGCACAAATCCTTTCCCGATCGTTGCCTTTTTCAACTGCCCTCCGCCTGGACCGGTGCTGGGGATGCGCCGGTTCCCGCTAATAGAAGGATATATCCAGCCACGACTCCGTTGGACGGGCCTCAAAATTGTAAAGCCCGTGAACATTTTCAGTCAGGGGCTTTTGCCCCAGGTGGCTGATCGTGGCCGATTTACGGCCATTTCCAAGACAGCGCGCCTTGGGTCAGGACAAACCGGCGCGAGTTTGGATTAATTTTTCCGCGCCGCTGAATCTGGCGCGGCGATTGCTGAACCAGCGAAGCATCTGTTTGAAAGCTGCACGTAACTAAAACTAGACGACTAAAAAATGCAAATCGGCTTGCCATTTCTGAACGGTGTCGTGGGAAAAAAGCGGAACCAAATGATGTCTATCGATTTGGGGGCCCGCACGACCAAGGCCGTGCTTTTGGAGCGGCGCGGCGAGGTGTTCGCCTTGCTCCGTTACGTGTTGCTGGACGCGCCGATTTTCGAAAAAACTCTTTCCCCGGAATTGCTGGCGGAACATCTGAAAGCCGTTTACGAAGCCTTGGGGGCCAAAACCAAATTTGTCACGCTGTCCGTCGGGGTAAATGACGCCATCGTGCGGCCGGTGGAACTGCCACAAATTCCAGTGGACGAGATGCGATTGGTTTTGAAAAACAATACGCGCGGTTATTTGCAACAGGACCTGCCCAATCGGGTTTTCGATTGTCATATCATTCCGCCCAAAGTGTCGTCCAACCCGGCCGACGCCGGCAAGGCTGGCACCATTCCCAAATTGAAGGTGTTGGTGGCCGGCGCCAAAAAAGAATTGGTGAGCGATCTGCAAACTGCGATTCGGGGCGCAGGCCTCGTGGCCGACCACATCGTGCCCGGTCTGATTGGCCCGGTGAACGCCTTTGAATTGGCGATGCCGGAAGCATTTGTGAATGACTCCGTCGCCCTGGTGGACATCGGATTCAAAAATTCTTCAATTTGCATTCTCCAGCAGGGTGAATTGGTTTTGAGCCGGGTGGTGGGAATTGGCGGCGATAAATTGACGAGCGGATTGGCGGAGATGATGAGCATCAGTTACGCCGAAGCCGAAGGCATTAAAATCGGCATGGCTCCGGAAATTCAGTCCACGCTGGAAACGCACGTGTTGCCGCTGGGTCGCGAATTGCGGGCGTCGCTCGATTTCTTTGAACATCAGCAGGACCGGCCGGTGTCGCACGTTTATGTTAGTGGCGGTACCGCCCGTTCGGAACTCATCGTACAAATGCTGCACAGCGAACTGGTCGTGGAATGCAAATCCTGGAACCCGACAGCTTCCCTGCAACTGGCGTTGTCGGGGCAGCAGGCTGTCGAAATTGAACACGTCGCACCGCAATTAACAGTGGCCATCGGTGCCGCGTTGGCCGCCTTCTGATTATGCCGATACGTATCAATCTACTGGCCGAAGCTCAAGCTGCCGAGGACTTGCGCCGGCGCGATCCCATCAAGCGCGTCATCTTTGTGGCGGTCCTGGTGGTGGCCTTGATGCTCGTGTGGTGGAGTTGGCTCCAACTGAGAGTCATGGTGGCCAATCAGCATCTGTCCCAGGTGCAAGCGGAAATCCAATCGCACACCAACGCGTATCAGGTGGTGTTGGTTGGCCAGAGAAAAATTGCTGAAGCCAAGCAAAACCTGGCGGCGTTGCAAAAATTAACCAGCAGCCGTTTTCTGCAGGGCAATCTGTTGGAGGCCCTGCAACACGCGACCGTGCCCGGGGTGCAGTTGATGCGGGTGCGGGTGGACCAAACTTATGTCGCCACGCAGGCCAGCGCTTCGGTAACCAACGACACGGTGGTCATGCCGGGTCGTCCCGGCACCGTTATGGAAAGTATTGTGGTGTCACTCGATGCGCGGGATTTCAGCGGCAGCCTGGGTGATCAAGTCAACAAATTCAAAGATATTATCAGTCGACAGCCGTACTTTCGGGCTGAACTGGACAAAACAAACGGGGTTCGTCTCACCAACCTGTCCCCGCCCCAGGTCGGCCCGGATGGTAAACCGTCTGTCATGTTTACCGTGCAGTGCAAATACCCCGATCTAACGCGATGAGAAGACTATCCAAAGAAAAACGCAACCAGCTTGTTCTGGTGGCTGTCTGTGCTCTGGCCGTACTAGGCTTGATGTGGTTTGATTTGATTCAGCCCCGATATGCGGCGCTCAAGCTAGCTGCGGAAACTCAAAATACCGCCGAAAACCAGCTTGAAGGCATTCAAAAAGCCATCAAACGCGCCAACGCCGTAACCGCCGACCTGACCGATATAACCCAGACGCTTTCAAATTCCCAAAGCGACATCGCTTCCGGTGACCTTTACTCCTGGACCTATAATACCATCCGGCTTTTCAAGTCGTCGTATCAGGTGAACATTCCTGACATTGGCCATCCGGATGTTGAGACGATGGATTTGCTGCCGTCTTTTCCGTTCAAACAGGTCAGGTTTACCGTCACCGGCACGGCTTACTACCATGACCTGGGCAAATTCATTGCCGATTTCGAAAATGCGTTTCCCCATATCCGGGTCGTCAATTTGGAACTCCAACCCGCCGATGTGACCGGCAGCAATGAAAGACTGTCCTTTAGAATGGACGTCATTGCCCTGGTACAACCCACCTCTTCATGAACAGAAAACGACCAGAGCGCCGCCGGGACCATGTTCGCGTGAATACGCTGGCTGTTTCATTTTCGATCGCCTGCGCGACCGTGCTGGCGGCCAATGTCGATCCGGCAATCCACGCCGACCAAACCGAACCACCCCATTCCGCGTTTACCATTCCGGCGGATACCAAGGAAGGGCGCGATCCATTTTTCCCCGACTCCACCCGGCCCTATGAAGCCGCCGCGGCCGCCAATCCCAAGGTGGCCGACGTAACGTCGCTGGTTTTGAAAGGTTTTTCCGGATCGCTTAATAACCGGCTGGTGATCATCAATAATCACACATTTGCCGCCGGCGATGAAGGCGATGTCACCACTCCGGTCGGTCGCATTCATCTGACCTGTATTGAAATCAAAACCAATTCGGTTGTGATTGAGGTGGGAGGCCAGCGGCATGAATTGTTTTATGCAAACCAGCCTTGATCCGGGATGGCGCGTCATTTTTAAAAGCATGTTCAACGGTTCATTCCCTGGCTCACGATTCGGGCGATTGTTTTCGCTCCGAGGCGCCGGGCGCAAAATGCAATTTTCCAACACGAACGACCGACGGCCTGGCCGTTCACCAAAAACCAAAAGCCTGGGCCTTCGGTGGGGTTGGCTCGGTACCTGCTAAGTAGCTGACCATTGGACCAAAAGCCAATAGAAACATAATTATGAAATCGAAACTGCTAATTGCCACGCTGCTTGTGGGACTTGTCTCACAACGGTGGGCTTTGTCTCAAACTGATACGAACGGTGTCGCGACAAACCAACCCGCGACGAGCGAGTCCGTTTCCGCGACCCAGCCCACGATCGCCGACACCAATGCGGCGGCGCCGGCCGTCGGCACCGATGCCGCCCCGGTTGCAACCAGCAGTAACGAAACTACCAGTGTTTCCACCACCACCGTGACGACCAGCAGCAACGAAACTGCCGGCACGGTCACGGTTGCGGTCACGAACACGACGGCGACGACGAGCACGGAACCTTCCAGTGTGACGGACACCAACACATCGGCGACGAACACCGAATCCGCCAGCACCGATGCCACCAATGAAACTGCCAGTGCCGATACCACTGCGGCGGCCGCCGCGCCGGCCGTGTTGCCCATTCAATTCCAGGACGTTCCCATTACCACGGCCATTGAAAATCTGGCCCGTCTGGCTGACATCAATTATTTGCTCGACCCGAAAATCGGCTATGGCCAGCCCGACCAAAATGGCCAGATCAAGCCGGAACCGACGATTTCCGTGCGCTGGGAGAATGTCTCCGCGCGCCAGGCGTTGTTGGCCGTGCTGGACAATTATAATCTCGAACTCATTGAGGACGCGAAGACCAAAATTGCACGCATCAGCATCAAAAACCCAAATGCGCCGCCGCCACTCGTTACCCGGGTTATTCAACTCAAATACTCCAGCGTCTCCAATATGGAGGCATCCGTGGAAAGCGCGCTGACCGACAAACGGAGCCGGGTGGTGTCGGATTCGCGCACCAGCCAGTTGGTTGTGGTCGCCACCGAGAGCGAGCAGGATGCAGTGGACACACTGGTGGAGCAGCTTGACAAACCCACCCGCCAGGTCCTGATTGAAACCCGCCTGATGGAGGTTTCCAGCTCGCCCAGCACCGTCAAAGGCATAGATTGGACGGGCACGCTGAGCGGGCAACATGTTTCGTTCGGAAATAATTTGAATGCGACTCCAACCACCGTTTCCCCCGGCTATACGGGTTTCCCGAT
>JBEKKN010000022.1:0-65300 GCA_050010675.1 Verrucomicrobiota bacterium | reverse complement strand
ATTCGTATTTTCATTTGTCTTTCTTATTTTTTTGGCAACGCTTCATTGCGCCACCGAATGTTGTATGGGTATTACCCCGTTGCCGGGCAAACCCCGCAAAAATTAAAACACCCGATCTCAACCGGTTCTTTCGCTTGAAAACCTGCTGAAATCCGACAAGGATAACATCTAATTACGCTGGCCGAGGCTGTCTGAGATAATTTCCGCGGGTTTATTCAGGCGGCGGTGTATAGTAGATCAGCGTCCGTGAATGACGCTGGCCAAAATGAAGAAGCCATCAAAGAAAATTGGGATTATGAAATTATTCAATCAGATCCGCCAGCCGATGATTTGCGGGCTGGCGTTGGGAGTAATCCTGCTGGCGTCACCCGCCATCGCGACCGACACAACCAACGCGCCACCGAAATCAGACCGGCTGACCACCTGCCCCATTTCGAGATACCAACTCGGAGAAATGGGCGACCCTTACGTCTTTGTTTATCAAGGTCAGGAGGTCAAACTCTGCTGCCCCAATTGCCGGAAGGATTTTGACAAGGATCCGGCCCAGTATCTGAAGAAAATCCGCGCCGCTGACGCGAAAGCCAAAAATTGACAGGAATAAGCCAAAGACTGTTGAGCTTCTTTTGTCCAATTGAATGATATTCAAAGCGTGAAAACGACACTGGCCTTTGTTTGCAGCCTGTTGCTGGCCGGGACGCCTGTCCTGGCCCAGGCACCGGTAGCCGGGGTCGGGTGCGTTGTTCCTGTTGGTTGCCATTGCGGCAAAGCGTGCTGCGCCGCGCCCGCTTCCCCGGAGTCGCAGCCTGCCCCTGCGGCTCCGGTTCCTGCTTCATCTCAAAATCAACTGTTGTCCCTCGCGCCTGCCTTATTGATCTGGATTTTGCCGGTAACACCGGCCCCGGCGTTTTCCCCTTCCTCTGCCTCACCTTTGACGGCGAGTCGCACTCCGCTTTACGCGCGGAATTGCACCTTTTTGATCTGACCATTTCCCTTCCCCGCCCGTAGTGTGCCTTGGACCGGCACGCTTCGGAACTATTCCCTTGTTCCCCGGAATTTTTGTGCCCGTGATTGGTCCCAACTTTTTCCGCCGCGCACAAATGGCGGTGACCGAAACCAAACGAAAAAATATTTTATGAAAACAAAACTGATTTTAATCGCTGTCCTGACCGCCACGCTGGGTGGAGCTGCAGGGTGGCTGGCGCCGCATCACTCGGTGGCGACGGTTAGCACCTCCTTGGACCACAAAATCCTTTACTACGCCTGCCCGATGCATCCGGCCATCAAATACGACCAGCCCGGCGATTGCCCGATTTGCGGCATGAAGCTCCAGCCGGTTTACGCGGACGAACCCAAAACGAACGCGCCAGCCGCAACCCCGGCGGCCTGTTGTTCGGTGGGCACGACTCATTGACAGAAAGGAACCTTGTGAAACGAGCCATCCTTTTTCTCGCGTTGATAGCCGGTCTGGCCGGTGGTGCGTTGTGGCTGGTTAAACACCATTCGCCGGCACCGCTTGCCACGTCGCCTGAGGGGCGAAAGATTCTTTATTACCAAAGTCCGATGCATCCGTGGATCAAATCGGACAAGCCGGGCAAATGCCCGATTTGCGGCATGGATCTGGTGCCGATTTATGCCAACGCGGAAAGCACCAACACCGGCTTCGGCCTCAAGCTCAACGCCGACAGCGTGAACGTCGTCAATGTTCAGACCGCGACGGTGGAGCTGCGGCGGATTGTCCACTCTTTGCGGGTTGCCGGTGCCATTGAAATGGACGGCCACCCGACTTATTTCGTCTTCAACGCGTACGAACGCGATTTCGTCTGGCTTGACGTCGGGCAGACGGTGGAAGTCACCATCCCCGCCCTGCCGGGGAAAATTTACACCGCCCGCATCACGCACGTTGACACGCGGTTTCTCGACCCGGACCGGAACGACCAGACGCACGGCATTCAAGTGCGCGCGACGTTGTCGGAAAATCTGGCCCACGTCGACGGCGTCAAACTCTGGCGGCCCTTCGATGGTTTTTACGCCGAAGGCCGCGTCATGGTGGACACGCCGGAAGTGCTCGCCTTGCCACGCAGCGCGGTGCTTCAACCCGGATTACTACCGGTGGTTTATGTGGATCTGGGGAACGGCAACTACGTACAGCGCCAGGTAAAATTGGGCCGCGTCGGCGATGAATTTGTCGAGGTCCTCGACGGTTTGAACGAAGGCGAAAAAATCGTCACCTCCGGCGGCCTGTTGATTGACGCCGAAGCGCAAATTTCCCAAAGCAGCGACCACTAATCTTTATAGCCATGATCAACCGCATCATCGAATGGTCGTTGCGCAACCGCTTCCTGGTCTTTTGTGGCGTGGCGCTGCTCATCGGCTTCGGCATCCGCGCCGTTTATCAAACCCCGGTGGACGCGATCCCTGACTTGAGTGAGAATCAAGTCGTTGTTTTCGCAGACTGGCCGGGGCGCAGTCCGCAGGAGGTTGAAGATCAGGTCACGTATCCGCTCTCGGTGAACTTGCAGGGGCTTGCTGGCGTAAAAACTGTCCGCGCCAACTCCATGTTCGGCTTTTCATTGGTCACGATCATTTTTGACGACAAGATTGACAATTACTTCGCGCGGTCACGCGTGCTGGAGCGGCTGAATTACCTCGGCGACGTCCTGCCTGCCGGCGTCGAACCCAAGCTCGGCCCGGATGCGACCGGCCTCGGCTGGGTTTATCAGTATTATCTTGAGGTGGACCCAAAGCTCGCGCCGGACGGCGGTTACGACCTCGGCCGGTTGCGCGCGATTCAGGACTGGTTTGTGCGTTATCAACTCAACGCCGTTCCCGGCGTCGCGGAAGTCGCGAGCATCGGCGGTTTTGTGCGGCAATATCAGATCGAGGTTTCGTCGCTGCGGATGCGTGCGATGAACGTGACGCTGCAAATGGTCATGGACGCCGTGAAGCAAAGCAATTTGAACGTCGGCGGCAAGGTGATTGAAGAAAACGGGATGGAATTCGTCGTGCGCGGCGTCGGTCTCATAAATTCCAACGCGGACCTGGAAAACATCGTGCTGACGCAAAGCGGCGGCGCACTGGTTTACCTCAAGGACGTGGCGACCGTGCAGGTCGGCGGCGATTTTCGGCGTGGGGCACTGGACATTGACGGACATGAAGCCGTCGGTGGCATCGTCGTCATGCGCACCGGCGAAAACGCGATGCAGGTCATCCGCGATGTGAAGGCCAAGATTGCGCAAATCTCACCAAGCCTGCCGCCGGGCGTCAGCATCAAATCCTTTTACGACCGCAGTGAGCTGATCGACCGTACGCTCGGCACGCTCAAGCACGCGCTCACGGAGGAGGCGGTGCTGGTCACGATCGTTATCATTCTTTTCCTGTTCCATTTCCGCAGCATTCTCATCGTCACCCTGCCGCTGCCGCTGTCGATTCTCGTTTCGTTCATCCTGATGAACCAGTTTGGCATTACGTCAAACATCATGTCGCTCTCCGGCATTGCCATCGCCATCGGCGTGCTGGTGGACGCGGGCATCGTCATGGCCGAAAATGCCATTCGCCACTGCGAACTGGCGGAAAAAAGGAAGGGGGCGCGACTGAACCAGGCCGAGTCGTTGCAAGTCACGCTTGAAGCGGCACAGCAGGTCGGCCGCCCGATTTTCTTCGCCATGGTCATCATCATCCTTGCGTTCATGCCGGTATTCGCGCTGACCGGGCAGGAAGGAAAACTGTTTCACCCGCTCGCATTCACAAAAACCTTTGCCATGGCCGGCTCGACCTTGCTGGCCATCACGCTGGTGCCGGCACTATGCGCGACGTTCATTCGCGGGCCATTCCACGCCGAGGACGCCAATCCGTTGATGAAAATCCTGCTGGCGATTTACAATCCGATTTTGGATTGGGCATTGCGCTTCCGCAAAACCGTGCTCGGCACTGCGTTGCTCCTGGTCATCGGCGCGCTGGTTCTGGCCTTTGGCATTCCGCGCCCGCTGGTTGAAAGACTCTCCGCCCGCCATCCGCAACTCGCGGCGAAGCTCCCGCGTGGCATGGGCAGCGAATTTATGCCGACGCTGAACGAAGGCAGTCTGCTGTTCATGCCGGTGCTGCTGCCCAGCACGTCGCTCACGGAAGTGAAACGCATCATGGCCTGGCAGGACCAGGTCATCCGTCAAACGCCCGAAGTCACGAGTGTCGGCGGCAAGCTCGGCCGTTCCGAAACCGCCACCGATCCCGCGCCCATCGAAATGATCGAGACGACGATCATGCTCAAGCCGGAATCGCAGTGGCGTCCGGGTATGACCAAGGAAAAACTCGTCGCCGAGCTGGAAGAAAAATTGTCGCAGATGCCGGGCTACGTGCCCGGATTCTTGCAGCCGATTGAAAACCGTATCTTGATGATCAGCACCGGCATCCGCGCACAGGTCGGCATCAAGATCCTTGGCGACAATCTCGACACGCTTCAGCAAAAGGCGTTTGAGGTCGAGCGCATCGTCCGGCAGATTCCCGGCGCGGTCGGCGTCGCCGCGTCGCGCACGGAAGGCAAACCGTATTTGGACATCGAAGTGGACCGCGCCGCGATGGCACGTTACGGCCTGCGTGCCCAGGATGTCCTCGATCTGGTCGAGGGCGGCATGGGCGGTAACAATGTTTCCACCGCGATTTCCGGACGCGAACGCATCCCCATTCAGGTCCGACTGCAACGCAGCGAACGCGACGACCTCGAGCGCCTCGGCGACATTCTTGTACCGACACCGGACGGCCAGAGGGTTCCGCTCGGACAAGTTGCGGCGATTCACCGGGAAATCGGGCCGAGCGAAATCAACAGTGAGAACGGGCGTCTGCGCGTCTTCGTGCAGGCGAACGTCGAGGGCCGCGACCTCGGCGGCTTCGTGAAGGAAACGCAGACACGCCTTGCGCGGGAGATTTCCCTGCCGCCGGGCATGACGATTGAATGGAGCGGCCAATACGAAAACCAGATTCGCGCACAACACACGTTACGGCTCATTGTGCCAGCGGCGTTATTCCTCATTTTCCTGCTGCTTTACATCGTTTATCACAGCGCGAAGGAGGCGGCCCACGTCATCCTCGCCGTGCCGTTCGCCTTGACCGGCGGCGTGTTGCTGCAATGGCTGCTCGGCTACAACTTCAGCGTGGCGGTATGGGTCGGCTACATCGCGCTGTTTGGAACGGCGATCCAGACCGGCGTCGTGATGGTCGTATATCTGGACGAGGCCGTGAAAAAGAAAATGGCCGAGCGCGGCGACCATTTTTCACGCGCGGATTTGATCCAGGCGGTGAAAGACGGCGCGCGATTACGGTTGCGCCCGAAAGTCATGACGGTGGCAACCATTATTGCCAGCCTGCTGCCGATTTTGTGGAGCCACCGCACCGGCGCAGAGGTGATGAAACCGCTGGCGACGCCGGTCATCGGCGGCATGGTGAGCAGCCTCGGATGCATCCTGATTGTTACGCCGGTGGTTTTCGCCTGGCTGCGGGAGCGGGAAATGAGAAAAACCTCCGGAAATTGAACTGATTTTGCCGTTGGGATTTTGAGTTCAGCAACGCCGTCACAGTGGCATCTATAGTATCGGCGGCAGTGGCAGCGGTTACAACAGCTCCAGCACCCGCTCCAGTTCGGCGTCGGTGTTGTAATAATGCGGCGAAAGCCGGAGGTAATTTTTCCCCGCGCGGTCCGTCCGCAATGACGTGACGACGCCGGCGTCCGTCAGTTTTTTATGCCGGGCCGTGAGGTCACTGCCCGACTGGCAGACCGAGACGATGCCACCGGCATTTTCAGGTTTAGCTTCCGCGTTCAAAACCGAGAAGCCTTTGGCCTGCAACACCGGCACCAGCCAGGCGCGCTTGCGCTGCAACTCGGCGGCGATATTTTCCACGCCGATTTCCAATGCCAGTTCCATCGCGGCAATCAAACCCGCCAGACCGACCAGATTCTGCGTGCCCGCCTCGTATTTCAACGCGCCGCCGCGAAAAACGATTCGTTCCTGCGCGACGAAATTCGGGTTGTGAACATTGTGCCAACCGTAAACCGGCGGGTTCAACCGGTCCTGGATTTCGCGCCGGACGTAAAGCACCCCCGCGCCGCACGGCCCGAGCAGCCATTTATGGGCATCGGCGGCCAGAAAATCCACGGATTCAACGGTTGTCGGAAACGCCCCCAGCGTTTGAATGGCGTCGAGGCAAAACAGAATCCCGCGTTCACGGAGGGATTTTCCAATAACGGAATGTTCGAGGCGATGGCCGCTGATAAAATGGCAGGAAGCCAGGGCGACGAGCCGTGTGTTTTCGTCCACCTGCCCCAGGACGTCCCTCGGGCGGATCACGCCGAGGCCGCGGATGTTCAACAGGCGCACCTCGACGCCGCGTTCCGCCAACGCCATCCAGGGATAGACGTTGGACGGATAATCGTCGTGGTAAATGAGCACGTTGTCACCCCGGCGAAAATTCAACCCGGCGGCCACAAAACTCAACGCGAGCGATGTTGGCCCGACAAAGGCAATTTCGTCCGACCGGCAGTTCAGTAATTGCGCCGCCAGTTTGCGTCCGTCGTCCAGACGCCGGGGAATCGTCTGGGTTTCCTGATCGTCGGTCGTGCCGTGCTGCGCACAATCGGAAATCGCCTGCGCCACGCGCCGCGGCAGCGGGCAAACGCCGGCGTGCCCGAGAAATATTTTGTGCTGGGCGACGGGGAACTCGTGCCGGCGCAGTTCTTCGTTGGCGAGCAATTCGGTCAACGTCATGCGGCAAGGTTAATGGGAGGACGCGCGGCGCACAAAGTGGAATTAAAACCCGTTCAGGACCTTGGAAAGGTCGCTATGGGGACCATAAAGGCCCGCATAGAATTGGATGATCTCCCAGGCAATGATGAAGACCACGAGCAGGTAAATCGAGCGGGTCGTTAATTGGGCGAAGGCATGAAGCTTGCGCGTGCCATCATCACTGTAAAGCCGATGCAAATTCCGGAGTGACTCATCGAGTTTGCCGCTGATTTCGCCGCTCGCATAAAGATTGGCAAACGTTTCCGGGAACAGCCGGCAGGCATGGACCGCCTCGGATGGCAACTGCCCGTCGGTGACTTTCGATCTCCAGGCGGTGACGGCACGACGCAAGGCGGGTGAACCGCTGGCGGCGGCGGCCTGGTCCCAGGCCTCAAAAATGTTAACGCCGGCACTGATGAGCGCCTCGAGGGCGGCGGCGAGCCGGGACAGGGCAAGATAACGCCGCGCCGTGCCCAACAAGGGGACCACACGCAGAACGGATTCGATCCGCGCGCGCCAGTTTTCACCGTGCTTGCCTTGGGTGACGTAAACCAACAGGACCACCGCGCCATAAATCGGGAAGAGCACGAGCAACGCCCTGGCAAAAAGCAGCGGCAGGCTGGCGTTGAATTGCGAGTGGGCAAACGGCAGCACGATTAAAAAAATGAAGGCGGCGAAGTGAATCAGGACCGTCGGATAAATGAGCTGCGAGATCACCTGCCGGATGAGGCGCGCCCGATCGTTATAATAATCGGCGAGCATGCGAAAACAGGCATCGAGCCTCCCGCTTTTCTCGCCGGCCCCAATCAAGGCCAGGTCAAACGCGGGCAGCCAGTCGAACGCCTGCAGCGATTCGGTGATCGTCGCGCCCCGCGCCAGTCCGTCCAGCAGGCGTTGCAAGGGTTCGCGATAGGAACGGTGGGGCGGGCTGCGTTTGATCTGCTCCAGGGCACGGATGATGGGCATGCCGGCGGACGTGAGCTGGGCGAGTTGATGAAACAGCTCGGCGCGTTGGGTGAACTGCCGGGGCGTCGTGAGGAAGGGCATACGCCCTCAGACCGTGACGCGATCGAGGCTGGCCTTGAAGTCGCGCTTGCTGCGCGCGCCGACGATCTGGTCGGCCACCTGACCGTTGTGGAAAACGAGCAGTGTGGGGATGGCACGAATGCCATATTCGGCGGCCAGTGATTGCTGTTCGTCCACGTTGACCTTGCCAATTTTCACCTTGCCGTCGTACTCATCGGCCAGTTCATCCAGCAACGGCGCGATCATCTTGCACGGACCGCACCATTCGGCCCAGAAATCCACGAGCACGGGCGCGGGCGACTGCAAAACCTGTTGGGCAAAATTTTCCTGTGTGAGCGTGACAATAAGCGGAGAGGCCATACATCAAAAACGAATTCAGGGTTTGAACAACTTTTGAAAAACTTAATTGGTCGGGATCAGCATCATCCAGATTACCGTGCCGACGGCAAACAATCCGGCCGCACCGGCCGCGAGCGCGAGCATTTGATCCAACCCGCTCAGGGTCGGGGCCACCGGCATGGGCCGCGGGGCGGCCGAGGCGGGACGCGCCTGGGAAAGGGGTGCGGCCGAGGCAGCCACCGCGCGCGACGCCGGCTGTGGAGCCGGGGTCGGGGCCGGAATGGCGGAAGGCGCACCGGTAGGGCCACCGGGTGGCAGGGTCGGCAATTTGATGGTCGGTGCGGCCGAGGGCTTGGGCGGCAAATTGATGCGAACGGTCTCTTTCTTGGGCTGAACTTTGCCGGTCTCTTTTTTCGGCGGCAGCACAGCACCCGGAGGAATATTCGGAGGTGTCTCAGCCATAATCGTGTCTTTGTCCGCCAAAGATAAACGGCTTCCGGCGGGTGTCAAACCCTTATTCAAAAAACCGGCGAATGAAAGAATGTCACTTTCTCCTATCCATCGGTTACGAACAACCTGTCGGGTTGACAACGGCAACGTTCAGCTTCGAACGGGGCGGCGATTTTCCAACATAAATCCACCAGAAAGCCTACAAACAGTGGAAGACCCCTAGGCCTTCTCATCGATCAATTCCCGCCGCGCGCCGCCGAGCAACTGTTCGATAAAACTGGTCGAATAAACCCCGCGCCGGAAATTCGGGTCCTGCATGATGGCCTGTTGGAAGGAAACATTGTTCTTGATGCCCGTGATCATATATTCCGACAGCGCGCGATTCATGCGGTCCATCGCTTCCCGCCGGTCATTGCCGGTCGTGATCAGCTTGCCGATCATCGAATCATACATTGAAGGAATGGTGTAGCCGGCGTAAGCATGAGTGTCCACGCGCACGCCGCGACCGCCGGGTTGAAAATACATCTCAATGCGGCCGGGGCTGGGCCGAAAATCATTGAAGGGATCTTCGGCGTTGATGCGGCATTCGATGGCGTGGCCCCTGATTTGAATGTCACTCTGCGAGTGCTGCAACGGCTCTCCCATCGCCAGCAAGATTTGATAACGCACCAGATCTATGCCCGTCACTTCTTCGGTGACGGGATGCTCGACCTGGATGCGCTTGTTGAATTCGAGGAAGTAGTAATTGCCCAGGTTGTCGACGATGAATTCGACCGTGCCGGCACTGGTGTAACGTGCTGCCTCGGCGATTTTGACGGCCGCCTTGCCGATTTTGTCCCGTAACTTGCGAAACTTGTGTTCCAACAACGGCGAGGGCGCCTCTTCCACGACCTTCTGGTTCCGGCGTTGAATGGAACAATCCCGTTCGCCCAGATGAATGATATGTCCCTTGTTATCGCCGAGCACTTGAATCTCGATGTGGTGCGGATTCTCAATGTATTTCTCGATGTAAACACCGGAATTGCCAAAGGCCTTTTCCGCTTCAGAACGGGCTGTGTGATAACCTTTCACCAGGGAGATGTCATTGTGCGCCACCCGCATACCCCGTCCGCCGCCGCCCGCCACCGCCTTGATCATTACCGGATAGCCGATGCGCTTGGCCACCGCCAGCGCCTCCTGCTCCTGCTCGACGGTGCTTTCCGATCCCGGCGGCGTGGGAACCCCGACCTTTTTGGCCAGCACCCGGCTGATGGCCTTGTCCGCCAAGGATTGCATGGCGCGCGGGCTGGGACCAATGAAACGGATGTTGCAACTGTCGCAAACCTCCGCAAAGTGCGTGTTTTCGGAAAGAAAACCGTACCCGGGATGAATCGCATCCACGTCAGTGATTTCCGCCGCGCTGATGATCCGGTCGATCCGTAAATAACTTTCCGACGCGGGCGGTCCGCCAATGCAGATAGCCTCATCGGCCAGTTGCACGTGCATGGAGTTGGCATCCGCTTCGGAATAAACGGCCACCGTTCGGATATTCAACTCTTTGCAGGCACGAATAATCCGAACGGCAATTTCACCGCGATTGGCGACCAGAACTTTTTCGAACATGAACTTTTAGCGAAATGGAAACAGTTTCAAACGCGCGGCAATTTCAGGTTGGGCGAATCTTGAACAGCGGCTGGCCAAATTCCACCGGTTTGGCATTTTCCACCAAAACCTGGGTAATTATACCTTTGGCCTCCGCTTTGATTTCATTCATCACCTTCATTGCCTCGATAATGCAAACAACGCTTTCGGGGTTGACCTCGGTACCCATCTCGACATAACTGTGGGCTTCCGGGGATGGCGATCGATAAAAAGTTCCGATCATTGGAGATTTGATTTCAACTTCGCCCGTAGAAGCCGGAGGCGGGCTACCACCGGCAGAAGTTGTTGGAGAACCGGAAGCCGCTGGTTGAACTGCCGGGAGAGACCCTAAATCATCATACTGGATGGCCGGAGAGGCGGTCCCGTTGGTACCTCGCTTCAACCTGATCTTGGAATCCTGCCTTTCCAGCTCAAACTCCGTAATGGAGTTTTTCTTCATCAGGTCGATTATGGCCTTAATATCTTTTAGATCCACGTTTCGATTTCGTTAAAGTTCTTCCAAAACCACATTTTGAGCGATAATCAAAAAAGCAGAAGCCGGGTTACGACTCTGCTTATGCTGTTACGAATTTGAAACATCTTATCGTTCAATGCCACCAGCGTCAAGAAACAAAAACTCAAAATGATTCAGCCAACAATAAGCTTAATAATACTGTTTTACAAGTGTTTTTTTAGTTCGTTAACGTCAACGGAAGCTTCCAATGCCAATAAATAGGATTTTTGGCCAAAACCTGATATTTGCCCCCAACAAACAGGTGCAATAAGTGATTTATGCCTGAACTCTTCCCGGGCATGGATGTTTGAAAGATGAATTTCTATGGTTGGGATCCCCACCGCAGCAATGGCATCTCGAAGAGCGATGCTCGTGTGGGTATAAGCCGCCGCGTTGAGAACGATTACATCGAATTTCCCCTTTGCCTGTTGAATCCAATCCACCAATTCCCCTTCCACATTGGACTGCCGGAATTCGACCTCAACTCCCAATTTCCCGGCGAGTTTGCGAACCCTGGCCTCAATATCAGCCAACGTTGCGTGCCCGTACACGTCCGGTTCACGCTGCCCCAGCAAGTTCAAATTCGGTCCGTTTAGAAACAGGACTTTCATGATTTGAAAGGGAGACTAAACTGCGCCGCTACCAGTGTCTAACTGATTTCCAGCCATTACAATCGCCGAATTAGCAGGTTAAATGGCATCTCCCGCCACAATCCAACGTTTGGTGCCCGCGACAGGACTTGAAGGACTCGCGAAAGCGTCAGAATCGCTTAAATTCCGCAGCTTTCCTTTTCCGGTGCCTTTTCGCTGCCTTTCTTACAAGCGCAGAATACTTCATTTACTCCTTTGTTCAAGAAATTTCGGACGGCGACACATGAACCATACGATGGTGCTCCCGGCCACCAGCGCCAAGGCCGAAGGTTCAGGCACGGGCAGTGTTACGCCTTGGAAGGCCAGGCCTTCAGCCCCATTTATGCCGGAGGCGAAGGTGCTTTGCACCCCTCCCGGCGTGTACTCGTAGACATCGACGCCGGCCGTCACAAACAGATCCCCTGCGCTGTTAAAAGCCAAGTCATTGGGACCATTCAATATTGCTAATGCGAAGGTGCTTTGCACCCCTCCCGGCGTGAATTCGTAGATATTGCCGCTGCCCCCATCCGCTTCAAAAAGGTCGCCCGCGCTGTTAAAGGCCAATCCGGCGATATAACTCAACCCTGTGGCAAAGGTGCTTTGTGTTCCGTTTGGCGTGATTTCGGTGATGGATTCATTGCCACTGCCGTATCCAGTCCCCACAAACAGGTCGCCTGCGCTGTTGAAGGCCAGCGCCTGCGGGGCCGGGGTCACAGTGGCGAAGATGCTTAGCGCCCCACCCGGTGTGTATTCATAGATATTACCGCTGTGGTAATCCGTCTCAAACAAATCGCCCGAGCTGTTAAAGGCCAGTCCTTTAGGGTCCGGCCCGGAGGGAATCGTGCTTCGAACTCCACCCGGCGTGATTTCAGTGACGTAGCCTCCGATCCCAGCATCATCAAGACTATTCGCCACAAACAGGTCGCCCGATCTGTCCAAGGCCAATCCATAGGGATAATTCAGCCCGGTGTAAGCGAAAGTGCTTCGCGTTCCACCCGGCGTGTATTCGAAGATGCTGCCCGGGTTGATGCAACTCGTCACAAACAGGTTTTGGGCCGGTGTGGTACAGCATGTCAACAGCAGAAATACGCCCGCACAAGCCGCCGCGCACGATAGATGGTTCATTGATTCAATTTTTGATTTCATAATGTTGAGGGTTGAAATTTAGAACTTTGAGGATCATTAACGATTCTTACATCTTATCGTTGTTTGTAAAGACTAATCTGAAGTGGCGAGTAGAAAGTATGCCCGCGACAGGATTTGCAGGACTGCAAAGAAATGGGGTGAACCTGAGTAATTCCGAGTAACTTCGGCGACCTTTTTGTGTAGTGGGCCGTGACTGGTCCCTTTTGGTGCCTTTTAGTGCCCTAAAAGCGGTTAAAGTTGACAGGAACTGGCCGAAGTAGCGAGCGATCAGGAATGCCTTTGAACACCGGCATTCTTTAGGGAAATCGTTATTCTGTGAGGGTTTCCAAATTGGTGCCCGCGACAGGACTTGAACCTGTACGATGTTACTCACTAGAACCTGAATCTAGCGCGTCTGCCAATTCCGCCACGCGGGCACAAAACCACTCTTTCAATACGCGCCAGCAAAGGCATGGGCAAGTCAAATTACTGCGGTCAGCTCAAGCCAGCTTTACCCACCTGCCCTTTTGCTGGGATTCCTCGACCGCCGCCAGAACCCGCTGATTTTTTACGCCGTCTTCAAAGGTCGGCTGCACCGGCTTGCCTTCCACGCACGCATTGACGAAATCCGCAATGGTGTGGATGAAGGTGTGTTCGTAGCCAATCAGGTGGCCCGGCGGCCACCAGTGGCCCACATAGGGATGGATTCCACCGCGCTCGGTGACCAGGATCTCCCGAAACCCCTGCCGGTCCTTCGGGTCGTCGCCGCTGAAATATTTCAGACGGTTCATGTCTTCAAAATCAAAATAAAGCGAACCCTTGCTGCCGTTGAGTTCGATTGCGATGTGATTTTTCCGCCCGGCCGCGAAGCGCGTGGCTTCCAGATTCGCCAGCACGCCATTGTCCATCCGCCCGATGAGCAGTGCCGCATCGTCCACCGTCACCCTGGCCATTTTGCGCATGCCCCGGCTCAAGGCCTCCGCGAGTGGCCGCTCCGCCACAAACGTGTGGAGCATGCCGCAAACCGCCTGAAATTCACCCACCAGATAACGCCCGAGATCAATGATGTGCGCGTTGATATCGCCGTTCGCGCCACTGCCGCTGGTCTCCTTTTGCAACCGCCAGTTGATGGGAGATTCCGGGTCCACCAGCCAGTCCTGCGCGTAACGCGCGTGAAAATGAAACAGTTTTCCCAGCGCACCCTCGCCAATCATTTTCCTGGCCAGCACCAGCGCGGGGATGCGCCGGTAATTGTGGCAGATCATATGAACCACCCTGGCCTTTTGCGCGGCGGCCAGCATCGCCTCGGCCTGCTTCACATTCAGCGCCAGTGGCTTCTCGCATAAAATGTGTTTTCCGTTGCGCGCCGCGGCGATGGCAATCTCCGCATGCAAATCATTCGGCGCACCGATGTCCACAATATCAATCAACGGTGACTCGACCACCTCGCGCCAGTCCGTCGCGGCGTGTTGCCAGCCGAGCTGCGACCGCGCCGCCTGCACCCCGGCGGGATTGCGTCCGCAAATCGTGTGCAGTTCAACGTTGGCCTTAAGATTGAAGAAGCGGGGTGCCTGCCGCCAGGCGTTCGAGTGCGCCCGGCCCATGAAGCGGTAGCCGATCAGCCCGACGCGAAAAGTTCTCGCCATAAAAGTTGGGGTTGAACTGGGTACGCGCGTCTTTATAGTGAGCCGTGACAGACAAGTCAACCAAATGGCCTTTACCACCGCAGAAATAGCAAAACATCTTGAAGGTGAAGTGGTTGGAGATTCATCAGCCACCCTCAGCGGCTTTGCCCCGGCCGATTCCGCCCGGCCCGGCGACCTCACTTTTGCCGAAAACGAGGATTTTTTCGAACGCGCCGAAAAAAGCGCCGCCACCGCCATCATCGTGGATCGGCGGTTTACCTCGACGAAAAAAATCCTGATTCGCGTATCAAATGCCCGTGTCGCCTTCGCCAAGGCGCTCGCCTTGTTTTTTCCGGAACGAACCTTCGCAGCGGGTATTCATCCCACAACCGTCGTCGCCGCCAACGCCACCATTGATCCGAGTGCACACATCGGTCCGCATTGCGTCATCGGCGAACGCGTACACCTCGGCGCGCGAACCGTTTTGCAGGGCGGTAATTTCATCGGCGACGACTCCAAGCTGGGTAACGACGTCAACTTGTTTCCGAACGTGACGGTTTACCCACGCACGGAAATCGGCCGGCGCGTGCGCATTCATGCCAACACGGTGATCGGCGCGGACGGTTTTGGTTATGTGCAGGACGGCAACCTCCACCGCAAAGTGCCGCAGATTGGCAATGTCGTCATTGGTGACGATGTGGAAATCGGCGCGGGGGTGGCCATCGACCGCGCCGCGCTCGACTCAACGGTCATCGGCAAGGGCACGAAAATTGACAACCTCGTACAAATTGCGCACAACGTCGAAATCGGCGAAGGCTGCCTGCTGATCGCCCAGTCCGGCATTGCCGGCAGTTCAAAACTGGGAAATTATGTCATCCTGGCTGGACAATCCGGCATTGCCGGGCATTTGAAGATTGGAAATCAGGTGGTCATCACCGGGAAGGCCGGCGTGATGCATGACATTCCTGACGGCGAAAAATGGCTGGGCATTCCCGCCCAACCGGACAAACAGGCCAAGCGTCAGATGATTGCCTACCAGCATCTCCCCGAACTGCTCCGACGCGTGACCAAGCTGGAAAAGCAAGCCGCCGTGAAATCAAAAAAACGGGCGAAGTAATTTTACTTCGGCTTCAACTGCGGGAATAGGATCACGTCAGGCGTTTCCTGTCAACGGGCCACGTCCAATAGTTGCTTCAATCCGGTTTTGCAAAGCTTTTGAAAGATCTGCTAGCTTGTCATCTTCCCAAACAATGAAATTGTATTGCCGCGTGTCGAAATGAGCTTTCTCCAATTCGTCTAGGCGGCAAAGCCAAACCACCGGCAGTCCCAGTCCAGTCGCAAAGCCAGTTTCAAAATAAACTCCTCCGCGATGGCCGGTAAAATCTGCTACGAGAAATTTGCTGCGCCGAATACCTGCAACAATCTCGTCGTCAATTTTATTGTTGTGCTCCTTGCGGTCAATTCGGAGCGGTTCGTAACCCGAATTCCGAATTCCAGCTTCAATAGCCACCCAAACTGGATCAACAGATTTATCAAACCACATCGCAATGAAACCAATTTGGCTGTCTGGGTTTCCATGTCGAAGGGATTCCATATAAGCCCACCCTTTTGGGCTTATCGAGTATCGACTATCATCTGACAGTTCGGTGACAAGTTCATGTCGCAGTAAGAAGCCCATTTCATCGTACAAATAGTCGTGAATGAAAAAACGGAGTTCTTTGGTGTCTGCAAGTCTGCCAATAGCCAGAAATTCTAAGTGAACGCTCCCTGATAAATCTGTGATTTCTCCGGGCTTTGGGAATCTGCTGGCGAGATGCATTAAAATCTTCTCAGCCTTTTCGCCGACACTTAAGTTGCGCAGGTTCGATAGTTGCTGCAGATTTGAAATTACAACCCGACAGTTCTGATTTTCTCGAATCCAACCTGATAGATTAATTCTCTGCTGCGAAGTCCAATTAGAGATTCCGAGTTGGGTTATATTCCCAGATTCATATGAGCCACAGCGGGCGCAAGAAATAATGTAAAAACCACCACCAACGTTAGGATGAATATTAGCAGCATTACCGCAAATGGGACACTTCGTTGATTGAGAAGTATCAGGCATTGATGTTGCAATAGCAATTATTTCGGCTTCAACTGCGGGAATAGGATCACATCGCGGATGCTTTCCTGGCCAAGCAGCATCATGCACAGGCGGTCAATGCCCATGCCCATGCCACCCGCCGGCGGCATGCCGTGCTCGAGCGCGATCAGGAAATCCTCGTCCAGTTTCTGCTGCTCGCCGCCGGCCTGATGTTCCAGGCGCTCGCGCTGCTCAATGGGATCGTTCTGCTCGGTGTAGGCCGGTGCGATTTCCTGGCCGTTGATGCAACACTCGAAAACTTCGACGGTCGTCGGGTCCTCGGGCGACAGTTTGGCGAGCGGCACGAGTTCCTTCGGCAGATGTGTGACGAACGTGGGTTGAATCAGCGTCGGCTCGATCAATTTCTCAAACACCGCGCCGGTGACTTCAAAGTCGGCGTAATCTTTGGTAATTTCCGCGCCCAGGTCGTGAGCGCGTTGACGGCGTGCGGCGGGAGAAACGTCAAACCAATCCGCGCCTGCTTTTTCGCGGATTAAATCTTTGTATTTTGCGCGCCGCCAATCCGGCGTGAGGTCAATTGATTTTACAATTTTTCCTTCGGCATCTTTCGTTTCAATCTTCAGCGTTCCCAAAACCTTCTGCGCGACGTGGCAAATCATGGATTGCACCAGCTCCATCATGCTCTCGTAATCGCCGAACGCCTGATACGCTTCGAGCATGGTGAATTCGGGATTGTGTTTGCGCGAGAGGCCTTCGTTGCGAAAGTTGCGGCCGATCTCGAACACCTTGTCCACCCCGCCGACCAGCAGGCGCTTGAGATACAGTTCCAGCGCGATGCGCAGGTAAAAATCGCAACCCAGCGCGTTGTGATGCGTCTTGAAGGGTTGCGCCGCCGCGCCGCCGGGAATCGCCTGCATCATCGGCGTCTCCACCTCCACAAAGCCGCGCGACTGTAGAAAATTCCGGATTTCGGTGATGATCTGGCTGCGTTTGAGAAAAACGTCCTTCACCTCCGGATTGGCCATCAAATCCAGGTAACGCTGGCGATACCGGATTTCGGTGTCTTCGAGTCCGTGCCATTTGGCGGGCGGGGGACGGAGCGCCTTGGCCAGAATGGTAAAGCCGGCGAGCTTGATGGAAATTTCGCCGGTCTTGGTCGTGAACAACGCGCCCTTCACGCCGATGAAATCCGCGAGATCGAGGTGCGTGAAGACATTCCAGGACTCGTCGCCGATCGTATTTTTCTGCGCGTAAACCTGGATGCGCCCGCTCTGGTCGCGCACGTCAATGAACATGGATTTGCCCATGTCGCGATGCGCGGTGATGCGTCCGGCTACGGCCACTTCACGGCCTTCGCTGTAATTCTTCCGCGCATCGGCACATGATTCGGTGGGTGTGAACTTGTTTTTGAAAGGGTCAATACCTTTCGCGCGCAACGCGGCGAGCTTGGCCTTGCGCTGTTCAATCAATGAATTCGTGTCGTCCATCAGAGTTGGCGGAGTAAACCACAAACCGCCTTTTAGCGCACGAATGAATTTACGATATGCGATTTACGATTTACGCGCCCAACCCAGATGCGGCACGTCAATCGTATATCGCAAATCGTAAATGAGGACCTACTTTTCTGCCGAGCTGTTTGTTTGTGTTGATGCGTTCGCAGGTTTGTAGAGGCCGGCCTTGATGAAAGGTTCGAGGCCGGCGCCGTAGCCTTCCGCCTGCATCTTGTCCAGCGGGATGAAGCGCAACGACGCCGAGTTGATGCAGTAACGCAAATGCGTCGGTCCCGGGCCATCGTCGAACACGTGGCCGAGATGCGAATCGGCCGCCCGGGAACGAACTTCGATGCGGCTCATGCCGTACGTATGGTCGGCGTGCTCGATGATTTCGCCGCTCGAAACCGGTTTCGTGAAACTCGGCCAGCCGCAGCCGGAATCAAATTTGTCCAGCGAGCTGAACAGCGGTTCGCCCGACACCACGTCCACGTAAATCCCCGGCTCGTGATTGTCCCAGTACGCGTTGTGAAAGGCCGGTTCGGTGGCGGCGTTTTGTGTTACGGCGAATTGTTCCGGGGTCAGTTCTTTTTTCAACTGCGCCGCATTGGGTTTCTTGAAATCCTTCATATCCATGGGTTGATTGGTTGCAATGGCCGCCGTTTGCGCGTCCACGATACTGCGCGTAAACGCCGCGACGCCCGCCGCCAGCAACACGGCCGCCGCAATTTTGATGACCTGGGCTGATCGCACGTGGGTTCGACGAATTTTATCCGGTTTGTGTTCAAAATTCCAATGGTTTAGATGAATTCCCAGCGGTCAAACATCGCGGCCTGACCGCAGGGTTTGCCCTCGGCCGTCACCAGATTCCATATCGTCGCGCGGGCGATGCGAAAGCGCCGGCCGCTCTTCGAAATGCGGACGCCCGAATAATCGTCAATGAACCCGCGCTGCGTCACCGCCGCCAGCAACCGCGCCCGCGCTTCGCGGTTGGGCGCCTCGGTGGTGAGGCGTGACGGCGTGCGGGTCAGTTCCGCCCATGACATTTCCCAAAGGTTCAGTGCGATATGGTTGCCGTAATTTAAAACAGGATCGGCCTCCGTGCCATGCGACACAACCACGAAGGGCGCGGCAAAAACCTTCTGCGCCAGTTCCGCCGGCCCGGAAACGCCAGCCAGCAATTCGCGCCCGGTCCAATGTTTCAGACTGCGCGCGAGACAGGCCGTCTGCGCGATGACGAAATCCGTTTTCCAAATCATGTCCATGCTCGCCAGGGAGCGGCGGGGCTTATTTTTGAACCAGCAGCCCGGGAGGGAAAGCCAAATCAGCCGTCCGGGCCCATTTTGGTTTTTACTTTTCGCGCCGGCTCGTTTAGCAACTGGCAAGACATGCATCCAACACTGGCTCCGGTTCGAACCGACCATTCCCTTTCCTGGTTCGACATCCGGCAACTCGGCGTCGAAGGCCGCGGCTGGAGTGAAACGAAGGTTTTTTACGACCGTCTGCCGGCCAAAGCCGAAGGCGTGGTGCGCCCGGAGGTTTGGGATTTGAGCCGCCACTCCGCCGGCATGCATGTCCGCTTTTTCACCCATGCCACCGCCATTCACGCGCGGTGGTCCTTGAAGCTCCCGGCGCTCGGCCTTCCCAATATGGCCGCCACCGCCGTCAGCGGCCTCGACCTCTATGTCCGGACCAATGGCGGTCGTTGGCGCTGGCTCGCGGTCGGCATCCCGGAAGCGCGGATCAATTCAGTGGTGCTTGCGGAAAACCTTGCGCCCGGCCAACGGGAATATCTCCTCTACCTGCCGATTCACAACGAGGTGGAATTGGTGGAACTCGGCGTTCCGCAGGGCGCGACGCTCGAACTGGCCGGCCCCTGGGGAACGGGCGAGCGCAAGCCGATGGCGTTTTATGGCACGTCCATTGTGCATGGCCTGTGCGCTTCCCGGCCCGGCATGACACATAGCGCAATTCTGGGCCGGCAATTCAATCATCCCATCCTGAATCTTGGTTTTTCCGGCAATGGCAAGATGGAACCGGAAATGGCCGATCTGTTCGCGGAACTGGATCCCTCGGTGTACGTGCTGGATTGCCTGCCCAATCTGGTGGACCGCGAAGTCCGGGAGCGCGTCGAGCCATTTGTGCGCCGATTGCGCGCCGCGCATCCGCACACACCCATCGTGCTCGTGGAAGACCGGCCGATGCAGGACGGTTTTCTGGTCACCATCCGGTACCCGCATCATCGGGCCGTGCGCGCGGAATTGAAAGCCGCTTACGACCGCCTGACACAATCCGGGGTCCCGGACCTTTATTACATCCCCGGTGAACATTTGCTGGGCGATGACGGCGAAGGCAGCGTGGATGCGTCGCACCCAACCGATCTTGGCTACATGCGGCAGGCGGAGATTTTTGCTCAAACCCTAGGTCCGCTGCTTCCGGCGCGGTAACACTGCTGCCATCCAACCCAATTCTCATGCCGGCACATGACTTAGTTGGTCGCCCGATAAATTGCGTAAGTCTGGCCCGGAACCTCGATTTTGAGCGTCTGGCCTTCCCGGGTCGAATGAATTTCCTTTCCCGCGAGCAAGGTCAGCCCGCGATACGCTACCGGAAAGTCAAACGCGGCGGTGGTGTCGCGCGCCGCCGGATTGAAGATCAACAACAGGGTTTCGTCGCCGCTGGCCCGGGCATAAACAAACGGATAGGTGTTTTCCCGGGCGTACAGCGGGACAAAATTTGCGTAAGCCGCCAGCGCCGGCTCGGTGTGCTTGAGCCGGATGAGTTTCCGGACCCGGTTCAGCAATGAGTTGGGGTCCTGCTCCTCCGCCGCCACATTGGGAGCGTCGGGAGCCGGATCCACCGGCAGGTAAAGCCTGGAAGGGGCGGCGGTTGAAAAGCCGAGGTTTTTTCCGCCGGTCCATTGCATCGGCGTGCGGGCGCCGGCGCGCGGTTTGTAGCACCCCTCGATCTGTGGCAGGTTCTCCAGCTGGCGCATCCCAATTTCATTGCCGTAATACAGGAACGGCACGCCGGGCATCGTCAAGCCCCACGCGATGATCATTTCGAGGTCCTCCACGCTCCGCCGGTTGTTCAGCCGCGCGATGTCGTGGTTGCCCAGCGGCAGGCAGATGTAACCCTTGGACCGCGTGTCCTGCCAGGCGGAATAGTAGCCATCGAGGAAATACTTGATGTTCCCCTTGCCTTCCCGGTCGAAAAAGCTGTGACCGTCGGTCATCCCGTTGCCGATGCGCCAGTTTTCCTTCTGGTAAATGTCGTTGAAACCATCCACCCAGTGATAGAAATCGGCGTAAAACGCCCCATCCAAGGCATCGCGTGGACCGGACCATTCCGAAACGGTGAAGGCCTGCGGATAATTGGTGTTGAGGATTTGCCGCACCTCGCGCCAGAAATTCAGGGTCTCGTCCCGGGGATCATCGCCCTTGACCAGCGCTCCGGCCATGTCGGCGCGAAAACCGTCGGCACCCATGTCCATCCAGAAGCGCATGACCTTGATCATTTCCGCCCGCATCGCGAGCACGTCGGGATTATCCGTGGGCAATTGCCATGTTTTCTCCGGATCCGGATTGCCATAACCCCAGTTCAACGCGGGCTCGTTCCAGAAAAAATTGCTCAGGAAATTGCCGTTGCGCTGGCCGTAGCCATGGACCCATTGGTTGCCGCGCTCGTTTTTCCAAACGTTGTCGGTCCAGATGTACCAGTTGGAGTGGGGATTGGGCGTTTGCCGGGTCGAAGCGACAAACCACGGATTATCAATGGACGTGTAGCTGATGACGTAATCGAACAGGACCTTGAGGCCGCGTTTATGCGCCTCGGCAAAGAGCCGGCGCGCGTCGGCGTTGGTGCCGTAACGCGGCGCGATCTTGTAATAATTCCGGATGTCATAACCCGCGTCGTTGAACGGTGAATCAAAGAACGGATTGATCCAGATGGCGTCCACGCCCAGGCTCTTGATGTAGTCCAGTTTCCCGATGATCCCCGGTAAATCACCGATACCGTCGCCGTTGGAATCGTAAAACGTTTGGGGATAAATCTGATAGACTACCGCGTGATTCACCCAGTCGGGGCATACGGGGATGATGTCCTTGCCGGAGATCGTGACCTCTTGCGCGCGGACGGCGCAAGCGAGCAAAGTGGAGAGAAGCAGGAAATAAACTTTCATAGGAAGCCCAAATCTTAAGAAGAATGCGCTTCAAACTCCAATCATTATCCGGCCCATCAGCCCGCCGGCTTCACAACGCCTGGCGCAGGGTTCCGGCCAGTTCTTCCGGCGTGAGCGCAACCGGATTGGCTTTCATGCTGCTGGCGTTCATGGCCTTGGTGACGAGGTCAGCGACATGTCCTTCGCGGATATCATAAGCGCTGAGCTTTGGAATTTGCAGGTCGGAAACCACTTGCTGAATCCATTGCACGCCGGCATCCGCCGTGGCCGATGCATCGCCGGTAAGCCAGCGCGCCACCTGATCGAAACGTGGTAATCCCGCGCTGTCCGGCGCACGTTGGCGAAGCGCACGGAGGTTGGCCCGCATGACGTGCGGCAGCAGCGCCGCGCAAATCGCGCCGTGCGGCGCGGCAAAACTTCCGCCAATCGGCCCGGCGAATCCATGCACCGCACCCAAGCCCGCGTTGGCCAGCGCCAGGCCCCCGAACAAACCCGCCATGGCCATGTCTTCACGGGCTGATTTGCTCCGGCCGCCGTCATATGCAATCCGCAGGGAGCGCGCGGCGCGCTGAAGCCCTTCCCCGCAGAATCCGTCGGTCATCGGGTTGGCCCGCAAACACACGTAAGGTTCGATGAGTTGGGTCAGTGCATCGAGACCGGTGCTCGCGGTAAGCGCAGGCGGCAAATCGTAAGTCAGTTCGGGGTCAACCAGGGCGACCTTCGCCAGCATCAGCGGACTGCGCAGGCTGACTTTCAATTTGTGTTCCGGTGACGCCAGCACGGCGTTGCGTGTAACTTCCGAACCGGTCCCCGCCGTCGTGGGAATCGCGATGAATGGCGCGGACGGCTTCATCAACATCCGGCCGCGTCCGATAATTTCGACGTAATCGAGCAACTCGCCGCCATTCGCCAGCATGGCCGCGATGGCTTTGGCCGCATCCAATACGCTGCCACCACCGGAGCCGATGACCAGTTCGCAACGCCCGGTTTTTGCCAATGCGGTCCCCTGCTCCACGGTTGCCAGTTCCGGTTCACCGGCTACAGGAAAAGTCGTTGTGCCCACGCCGCTATCGTGGAGCATTTTTAGCAGAGGTTCGGCACGTTTGGTATCACGTCCCGTCACCACCAGTGCGCGCGAACCGAATTCTCTGGCCAAGGCGCCGGCTTCGCGCAATCTGCCGGCGCCAAAAACGATGCGCGCGGCGGTGGCGAATTCAAAGTGCATAAAAAGTTTGGTAGGGACGCCGCGCTGCGGCGTCCGGACAGCGCGGCGCGCTGTCCCTACCATGCTCCATTCTTCGGAAACACATTGACGAACTTCACGCTTTGGCGGGGCGCAGCCATCATCGGCGCGACCGCGTCGCGCCAGACCGGATAATGCGCCGTTTCCTTGTGCGCCGCGGCGGCGGCGGCATCGCGGTAGACCTCCACGAACACGAACCGCGCGGGATCGTCCTGCTGCTGGACGACATCGAACCGGACCACGCCCGGTTCCTGCAGGCTGGCGCGCGCATTCGCCAGGGTCGCCTGTTTGAAAGCATCCACGCATTCCGGTTTGACCTGAACATGAATGTGTATCACCAGCATATTTTACCTTCCGTTTGAGCCGCCTCTAAGTTTTTTCTTCAGCGGTGTCAGCGAGCACCGCGAACGGATGGTTCACCAACCGATTGCCGCGCATAATGCCTCAATCATGAAATCCGACGGCCGATTAATACCGCCTTTGCTCCGGGCAGGTCAAACTCTCAGGCTGCTGAACCGGCCGTACGCTGAGTCAAACGAAACTTTCCCGAAGCCGCCGGCACCAAAACCGGCATGGCCTCGGTTTTGATTGCATGGCGGAGCGCGAGCAGCCCGCCGAGACGCGAACTGACCCGTTCCAATTCCCCTTCACCCGGCCCGGCGCCGTCCGGCACGAAGCGCAAAAGACAATCGCCGTTTTCGGCCTGTCGCACTTCGTAATGGGCAATGCCGTCTGTACCGTCAAAACACCGGTCCACCTGCCAGGTCGTAACGCGGCGCCCGTCCCGCGCCAACAGCGCGTCGCGCGCCCGCCCATGAACCATAAAATGGGTTCCGTAGGGACGTTCAATCCGTTCCGCGAGATCGCCGATGCGATAGCGGACCAGCGGCATGTAATTGTTGGTCAGGGTCGTGACCACCAGTTCGCCGACGCCGCGTTCGTCCGCGTCCACAATTTCCAGAAACGCCGTCTCGTAGCTGGGCTTCATTTCGCCGCGTTCATTTTCCATGAGCAGATGGCCGGTCTCCGTCGAGCCGTACAAATTGAACACCGGCACCCCGAACACGCGCGCCAGGATCCGGCGATGCACCACGCTGACAAATTCATAACTGCACAGCACAAACCGAAGTGACGGAAATCTGAGACCCTGTTGTTCGCAGTAAAGCGCAAAGCGGACGCCGTGCACCGGGTCCAGGTCGAGAAATTGCGGCGACCATTCGGCAATCTCCGCCGCCATGCGCGCGAGATCCGCGTCGCTCAACAGAAAGGGTATGCGCGCGAGATTCACGAACAGGGTATTGCCCAGGGTCCGCTGTTCGCGCGACATCCAGACCGTCGGACACGTCAGGCCGTTGCAGGCCGGCGGCACGAGCGTGGCGCGCCGGGCGTGGGGATATTCGTCCAGCACACGGGCGACCAAGCCGTTCAACCGCAGCGCGCTTGCTTCCTGCGCATTCCACCAACCATGTCCGAAGAGCACCGGCAGCCGTTCCTCGGAAGTGCCGGAAGTGTGCTCCAGTTCCACCAGGTTTTTCTCCAGCAACGACTCGAGCGATTGTCCGTTGGGAAGAAAATTTTGGGGAAAGCCATTCCGCATGTCACGCTTCGCCAGCAGTGGCAGGCCCTTGAATCCAGCCAAACCCGGACGCTCGGACCCGGCCTGCTCCAGCGAGTGACGATAAAGCGGCACCTCCTGCCAATGGGCAAGCAGTCCCTCCAGTTGCGGGATTTGCGCCGCTTCACGAATCAGTTCCGGTGTCGCAAGCATGGCGAAATATACACGCTTTTTACGGAATGCAAATTCGATGGACGGGAACGGAGGAATCCTGCGGCGCGACCGCCGACGCCGGCGCCCGGCAGATGCCGCGGTAAAACTCGCCGACGCGCGTCATTTTGCGCGGCAGATTCCCGTCATTAAAGTCCACTTCCAGCAAACCGAACCGTTTCGAGTAGCCGAATTGCCACTCAAAATTGTCGAGGAGCGACCAGTAGAAGAATCCGCGCACGTCCACCCCGCTGTTCACCGCGCCGTGCAGCTCGCGCAGATGTTCCGTCAGGTCGAGGATGCGAAAATCCTCGTCGGCCGACGCGGCGCCGTGCTCGGTGATATAGAGGGGCAGGCCGTACCTCCGTTGAAAATTCCTCAGGACGGTTCCCAGACCGCCGGGGTGGCGCTCAAACATGTCGTCGCACACCACCCCCAACTGCGCGAGCTGTTTCGGACAGGCGCCACCGGCCGGAACCATGGGCTCAAAATTTTTGAACCGCGTCAGCCCGTAATAATTCACACCCAGAAACGTGGACGCCGCCCGCCGCGGACCGCCCAAAAACGCGTCCAGCACAAAACGATTGAAGGCGTGATGGGAAATTTCCGCGAGCAGATGGTCCCACACCGCGTGCTTATGAAATGATCCGAAAAAGGTCCAGTTTTTCGCGATGCCGATTTCCGGGGTTTTGCCGCCATTGCCCGCCCGCCGGATGACTTCGCTCGCACGCCCATGCGCCGCCGCCATGTGCCGGATGGTTTTCCGGTAGGACCCCAGCCGCCATTTGTGAAACGGCGGAAATCCTCCCAGCAGATAGGTCAGGGACGCATACGTGTCCGGCTCGTTGAAGGTGTTCCACAAATAAACCCGTTCTTTCAAGGCTGACACCAGCTTCGTCACATAATCCTCAAAGACCAGGACCGTGGCTGGATTCAGCCAACCGCCCGCCGAAGTGATCCAGGGCGGATTGGAAAAGTGGTGCAACACGACCATCGGCGTGATGCCCACCGCCTTGAGCCGGTCCAGCAGATCCACGTACCGCTCCAGTTCCGGCCGGTTCAACGGCGCGAACGGCGCGGCTTGCAGGCGCGACCATTCGATGCCCATGCGGTAGGCGTTGACGCCCAGCTGCGCCATCCACTCGACGTCCTCGGCGTAGCGATGATAATGGTTGCAGGCCACGCGACAATGCCCGCCGTCCGATGCGACATACTCCGTCCATTCATTGGTGATATGGCCCTCCACCTGCGTTGGCGACGTGGCCGTGCCCCACAAAAACCCGTCTGGAAATTTCAAAACACCTGACATGCTTACGGACACTATGAGGCAAGGTTAAACAAAAGAACAGTCTGGAGTCGTTGGGAAAGTGGTGGAAGAAATTCAGCGAAACCGGGGACGTGCAAACAAGTCATGGACTTTCCCGCCTCCATCAACGATACTGACCTTGCTCCCGCCTAGCGGGCCGGACCAAGGTTTAGTTCGATCCAACAATTTTATGGCCAAGAAACCAGCAACCAGTGCGCCGATATCTGACCCACCTCCGGTCAGTGAAACGGTGGAGGAACATTTTGACCGCGTGCTCGCGCGCGACCAGTTCAAAACCCTGAAGGCCGTCCTCGACGAGCTGAAAATGGACACCACGGCGATGCACGCGGCGATTGTCACCACCAATTCCTATCAGAATTTTTTGACCAAGCTGGGTTACCGCGTCATTCTCGTGCCACAGATCCACGAGCAGGATTGTTACTCGCGGTTGGGGCCGGCCGGCGGCATTCGCGCCGTGCTGCCGGTTCACGACATTGCCACCTACAGCACCCTCGTGACGCTCGTGAACTACGATTCGACGGTGACCACCACCACCAAATCCGTGGACTTCTATGACGACCGGCTGGCCGAATTCAAGACCCAGTTGATGAAATAGAGCCGAAGACGGCGGCAACCGGAGCGCCTTTACGCCATGGCGCGCCCGGCAATCCAGCCGGTGGTCCAGGCCGCCTGGAAGTTGAAGCCGCCCGTAATACCGTCCAGGTCCAGCAGTTCCCCCGCAAAAAACAGCCCGGGACAAATGCGGCTTTCCATGGTTTTGAAATTGACCTCGCTCAGCCGGACTCCGCCGCACGTCACAAATTCATCCTTGTTCAAACTCTTTCCGCTCACCGAAAATTCCGTGCGCCGCAACTGTTGAACGAGCCGGTGCTGCGCGGACCGCGACAGTGCCGACCATCTCGTCGCGCGGGTGACGCCCGACGCCAGCACGAGTTGTTCCCACAGGCGCGCCGGCAGCGGCGGGATGGGCGCGTTGACGATTTGCCGGGCCGGTTGCGAATGTCGCCGCGCTTCCAATTCCGCCGCGATTTTCTCCGCGTCCAGGTGCGGCAGCCAGTTCACATGGAGCGAAAAGGAATAATTCGTCCCGTGCAATTTCCGTGCGCCCCACGCCGACAGCCGGAGAATGACCGGACCGCTCAGGCCCCAATGCGTGACCAGCAGCGCGCCGCGTTCGCCCAGTCCCGCGCCCGGCACCGAGGCCTCAACCGAGGGCACCGAAATCCCGGCCAATTCCCGCAGCCATGGGGTTGTGACGTGAAACGTGAACAACGAGGGCACCGGCGGTTCCAGGGTGTGTCCGAGCGATACCGCCAGTTGACCCAGCGCGGGCGTCCGGCAGCCGCCCGTGGCCAGCAACAACTTGTCACAAACAAGGTCGGGACAGCGCGCTGGGCTGTCCGGACGCCGCAGCGCAGCGTCCCTACCTTTCTCTCGATTCGAAAGTATCATCCCAAAACGCCCGTCCGGCGTTTTGGTGGCGCTCTCCACGCCGCAATTCGTCTTTAACTTCACACCTGCCTGGTGCGCCGCACTGAGCAGACAATCCATGATGGTTTGCGACGAATCCGTCACGGGAAACATCCGGCCGTCGTCCTCGGTTTTCAGCTTCACGCCGCGGGCGGCGAACCACGCCACAGTGTCGCGCGCCTGGAACCGTTTGAACGGCGCAATCAACGCCCGTTCGCCCCGGGGAAAGCGGGCGGCGAATTCGCGTCCGTCGAAACACGCATGCGTGACATTGCATCGGCCACCGCCGGAGATTTTGACCTTGGAAAGAAATTGCGAGGTTTTTTCGAGGATGAGAATTTCCGCGCCGCTCTGCGTGTCCGCGCATGCCAGCGCGGCAAAAAATCCCGCCGCGCCGCCGCCGACGATGACTATGCGCCGCGAACTCATCATCGTTCAAGCCATGGCCGACAATTTGCCGGCCTCGGCCTCCCAGGCGGGGTTCAATTCCGCCAGACGCTCCTGCACATGCACCATCTCGCGATTCACCTGCGCGGCGCGGCCCGGCTTTTCGTAGGTCGCAGGAAGTTCCAGTTCCGCGGTGAGTTCAGCGAGCTGCGTTTCGAGTTGCAGGATTTCCGCTTCGAGCCGGGTGACGATCTCCTGCTGTGCCTTCCGCCCGCGCGAGCGGGCCTGTCGCTGCTCGGCCTCGAGGCGCTTTTGATCCTTCCGGGAAACGGTGGGGCCGGGCGGCGGCGCGGCCTGCCCGCGTCCAGCGGAATCATGGGCGCGCGGTACTGCGTCCCGACCAGTTGCCGTCAACGCCGCGCGTTCGGAAGAGGCCTTTGTTTTATCGAGATAATACTGGTACCCGCCGGGATAATGGGTGAGCTGGCCGGCGTTCACGTGCACGACGTGATTCGCCAGCGCGCGAATGAAGTACACATCATGGCTGATGAACACGAGCGTGCCTTGAAACTGATCCAGCGCGTAGGCCAGGGCGTCGATGCTCGCCATGTCGAGGTGCGTGGTCGGCTCGTCCATCAGCAGCAGGTTCGGCGGGTCGAGCAGCAGTTTCACGAGCGCCAGCCGGCTTTTCTCGCCACCGCTCAACACGCTGACCGGTTTGAACACGTCGTCGCCTTGAAACAGGAAACAACCCAGCAACGTGCGGATGAACTGCTCGGTGACGCGTTGCGGCGTGTCCATCGCCTCTTCGAAGGCCGTGTGGCCGGGGTTCAGCATCTCGACGCGGTTCTGCGAATAATAACCGGCCTTGACGTTGTGGCCCAGCGTCCGCGTGCCGCTTTGCGGAACGACCACCCCGGCGAGGATTTTCAGCAGGGTGGACTTGCCGGCGCCGTTCGGCCCGACGAGCACGATGCGTTGCCCGCGCTCGGCCTTGAAATTCATGCCGCGATAAACTGTCTTGTCGCCGTAGGCCTGGTGAATGTTTTCGAGCGTGATGACCTTCTGCCCGCTGCGCTGCGGCTGCGGAAAACTGAATCCGATCTTCCGCTCGTCGTTCGTGGGCGCGGCGAGTTTGTCCATGCGCTCGACCTGTTTGAGTTTGCTTTGGGCCTGGGTGGCCTTGGACGCCTTGGCGCGGAACCGGTTGACGAACTCCATGAGCTGGCCGATTTCGCGCTGCTGATTTTTGTAGGCGGCGAGCAGTTGTTCCTCGTAGGCGGCACGCTGGTCGAGGTATTCGTCGTAGTTGCCGCGATAGCGGAGCAGTTTGCTCTGGCGGATTTCCACAATGCTGCCGACGAGCCGGTTGAGAAACTCGCGGTCGTGCGAGATGACCAGAATCGCGCCGGGATAATTTGGCAAATACCCCTGGAACCAGAGCAACGCCTCGAGGTCGAGATGGTTGGTCGGCTCGTCCAGCATCAACAGGTCCGGCTCCTGCACGAGCAGCCGCGCGAGGTGCGCGCGCATCACCCAGCCGCCGCTCATCTCGCGGGCCGGCCGGTCGAAATCGGTTTCGCGGAAACCCAGGCCGGCAAGAATCTGCTTGGCCTTCGCCTCGAGCTGGTAGCCGCCGAGTTCGTTGAACCGGTCATGTACGTTGTCGTGGATGTCATCCGGATGCAACGCCTCGACGGGATGATCCGCTTCCCAGGCCTTGATGATGCGGCGCAGTTTGACGAATTCCGGGGTGATGGACGTGGCCAGTTCGACGACCGTTTCATCGCCGGCCGGCGCGGTTTCCTGGGGCAGATAACCGACCGTGACGCCGCGTTCCCGGCTCAACTTGCCTTCATCCGGCGATTCCGCGCCCAGGATGATGGAAAAGAGCGTGGTCTTGCCCGCGCCATTCGGACCGACCAGCCCGATGCGGTCCGCGCGATTCACCTGCAGCGTGGCCTCGCTGAACAAGACCCGCCCGCCGTACGCCTTGCTGATGTCGGAAAGAGTCAACATGAAGCGGTAGAAGTTAGAATGAACGGGCAGAAACTCAAGAACCGGTTGCACCATAGCCGGGGCCAATCGCCGCCGGCAACAGCTCAATCCGGGAGCAGGCGGCAGGTGTGCGCGCCGGAAATTTTCTGCAGATAGTTCTGGTGGTAAGCTTCCGCCGGGTAAAATTCCGTGGCCGGAGTGATTTCCGTGACCACCGGACTGCTCCATTTGCCCGATTGACTGACTTTCTGCTTCAGGCGCTCGGCGATCCGGCGTTGTGCCTCGCCATGGTAAAAGATGGCAGACCGATATTGCACCTTCATGCCGCTGGTTTGATGACGGGGCGAGGTTGGGTCGTGGATGCTGAAAAAACGGTTGAGCAATTCCTCGTAACTCAATTGAGTCGGGTCGAATACGACTTCCACCGCTTCCGCATGGCCGGTTTTGCCGGTGCAAACCAGCTCGTAGGTCGGGTTCGGCGTGGTGCCTCCGGTATAGCCCACGGTGGTCTTGATGACTCCGGGAACCTGGTTCAGCGATTCCTGCAAGCCCCAGAAACAGCCGCCCGCCAGCGTCGCGGTTTCGTAACGTGCCGCCGGCCTGGCCGTTGAAGCAGCTGCGGCCGGCTTCTCCTGGGACCAACCAAAAGCCAACGCGGCAATTAAAACGGCGGCAACCGACGACGCTCGCACCAGGTTTTGCATGAAGCTGAAGCGTAATCCACTTTCAACCGACTGTCGAATGAACCCTCGCGCCGACATCAGCGGCGGGAGTTCGGCGGATCAAGATCAACCTACTCGCCACCTTCCATGTGATAATACATGGATTGGAGCGCGATCTTCCCCGGCCCGCTGAAACGGTTCCAGCAAAGTTGCCCCGCGCTGGCAAACAGGCCCGTTGAAAGTTTCTGGAACATTGTTTGCATCTGCACCGTATGCTCCTTGTAAATCCAGCCGCCTGGTTCGATGTCAATTTCCTCGCCCGCCGCCAGCATCACTTCAAAGACATTGCCGAAGCCATGCAACCAGAGAATGCCCTCCCGCGCCGGACATGAAAACGAATCAATGAAAAATCCCGTACCGCCCAGCAGCATGTTCGCCGCGCCTTTTACGCGCTTGAATGTGTATTCCACAGGGTCCGTCGCCGCCAGCCATTGATGTTCCCGCACATCCACGCTCATGCCCGGCTTCAGGTGCAGGCCAAAGACATGACCCGCGCCGTCGCGGCTGAACGCGATGCGCCCCGGCCCATTCGCACCGGTCAGCAAAAACGGCATGCCCGCAAGCATCCGTTTGAACGCCCCCTTCATCGGGTGCAATACGACCTGCACCGCCGGATCCTTCCAGAGCAGGATGTGATGTTCAAAATAAACGCCCGTGTTGCTTAATTCCAGATGCAACGCCGGCACCAGCTCGCCTTCGATATGATAGGTGACGCCGCCAAAGGTTTCGTGCTGGACGTTCGTAGTCAATTGAACCGGGACAGCCATAATTTTAATTTGGTTGATGATTAAAAAGTTCGGATGAATCTGGGCGCCGCCCTGCCCTGCCGTCAAGATTTTCCAGGGCAACCGTGGCCGGCACCTCACCAGGGACGCGAACGATCGGGCCGCCGTTTCGGGGCCTTCGACACCGTGCCGGCGGGCTCCGGCAAACCTTCAGCAGAAACCGTTGCGGGTCCCGACGCAGCCCGGATCGCCGTCATTTGCTCATCAATCACCCCGAGCAACTCCTGCCGGCCCTGCTCCGTGGTGGCGGAACAGGTAAAAATCGCCGGTAACTTCTCGAACCCGGCCGCAATACGCGCCGTGAAGGACGCAATGTTCGCCTGCACCGCGGCGGACGTCACCTTGTCGATCTTGGTGAAGACGAGGACGAACGGGACGGCATGGCGGGCGAGCCATTCGACGAATTCGACATCCATTTCCTGCGGTTCCAGCCCGGAATCAATCAGCGCGAAGACCAGGCAGAGATTGGTTCGGTGCTTGAGGTAATGGGACACCGCGTGGTTGAACCGCGCGCGGTCCTTCTTCGCGCCTTCGGCGAAACCGTAGCCCGGCAGATCCACCAGGCGCCAGCACCGGTTCATCGTGAAAATATTGATGAGCTTGGTGAAACCCGGCTTGGGCGAGACCCGGGCCAGACCGTCCTTGCCTGCCAGCGTGTTCAACAGGGAGGATTTGCCGACGTTGGACCGGCCGATAAAGGCGAATTCCGGCAGGGGCTCGTCCGGACACGAATCCAGGTCCGGCGCGCTGCAGTCAAAAATGGCGGATGAAATGTGCATGACGGGCAATCAACACGAGAGTATCGCAGCAAACCGGCTTCGGCGATACCACCAATTTCAAGCACAGGGGAAACGAGGCTGGCGCGCGGACAAACCAGGGGTTGATAACTGCCACGGTCTTTTTATCCTTTGCCCGTGCCAAAGAAAAACCCGCGCATTGATGCCTACGTCGCCAGGTCCGCCAATTTTGCGAAGCCGATCCTCAACCGCATCCGCAAGCTCGTGCACGCCGCGTGTCCGGACGTGGCGGAAACGCTCAAATGGAATTCGCCGTTTTACGAATACCAAGGGATTCTATTGGCCACGCCGGCGTTCAAAAAACACTGCGCGCTCATTTTTTGGAAAGGCAGATTATTCCTGGGCAAAGACCAGAAGGCCAGGCTTCGCCGGCTCACCACCCTTTCCGAATTGCCGGGCGATAAAATCCTGACCGGCTACATCCGGAAAGCCGTGGCCCTCAACGAGGCCAGAATCAAGGCGGCGCGTCCCAAACCAAAGGCTAAAAAGGCCGTCGTCGTGCCGGATTATTTTCTGGCCGCGCTTAAGCAGAACAAGCGAGTACTGGCCGTGTTCGGGAATTTCAGTCCGAGCCACAAACAGGAATACGTTGAGTGGATCGCCGAAGCCAAACGCGAGGAGACCCGCGCCAGACGCATCCAGGCCGCCCTCAAGCTGATGACCCAGGGAAAATCGCGGAACTGGAAATATGAATAGATACGAATGAAGACTTCTGAAAAATGCCCCTTGACCGTGGCGGCGTCCCGGCAGAGCGCCGCAAACTCCAAAAGATTGAATAGTGCGACTTTCTGCCGAAAGCCGCCACGCTGGTTCTACGCCGCTGCGTGGCTTGGCGCCTTGGTGTGTTTGCCAGCAGGCATCAATCCCGCGACGGCCCAGTCCACAACCAACCGCCCGACACCGCCCATCCGCGATCCGCACACGCCCGGATATGTCACGGCCACGGAATTGCCCGACGGTGACATTCCGCCGGCGAATGCCGACGGAAATTTTATCATCGGCCCGACTCACAATCGCGCACCGGAAATGATGGTGCAGACCAATGTGCCACAAGGAACGGTCTATAACTTCACCATGAATTCGGCCGACAGCAAAATTTATCCCGGCATCGCGCGCGCGCCGAAAACGTTTGGCACAATGGACCCCAGCGATCCCGCATTACTGGTGGTGACCACCAGTCACCCGGCGCCCTACATCCGGCACGTGTCGGTTTATGTTCCCAAACAATACGTCCCTGGTACGGTCGCACCTTTCATTGTCGGGGCGGACGGACCGGACCAGCCGTTGTTCACGGCTTTGGACAGTTTGATTGCCGAGGACAAGGTGCCGGTAATGATTGCCATCTCCATCGGCAACGGCAGCGGCGACGCCCAAGGCAGCGAACGCGGACTGGAATACGACACCATGTCAGGACGCTATGCGGAATTCGTCGAGCAAGAGGTGCTGCCGCTCGTGGAAAAGCAATGCCACGTGACCCTGACCAAAAATCCCGACGGCCGGGCGACGATGGGCGGCAGTTCCGGCGGCTCATGCGCCTTGATCATGGCGTGGTATCATCCCGAGCTTTACCATCGTGTCCTGACGTATTCGGCCACCTACGTGAACCAGCAGTGGCCGTATAATCCCGTGACCCCACATGGCGCGTGGGAATTTCATGAACATCTCATCCCGAACAGCCCGGTCAAGCCGCTGCGCATCTGGATGGAAGTCGGCGACCACGACCTATTCAATCCGAACATCATGCGCGATAACATGCACGATTGGGTCCTCGCCAATGAGAACATGGCCCGCGTGCTGGCGGCCAAGGGTTATCATTACCAGTTTATTTTCGCCCGCAACGCCGGGCATGTGGACAGCCGGGTGAAACAACAAACGTTGGCTGAAGCCCTGGAATGGCTGTGGCAGGATTACCGGCCGGATATAAAGTGAAACCAAGTTGTCACAATCAAGTGATTGCCAAGCACGGCATTATCAGTTAGAAGCCTCTTTAATTGCAGGAAAGGAATCTTCTTCTATGAAAACAAAAACTGTTACGGTCACAATCACGTGGGCTCTGATTCTCCTTGCCGGGCGGGCCCAAGCCCAAATTTACGATACCAACAACGACATGGTTTCGACGTTCGCCGGGTATGGCATACCGGCCTATGTTGACGGGCAGGGCCTGCTCACGGCTTTTAACAATCCGACTCAAATCGTCTCCGACACTTCCAGCAACCTGTATGTCTGGGACAGCAACAATCAAAGGGTCCGAAAGATCACTCCCGACCGGACGGTCTCCACTTATGTCGGTGGCGGAAGTTACTTTGACGGTTACGGAACCAACGTTTCACTGGGTTGGGGACAAGTCAGCGCCATGGCAATTGATAATGCCAACCAACTGTGGCTGGTGATGGCCAACAGCTACTATGGGGGAAATACTTACCTGCTGAGCATCGACACCAACGGCTACGTCGCCATGGTCAACGGAGGTTTGACCAACCTGACTTCTTCCAGCGGCATCTGTTTCGATTCCGCAAACAATCTCTACTATTCGGGAGGAAACCGGATCTACCGTTACAGCCCCGGCAACGGAACCGTTCAACCGTTTGCCGGAAGCGGAATCCCGGGATATTTCGACGGACAGGGAACTCTCCTCACCGCCTTTTCCAATCCCACCGCCCTGGCTTGTGATCAGGCTGACAATATTTACGTCTGGGATTCCGGCAATGAGCGGATCCGCCGGGTTGATCAACTCCAGAATGTGACGACCGTCGCCGGTGGCGGCGGGTATTATGTCTATTATCCGGCCGATGGCGTCGGCACCAACGCCACCTTTAGCGTGATAAACTCCATGTTTTCGACCATGCGGACATTCTCTACATGGTCTGCGGTAGTTGCGTGCGCAAAATGGATGCTCAAACCAACGTGAGCACCCTGGCCGGTGCGTTTTACCAGACAGGCTATAACGACGGTCCAGGCAACATCGCCCTTTTCAGCTCCGCCGACGGGGGCTGTTTCTCGCAGGGGATGGTTTTTGTCGCCGACGGCGGCAACAACCGGATTCGCAACATCACTTTCAACGCGCAGGGCCAACCCGTAGCCCCGGCGAACCTGCAGTTGAACACCTATCCCGGAGTGCAAATCACCGGCGCCATCGGACGTACCTATCAAATTCAGTCCTCACCCGACATGAACACCTGGAACCCGGTGGCCACCGTGCTGCTCAACTCCAGTCCCTACCTGTGGATTGACCGGAACCCGGTTGCCGGAAATAAATTCTACCGCGCCGTGTTGCTGCCTTAAACGTTGGGGAAAATCGGTTGGACACTTGCCGGTTTGTTTTCGCCCGCAATGCCGGGCACGTGGACGGCCGTGTGAAACAACAAACGTTGGCTGAAGCCCTGGAATGGCTGTGGCAGGGTTCTGCCCTCGTGATAACACCATATCAATTGTCCTTTGATGTCATCTGGTTGTAACGACTCCAAAAGGTCCATAAGCGTGTCATCATTCTGCGCCGCCCGTTCGCTGTTCAGGACGTTCGCCAGCATCAACGCGCAGTGCTCGGTGAAGGCGTAGGGCGGAAAACGCGGGTCGCGGTGTTTTTGGGAACCGATCACAAATTGTGATCGGTTCAACTTAACAACCTCATCAGCATTGAGTTGGAACACGAAATCTTCCGGAGAACGGGAGGCATTACGTTTGACTGCCTGATTTAGAACGCGGGTTTCTACTCCATAAAGTTCAGCCAAATCGCTGTCCAGCATCACCTTCTCACCACGAATGGAGAGGATTGCCCGCTCAATTCGTTCCACCGGAACCACAACCATCTGCCCGTTCATCACTTGCCTTTCTCTGAGAGGTGGCCGCAAATTGCGACCACCTTCAAGATCACAAATTGTGACCTTGAATGGCAATAAGTTTTTTTCATCCGGTTTGATAGCAAAATCTACACCTCAAATGGACCGGTTTTTCCGGAGGGTCAGTCGCAACAGCCCCAGCGGGGCGGCATCTTTGTAGTGCGATAACAACAGATTCAAGCTCCGTCAGGAGCGGCATATTTCGCCCCTGACGGGGCTTGAGAAAATGATGGGATGTTGAGCTACAATGATTCCGCTCCTGACGGAGCTGCCAGATCTTGAGATGCCAATTTGGCATCTCAAAACGGCTCGTGGGGACCAGCCTTCGCCAAGCTACAGCTCGACAGGCGCTTCCCCCACCGGCGCGCACGGATCGACGCGCCCTACCTAATTCTTCGCCGTGGCCAGCTCCTCTTCAAAATCCACAATCTCCTTGATCTGCACCAGAAACCAGCGGTCGATCTTCGTCAGGTTGAAGATTTCGTCGATGGTGAAGCCGGCGCGTAATGCGTGGCGGATGAAGAAAATCCGTTCGGCATTGGGAACACTCAGCTTCCGGCTGATGACGTCCCTAGGCAGAATGTCGCGGTCGCCATAGACTTCCGTGCCGATGCGCCAGGGTTTGCCGTCGCCACCCAGGCCGCTGCGGCCAATTTCCAGCGAGCGCAGGCATTTCTGCAAGGATTCCTTGAACGTGCGGCCAATGGCCATCGCTTCACCCACGCTTTTCATCTGCGTGGTGAGCGTCGGGTCGGCCTGCGCGAATTTCTCGAACGCAAACCGCGGAATCTTGGTGACGACGTAATCGATGCTCGGCTCGAAGCTGGCCGGGGTTTCGCGCGTGATGTCGTTCTTGAGTTCGTCGAGCAGATAGCCGACGGCAAGCTTGGCGGCGATTTTGGCGATGGGAAAGCCGGTGGCCTTGGATGCCAGCGCCGAACTGCGGCTCACCCGCGGGTTCATCTCAATGATGACCATGCGGCCATTGTCCGGATTGACGCCGAACTGGATGTTCGAGCCGCCGGTCTCCACGCCCACGGCGCGGATCACGGCAAAGCTCTGGTCGCGCATGATCTGGAATTCCTTGTCCGTCAGCGTCTGAATGGGCGCGACGGTGATGGAATCGCCTGTGTGCACGCCCATCGGATCGAAGTTTTCGATGGAACAGATGATGACACAATTGTCGGCCCGGTCGCGCATGACCTCCATTTCGTACTCCTTCCAGCCGAGCAGCGATTCTTCGATGAGGATTTCGCTGACAGGCGAGAGGTCCATGCCGCGTTTGGCGAGTTCCTCGAATTCGTCGCGGTTGTAAGCGATGCCGCCGCCGGTGCCGCCGAGCGTGAAGGCCGGACGGATGATCAAGGGAAGCCGGCCAATCTTGTCCGCGATGGCGCGGGCTTCGGTCATGTCGTGGGCGACGCCGGAAATCGGGACGTCGAGTCCGATGGAAATCATCAAATCCTTGAAGGCGAGGCGGTCTTCACCTTTATGGATGGCCTCGGCCTTGGCGCCAATCATTTCGATGCCGTGTTTTTCCAGCACCCCGGAGCGGTGCAGGGCCATGGCGGTATTGAGCGCCGTCTGGCCGCCGAGCGTTGGCAATAAAACCAGTTTCCCTTTCGCGCCGATACGGACCATTTCCTCCTTTTCGCGCACGATGATTTTTTCGACGCACTCGGGCGTGATGGGTTCGATGTAGGTGCGGTCGGCAAACTCCGGGTCGGTCATGATGGTGGCCGGGTTGGAGTTGATGAGAATGACGCGGTAGCCTTCCTCGCGGAGGGCTTTGCAGGCCTGGGTGCCGGAATAATCGAACTCGCACGCCTGGCCGATGATGATCGGGCCGGCGCCAATGATGAGTACGGAATGGATGTCAGTGCGTTTGGGCATCGTTCAAACGGCCACAGATTGAACACGGAACGGACCGGCGGTCGATTGAAAGGCAAAATTGTGCGGACCGCAGCTGCGCCGGCCCGTGCCGCCGGGAAATCAGCGCGCAAATCCCAGTTTCGGGCCAATAAATGCCAATTTACGTTGAGCACAAAATCGTCCGATGACCCAGAGTAACTCGTATGTGTCGGGTTATGCCAACCTCGAACGGGGCGACCTCACCGTATTGCTCAAGGCTTGCACCCGCGGCTGACCGGCGCATGGCCTGACGGCCATTCTGCACATCTGTTTGCCAAATATGAAAATCTCCCTTCTCTGCCTGCGCGGATTCCTCGTGGTGTCACTTTTTGCCGGCTTCGCCACCAGCGGCCAGGTCCGCATCACCGAATTCATGGCCAGTAACACGAGCACGCTCCTGGATGAGGACGGGGGTCAGCCTGCTCAACTGGGCGTTGACGGACAGCTCCAGCAATCCGGGCAAATGGCGGTTCCCGGCCACCAACATGCCGCCGAACAGCTTCATGATCGTCTTTGCTTCCGGCAAAAACCGCACCACGCCCGGCCAGGAACTGCATACGAACTTCAAGTTGTCGGCGCAGGGCGAATATCTGGCGCTATCCGCCCCGGACGGCTCGGTGGCCACGGAACTTTCGCCACAGTTTCCGCCCCAATTCCCGGACGTCTCCTACGGCATCGGCATGCAGCTCACGACGAGTGCGCTGGTCGCCACGAACGCGGCGATTCATTATTTGATCCCGGCCGATGCCTCCGTGGACGGGGTCTGGGCACAAGCGAATTTCGATGATTCAAGCTGGCTGTCGGGCATCAACGGCATCGGCTATGAAACCGGCATCGTGGATCCGCAGGAGGAACCGTTCGCGACCAAGGTGCTGGCGACCCAGCCGGTTGCGTACTGGCGGTTGAATGAAACCAGCGGCGTATCAGCGATCAATGCGGGATCAGACGGCGTGGAAGACGTGGGCGGTTATATTGGCAACATTGTTTTGGGCCAGGCCGGCCCGCAACCGCCGGCGTTTCCCACGTTCGAGACCAGCAATTTTGCGCCGACTTTTGACGGCTCGACCGCCTATGTCAACGGACCGTATGAATTGTTGAATAACCTGCCGTCGTTCACCGTTGCCGGCTGGATTTGTCCGACCGCCACGCCAACCAGCCGTGCGGGATTGTTCGGCCAGAGCGGCACGGTGGAAATCGGTTTCAACACACCCTCAACCCTCCAGGTCTGGACGCCCGTGGGTTCGGTGTCAGCCGCCTATCCCTACGCCACCAACACCTGGCATTACCTTACGGCCGTCGGCGGCAACGGCCAGCTGGCGCTTTATATTGATGGAACGCTGGCGGGCAGCACGACGATCACGGCGGCGAATTTCGGCGAGTCGGAATCCGATTTCAACATCGGCGGCGGCGGCATTTTTGACACGAGCGGGAATTATTTCAAAGGACAGATTGACGAGGTCGCCGTCTGGTTCCGCGCGCTGGCGACGAACGAAATCACCGCGCTGCTGGCCTCCGATGCCGACCAGGTCAGCTACACGAACTACATCAATACCGACGTGCTGTCGAAAATGTATGGCGTGAATGCCACCGCGTATGTCCGCATTCCATTCACGATTTCTGATACCAACGCGTTCAATGGTCTGCAATTGCTCATGCGCTATGACGACGGTTTTGCCGCGTTTCTCAACGGTCATTTCATTGCGAGTGCCAATGCGCCCGGTGGAATCCCGACGTCGCCGACCCTCACGGATTTGGGCGCCACGGCGCCCACGCCCGGATCAAACGACGTGTCCCAGTTGCTCACTTCCGGACAAGCGAACAAGCCTGACGGTTTGAACTATTACACGGACAACCAGCTTGGTTACGGCAACGGCGAGCCGGGCCAGACCTTCACGCCCCCCGGCGGCTCCTCCCAATATTTATTGAATTCACTGGCCATCAAAACCGGCGGCGGCTCGACTTCCGGAACCGGCACGCCGCAAAATTATGTGCTGCATATCTATTCGGTGAGCGGCAGCACGGCGACGCTGATGGCGACGTATAACGCGACGAATTTCACTTTTGCGGATGGCGATTGGTTGCAGTGGCGTGGGTTAGGCCTGTCGCTTTCAACCACCGCCGTTTATGCGTATTCATTCGGAAAGGCATCGGCCAATGTGTACGGATGGGAACAGCTGGGGAATGCCATTGGCAATCTGTATGCCGGCGGCGAGCTGGGCATGATGCCCGTTGCCGGTGGGACGATTAGTTTCGGCAGCAGTCATGGCTATGATGGCGTTTTTGATGTCGGGTTGATTTTGCCCGCCGCGCTCGCGTGGAATTCCACCGCCTCGCAGCGGCATCTGGATCCGCAGGCGGTGCAATGGACGGCCTTCGATGTCAGCGCGGCCCGGCAATGGCTGCAAACCGGCAGCAATGTGCTGGCCATCCAGGCGATGAACATTGCCCCAACGAACACGGATTTTCTGATGCAGGCGCAACTGCTTGGCCTGAGCGTTACCAACACCGGCGCCGGCTGGAGATATTTCACCGGCCCGACCCCGGGCGCGCCGAACGGGACGAGCGCCACCGATTTCGGCCCGATCATGTCCGGGGCTACCCATTCGCCCAACGTGCCGGCGGCGGGTGGCACGCTCACCGTCACGGCACAGGTGGTGCCGGGCTTCGACCCCATTGCCACTGTCACACTGCATTACCGCGTGATGTTCAATTCCGAAGTTTCCGTGCCGATGAGCCTGTCCGACCCCAATGGCACCTGGACCGGCACCATTCCCGGCGGCGTGGCGACGGCGGGACAATTGCTTCGTTATTACGTCACCGCCGTGGACACCGCCGGCAATGCTTCGCGCTGGCCGATTTTCCCCGACGCGACCGATTCCCAACAATATTACGGAACGGTCGTGGCCGATCCTTCGGTTCAATCGCTATTGCCGGTCGCTTATTTGTTCATCCAGAACCCAACCGCCGCCGACAATCAAACCGGCACGCAGGGGTCGCTGTTTTATCTGAACGAACTTTACGACAACCTCAACATTTACGTCCATGGCCAGTCCTCCGTCGGCTGGCCAAAAAAGAGCCACAACCTCGATTTTCCAAAAGACCATCAATTCCTTTACCAGCCCAACGGCATTCGGGAAAAGAAGGTCATCTTCATCAGCAATTACGGCGACAAGGCGCGCATGTGCACCACGCTCACTTACGCAACGACCGCCATGTCCGGCGGCATGAGCCTGTTCTCCTTCCCGATCCGCATCCAGCTCAACGGCTCGTTCTGGGGGATTGAAGACATGGTGGAACACGGCGATGACCTGTGGCTTGACCGCATCGGCCGTGACGGCAACGGCGCGCTTTACAAGATGTACAACAACCTGAGCACCGCGTCCGGCAATGAAAAGAAAACGCGGACCGACGAAAACACGGACGATCTGACGGCATTGATCACCAATCTGGATGAGTCCGTTCCCCTGGCCACCCGCGTCACCTATGCCTGGGACAATCTGGATCTCCCGCAGACGGCCAGTTATTTCGCGGACATGGCATTCGTCAGCGACCAGGACGTCGCCGCCAAGAACTATTATCTTTACCGCGACAGCGCCGGCACCGGTGAATGGGCAATCACGCCGTGGGACGTGGACCTGACGTGGGGCCGCAACTGGATTGACGCCTACGGATATTTCACCGACACGATCTACACCAACAACGTGTTGAGCTTCGACAATCCCGCGGAGCAATACAAACCCGCCAACCGTTTGTTTGATTTGATTTTTACCAACCCGGATTTCCGACAGATGTATCTGCGCCGGCTGCGTACGCTGATGGACACCCTGCTCATGCCGCCCGGGACGCCCACGAACGCGCTCGTGATCGAACCCCTCATCCGGCAATACGAAAACAAGCTGAATCCACCCAGCATCTCGCCCTCCGACACCCTGCTCGATTACACGGCCTGGGGTCCCTGGTGGGGCAACACCACCTACAGCCTTTTCCCAAATTTCGCCGAGCAGATCGTCTCCACCTACCTGCCGGGCCGGCGCAATTTTCTCTACAGCACCAGCGCCACCCTCAATGGCGACTTCATCCCCGCGGCGCAGCCGACCAACACCATCGTCCTGATCGGTTCCTGGGATTACAATCCCGTCAGCGGCAACCAAAACGAACAATATGTCGAATTGCGCAACACCAATTCCTATTCCGTGGATGTTTCCGACTGGCGGCTGATTGGCGCGATTGAATTCACCCTGCGCCCCGGCACGGTTATTCCCGCCGGCGAATCCCTTTACCTGGCGGCCAACGTGAACGCCTTCCGCGCCCGCGCGGTCAGCCCGCACGCGGGACAAAATATTTTTGTGCAGGGACCGTTTGGCGGATTCCTGAGCTCGCAAGGCTACTCGCCTTTGATTCTGGAAAACAGCCAAAACGCGCTGGTCAGCCAGAACAGTTTCGCCGGCAGTTCATCGGGCACGGCGCTCATCGCCGGCAACCTGGCCGTGCTCCGCGCCGGCGACGGCTCGGAATCGCTGGGTAGTTCCGGCAATTCCGTCTTCATCGATCAATTCACCACCAATGGCACGCTCGCGGGCAGCATCACCATCCCCGACAACGCCACCAACGCCCTCATCATCAGCGGGAGCGCGTCCTCCGAAGGCGCGTTGACCCGCTCGGCGGACGGGCGGCTGCTGGTCATTGGAGGCTATAATATCGCGCTCACCAACAGTTCATCCTCGCTCGCCAATTCCAGTGCGACCAATGTTCCCCGCGCACTGGGCGTGGTCGATGCCCTGGGCAACTTCGCCCTGGTGGGCGCGACGACCAACCAGTATGGCGGCAACAACATGCGTTCCGGAACCACCGATGGACGTGGAAATTATTGGGGCGCGGGCGCCTCCAGCGGCACGTTTTATTTTGGCAGCGGCCCAACCAACACCGTTCAAAGCGCCGTCGGCAATTCCATTGTCATCCAGGACCTCGGCGGAAATCTTTATTTCAGCACCGCCAAGACCACGCCGGGCCTGTGGGAAATTCCCGGAACGCCCACCGCCCCCGCCAGCGCCGCCGTGTTCTTGAGCGCCGGCTCCAAGGCCAGCCCGTATGCGTTCGCGCTCAATGCCACCGCGACCACCGCTTACCTCGCGGATGACACCCTCAAAGGCACCGGCGGCATCCAACGCTGGGATTACAGCGGCGGCGCCTGGGCGATGACCTATGCGTTCAGCAGCCTGACCAATGTCGGCGCGCGGGGTGTTGCCGTGGACTTCAGCGGCGCGCACCCGGTCATTTACGCGACCACCGCCGAGTCCGCGGCCAACCGTCTTGTCTCCCTCACCGACACCGGCGCGGCGTCGCCGGCGACCACGCTCGCGACCGCCGGCGTGAATCAGATATTCCGCGGCGTGGCGCTCACACCCAACGCGGGACTCGCTCCGCAATTCTTCAATGCCGTTCCCGGCACCAATGGCTTCGCGTTGAGCTGGACCACCTTGTTGAACCGCAATTACACCGTTCAGTACAACGGCGATCTGACCACCACGAACTGGCTGACCCTCACCAACCTCACGGTGACCACGCCGGTGATGACTGTCATGGATATGGGAGGCTTCACCGCCGCCAACCGATTCTATCGCGTGGTGCTGAATCCTTCAAGGCGGGAGGCCGGGAAATTCAACTTCTTCGGCCTTGAATTCAGCGTGCCTGGTTTCCGGCCACCACCCCGCCACCGCGTTTTCACGATGCGCCCTTTCCCCGTGCGACCGGTTTCAGCTTCAAAAAACAACAGCCGGCCGGCGCACGGGTTATTGCTGCAGCACCCGGTAAAAGCGGTACGGGAAGTTCGTCGCGCCCGGATCCACCAAATTAAACAGGTTCGTCGGCGCAACGTTGGTGCTGATGGGAACCCAATTGATGAGATTGGTGCTGGCCTGCAATACGTAATTGCTGCCCGCCGCGCCGAAGAATCCCAGTTGGAACATCTGGTTCGTAAAGCCGACTGAAGTGAAACCCAGCGGCTGAACGATGAACAAGGCACTGGCGGCAACACTGTTATTGTAGCCGGTTTCAAAGGCGTTGGCGGAGAAGGTCGCGCTGCCATTCAGGCTGACGGTTCCGGAATACAGGAAGGAGTTGGTGGTGGGCAGAGTGCCATCCAACGTGTAGTAAACCGTCGAGGTCAAATCGGGCGGCTGGACGGTGACCTGGACCGAGCCGATGAAGGAGCCGCCATTGGGAACGATGGTCGGTGGCGCCAAAGCCGGCGTGCCAGGCAGACTGTTGATCCAGGCCGCCATGACCGCCACCGCATTGGTATCAATCAAGTTGCGCGCCAACGGCGGCATCTTGATGGTTCCGACCACCGTATTCATGCGGTCATAGAGGATCGAACGCCATACATCCTCGGGTGTGACGACGTGGGCATTGTCATAACCCAGGTTGCCGGCCACGGCGGCGTTGATGATGTTTTGACTGGCCAGCGGCGTATCGTAACGGCCGTCGAACGTGATGCCGGTGCCGCCCGGCTGATGACACTGGGCACAGTTGGCGTCCAGGTAGGAGCGGGCGCGTTCCTGAAGCGAGGCGGTCAGGTTGGTGAGCGCGGAGAGTTTTTCAAAATTGGTGATGGTGGCCTCGTCAAAGCCAGGATTAAACAACCCGAGACGATTCAGCGTCCGCAACTGGTTGTCCGTGTTGCCCGTGGAAGGATAGGTAAGGTTGCCGTTCAACTGACGCGAGTTGACCCCCAGAACGTAATTGGCCACGGGGGTATGACACGACAAACAATCCGCCGGACTGGGATAATACCACGTCTGGGTCACCACCCCGCCGGGCGTGGTGATAGCGATGTTTTGGTTGCTGGACGTAGTCAGAAGGTCGGCATCGCTGTTGTCCGGGCGCCATTTGTAGGTGACGCCATAGACCGCGTTGTTGATGTCGCGCACCAGCAGACGGGTTTCCAGGCGAAGGATGGAATTCGGATCACTTTGGTTGGTTTGCAGCTCAAACGTTTTAACGAACACAGTTCCGGACGGAAACGTCCAGGTACCGGTTGGGGCAAAGGCAATTTGTTGATCCGGGGTGATGGCCCCACCATTCCTGGGCACGGCCAGGTAGCGGATTTTCAGCGCGCCATCAGACCAGAGGGCCACATTGGGCTGATAAGGAATCAAGCCGTTGGTGGGCGTCATGCTGGGCGTATTGCTGAACACGCCGGTTTGTGACAGCAACAGTGGAATCGAGCCAGGCACATAAGTGGTTGGCATGTTAAAGAACGGCGAAACCGTGCCGTTTGACGTCAGCCCATAGGACAGTCCGCTGCCGGTGTTGACGGTGATGTTGACCGGCGCGGAAGTGCTGATCAGACCGCTGCCGTCGGTGGCGACGGCCGTCAGCGCATAACCGCCGGCGGTCAAGCCGGTCGTCGTGAGCGTGTAAAGTGGTGCGTTGGGGCTGTTGGTGAGGGTGCCGAGCAAGCTGCCGTTGGCGTAAAACGCCACCTGGTTGATCGGATTGTAGGGCGCGTCGGCCATGGCTCCGATGGTCACGCTCGCCGCGGCGGTATAGGTGGCGTTGTTGGTCGGACTGGACAGGACAACGGTTGGCGCGGGATTGGTGTACGGATACAACTGCGATTGCGGGATGACGGCTTGCGGTGTGGAGGGACTGCTCCACGCCAAGATGGCTTCGGCCCCGCCGCCATTCTGGTAATAGTCCATTCTGATATTGTAGTACTGCTGGGCTTTTAAAGTAATCGAGCCTTGATAAGTGGTTGGTGCTTGATCCACCCATGCGTTCACCAGCAGCTGGCCGTTCACCCACAGACGCACCCCGTCATCGGCGGTGGCATAAAAGGTATAGGTTTCATTGAACTGTGGCTGGACCGAACCGGTCCACCGCACCGTGAAATTGGTTTGGCCAATCCTGGGATCCGGCCCGATGCTGTTCCAGTTGAAGTTCACCATGGCGTCGGTGCGGGTCAGGGTCGGCAACGTGTTAAACGTTGCATTGGTGAAGGCCGTACTGGTGGTGTTGGTCCAATACTGGCCCAACAATCCGGTCCCATTGCCGATGGCTGAACTGTTGACAAAACTCGCGATGGCCGCGCCGCTGTTCACCGCGCCGGCCTGCGCGGCCACGACCGCGAGCGACACGCTGTTCGTCAATAGAAAAGGGCCGGTGTAAAGCGTCGAATTGGTTGTGGGGGTGTTGGTGCCGTTAAGCGTGTAATAGAGACTGACACCCGGTGTGACATCCGACAGGGTCACGATCACTGAATTGGTGAAAACACCGCCGTTGGGTGAAATGGTTGGCGTCGCCAGGAAGCCGCTGGTTCCAAAAACCGACAAGCTGAATTCCGCACCCACATAGACCTTGCCATTGACCACCGTAGGAACGACAAATTTGCAGGGACCGGTGCCAGCGTTGTCCCGGGAGGGATTCTGGCTGCTGTTGTAGAGTTCCTGTGAAAGATTGTAGGCGTTGTAGGCACGCAGGATTTCCGGAGAAGAGTCCGCCTCGATGACCCAGGCAATCGCATTGTTCGTGCCATTGGCGGAAACCACCGGAGTCGAACCATGATAACCGAAGGAATCGCCGGATTGGGAGACGGGCGTGGCGGTGATGACGGCGTTGGTGATGGCGAACGCTTTCATCACGTCGTAGTCGCCCTGATAAAAAATCAGGTGGTTGAAATAGGCGGGCGAACTGAACGCCGCGCCAATGGCCGAGGGCACCTCCTGTACGATGTTATCGGAGGAAGAATTGTAATGACCCATGTTGTCCCGGTCCACCAGATGAATTTTTCCTTCCTTGCCGGCGCCGACGATCAGGTGGGGATGGGCCACACTACCCACCGCATCCGGCAACAGGACCGGCCCGCCCGAGCCCAAGTCTTCGTCGGCAGACTGCAAACTGGCCTGATAGTAGGGCGTAAAATAGTCGGCCACCTGTAGTCCGTTGGTGGTGGAAAGTTTCATGAAACTGTCAGCATAGTCCCCGCCGTTGGTGTTGGCACTGAAGGAGCCGTTGGCCGTTTCAAAATACAAGTTGTTGCTCGCATCAACGGAGAGCCCGTTTCCGCCCATCCAAAGCGCGCCCTCGGCGGCATTGGCACCGAAATCAGCGACGGTGGCGTTGGGGGTGGTATTGAACACGTAATTCGTCAGGAACTGAAGGTTCGTGGCATTATACCCCAATACCCAGCCGTGATAGGGGTCGGTATCCGCATAGCTGCCGTAGCCGACGAATAATGTTCCGCCAGCAAGGGTCAGCGCGGGCCGCTCATGTTGTTGTTCCGGATTAAAAGTCACCACGCCATTGGAGCTGTCCACCCCTCTTCCCGGAAACGTGGCGGTCACCAACACCGGACTGTAGGGCCTTTCATTTCCGGTGGTGATGTCCAGGGCATGAATACGGTGATGATAGATGTTGGCGCCGGCAATGTTGGTGCCATCATGGGTAAACACATCGAGATAAAGGGTGCCGCTTACCGGATCAATGACCGGCGTGGCGGTGATGCCCATTTCGGGGTCCAAATCATGATAGGGTCCATAGCGGTTGCCAAAATCGTTGTTGGGCATCACAGCCGAAATGCCCAGATTGGTGCTCCACAGCAGTCCGCCATTTGTCCCCGCGTTGCTGTCGGCGTCAAACGCGTAAACGCTGTCGTGCTCCGTGGCCACATAGACGACGTCATGCACTCCCTGACCGGGAATGGTGACATTGGTCATGACCAGCGGTTCCGCGTACACCTGGCCATCTACCGTGTAGGAGAACAACTTGCCGAAACTGTTCACATTGACGTTGCCGGGCGTCAGTATGGTTTCATTCGTGTTCGCCCCATCGCGCGTGTTGTCGTAGTGATATGTCAGCATGGCCACCAATGGCAGATTGGTAGCCAGCGTGGTGAAGGTTTGGGAAGGGGTGGCCCAGGCGATAGTGACATTATTGGAAGCGGAAGCCGTGAAAAAATAGACCGTGTTGGTGGACAGACCCGAAACCGTTGCCGCAAATAACCCGGTTTGCGGGCCCAAGGCAATCGCATGCGACCAACCCGCGGCATTCGTGCCGCCATTGGCGGTTCCATAATAAAGGGTCACCTGAGACGAACTTCCACCGGTAACCAGGACCTGTCCGTTGAGGGTCGCCTGAGTTGTCTGAACCCCCGTGGCCGGTGTATTCGTCACCACTGGCGGCGTGGCCGGGTTGACGGTCAGAGTAAGGGCGGGACTGTTCGTCGAGAACGTATTGTTGTGGACCACCACGTCGTAGCTGCCCGAAGCCGTGACCGCCGCGCTTGTCAATACCAGGGAACTGTTCGTGGCCCCGGAAAGATTCACATGGTTGGTGCGCCATTGATAAAAATAGGGCGTTGCCCCGATAACGGAGACATTGAATGTCACCGTGGTTCCGGCATACACCGTGTTGGAAGGCGAGGCCGTCGGCTGGCTGACAACCAGACTGCTGGCCGGTATCAACCCCACGTCAAAGACCCCATCGTAGGCATGACTGCCGCCGAACGTGATCGTTCCTCCTGCCACCGGCATCAGGCCAATCTCGCCCCCGGTATAAAGATTGCCACTGGCATTTGCCAGTTCCTCCCATCCGGTAATCACGGCGGAAGCTTTCCCGAATGAATACGCGTAAACGGTACTGGGTGACAACGGCAGGCTAAAACCGCTCCATTGCAACCAGTCGCCGTCCGCAAAGGTAACATTGTTCGCGCTATAAGTCGCAACCAGCGTTGCCGTGCTGCCAGATACCGAATAGATATGCAGGAGATAACTTTGGAGGGATCCAGTTCCTGAAGTAGTACCACCTCCGGTTTTGATGGCGAGGGAATCAAGCAGATAGCCGGACGAGGTGTTGGGCGTGGTGAACGTTTGGCCAGGCTCTCCGGCGCCATGGTTCGACTGATTGTCGTCGTAATAATTCAAGCCGTCAGGCATGTCCACCTGCCCGGAAGTGCTTAACTGGTAAATATCAACCGCCCCCGGCGTCGGGGCAGTCGTGCCCAAATCAGTCAGGGTTGCCGGAGTTTGACCATGAGCGGCGCCAGCCACGGTGATGACAACGGCGGCTGCGGCCAGTGACCTCAGGAATTTCAGCATCCGGCCAGTGAATGATCCTGGCACCCCTGGGGGCGAGGATGGGTAAATACTCCCATGGATTAAAACACCGGTTCCAACCATCCAACCAGTTTCCAGGTCTTTCATTTGTGTACAAAAAAACAACCCAACCTAAAATCCCCCCCCGTATTGGTTGAGAACTTCTCCGCTGAGTCTGACTAATCTACCAAATTCGGCAGTCAAATCAATGTGAAATTTAGAAGAAATTTAAAGAAAAATGATTAAAACGTCTAAAAGATGCATTTTCAGAGAAAAGAGGTATCATACGAATTCAAATATGAACAACTATTTCCGGTCCGCCCTGGCCGCCGCGTGCTATTGCAGCCTGATGCTTTTGGGAGCGGTTCCCGCCCAGGGCCAGACCGTCGGCGATTATCAAATTTTTGTTTCCAATGAAAAATCCGGCGATCTGACCGTCATCAACGGCGCCGATTTCAAGGTGACGGCGACCATTCCCGTGGGCAAGCGGCCGCGCGGCATTCATGCCAGCCCCGATGGCCGGACCCTCTATGTGGCGCTGAGCGGCACGCCGATCGAAGCGCCGCCGAAACTTGACGCCAACGGCAACCCGATCTTCGAAAAAGGCCATGACGATGATGACGACAATGCCAAAGCCGACAAGACGGCCGACGGCCTGGGCATCGTGGATGTCGCGCAACACAAATTTCTGCGCAAAATTCCCGTCGGTTCCGATCCCGAACAGTTCTGTTTAAGCCCGGATGGCAAACGCATTTACATGTCCAACGAGGACGTCGGCGTGGCCACCGTGCTGGACGCGCTGACGGGAAAAATCGTGACCTTCATTCCGGTCAGCCGCGAGCCGGAAGGCGCGGGCGTCAGTCCCGATGGCAGATTTTTCTACATCACCTGCGAGACCGCCGGTGACGTGTTTGCCATTGACGCCAAAACCTTCAAAATCATCGGGCACATCGTGGTTCACCCGCGTCCGCGCAGCGTGGCGTTTCTGCCGGACGGTTCACGCGCCTTCATCCCGTCGGAGTCGGTCGGCGAGTTGAATGTGATTGATACCACCAGCCAGACGCTGCTGAAAGTGATCACGCTGCCACCGCATTCACGTCCGCAGTGCGTCGTCGTCTCGCCGGACGGAAAGAAGGTCTATGCCAGCACCGGTCGTGGTGGCACCGTGTGCGTGATTGACGCGAACACCTATGCCGTGCTGAACACGATCCCGGTAGGCAGGCGGCCGTGGGGCATCACCTTCTCGCCGGACGGAAAATATCTCTTCTCCGCCAACGGCCCGTCCGATGACGTTTCGGTGGTTGACCTGGCCACCGAAAAGGAAATCGCCCGCATCAAATCACCCGGCAGTCCGTGGGGCGTGGTCGCGGTGCCGGTGGCAAAATAAATTCACACGCGTTAAGGTTTTGCACCACAGCCGTCATGTCCCCGAAATTCCAAAACAACTGGCGGCACGGCTTCACGCTGATTGAACTTCTGGTGGTCATCGCCATCATTGCCGTGCTCGCGGCTTTGCTGCTGCCAGCCCTGGCTCGCGCAAAACAAAAGGGGCAGCAGACCGTTTGCATCAATAATTCACGCCAGCAGGCGCTGGCGGTATACATGTACGCCGATGATCACGGCGACCTGCTTCCGCCGACGTCTTACAACGATGCGAATGGTGATGAAGTGGACTGGCCGGCCCTGCTCGATCCTTATCTGAAAAGCCCCCAAATCCACCTTTGCCCCTGCGATCTGATTTCCACGAATATTTCCTACGGCCTGAACGAACTGGGATTTGTGGATCTGACGGATCCTGGAGTTATGCCGCCGAATCGACTGGCCGGCTTTCACACCCCCACCGTTACCGTAATGTTGGGCGATGTCGGCACGGAAGACGATTTCACGACCTTGCGGCCCGACACCTTGAAAATGATCGCGCCCGGTTCCGTCATCAATGACGACAAGGACGCCCGGCCGGTCGCGCGTCATAATCAGCGTTGCGATCTTGGCTTCATGGACGGTCACGCCGGGTCCATGCGCCTCGATCAATTCTACTTCAATCAAAATCCGACGAACAGATGGTTCACGCCTTGACCCGGCAGGCACCGGACGGGTCAAACAATTTTTGCCTTGAATTGTTCGCCCACCTTCAACGATTGCGCGAAACCGGCCAGCAGCTCGGGGATGCGTTCCAGATCCTTCAGGCTGACCATTTCCACCGGCGAATGCATGTAACGGCACGGCAGGCCGATCAGCGCGCTGGCAATGCCGCCGCGCGTCCAGAACACCGCGCTGGCATCCGTGCCGCTCGAGGTCGAGACCGCCTCGTGTTGCAATGGAATTTTCCCCGCCTTCGCCACCCGCTCGAGGCGCGCGACCACTTCCGCCTGGTTGCAACCACCGTGGGTGATCGCCGGGCCGCGGCCCATTTTCACGTCGCCATGCTGTGACTTGCTGACCGTCGGACAATCGGTCGCGTGCGTCACGTCCACGATCAGGGCGACATCGGGTTTGAGCGCATAGGCAATCTGCCGCACGCCCAACAGTCCCACCTCCTCCTGGACATTGGAGACGGCACAAATTTCGGCATTTAATTTTTTGCCCGATTCCTTGAGCAGCCGCATGGCCTCGGCCACGGCGAAGGTGCCCACCCGATTGTCGAGCGCGCGCGCCACGACCTGTTCATTGCGCAGCACGGCGAAGTCGCTGTCCAACGTGATGGGGTCACCGATCTGGATGAGTTTTTCGGCCTCTTTCCGGCTGGCCACGCCGATGTCCAAAAACAACTCGTGGATTTTCGGCGGTTTGGGTTCCTTGTCGTTTTCCCGGGTCAAATGGGGCGCAATGTTGGCCACCACGCCTTTGACCCCGCCCGGGCGCGAGTGAATCACCACGCGCTGGGCCCGGGTGATGGCCGCATCCACCCCCCCCATTCTCCGGACATAGACAAATCCGGCGTCATCAATGTAATTCACCGTCAGGGCGATTTCATCCGCGTGGGCGGCGAGCATCAGGCGCGGGGAATGGCCCTTGTTCAAGACGGCAACACAGTTTCCGTAGGTGTCGGAAAAGGTCTCGTCGGCGAAGGCTTTGACGTAATCGAGCCAGACCCGCTGGCCGCGGGTTTCGAATCCGGTCGGGCTCGGGGTGTTGACCAGGGTTCGCAGAAAATCCAGTGATGGCGCACGCATGAACACAGGCTAACAACAACGGCCGGTGGTCGAAACTCAAAACTTTCCTTGAATAATGGCGTCCGCCTGATATAATAAGGCAGATAAACAAACCTAAATCAAATATATGACCTGGATCAAACCTGAGTTCGAAGAGATCAGTCTGAGCATGGAAGTCACGGCCTACGTGAACGCCGGCGAATAAGACCCGAAGCCGCTGAAACAAACCGCGGCGCAGGTTGACAAGCCGGACCCCTTCAGCAGCCGTGCACATCCGTGTCCTTGGTTCCGCGGCGGGCGGCGGGGTTCCCCAGTGGAACTGCAATTGCCGCAATTGCAGGGCTGCGCGCAAACCGGGCGCCTTCAAAAGCCGGCACACCCAGTCTTCCGCCGCCGTATCCGCAGATGGTAAAAGGTGGTTGTTGCTCAACGCCTCGCCAGATCTGACTTCTCAGTTCGCCTCTTTTGCTTCGCTTTCACCGCCGGGCAAAAAAATTCGGGGCAGCCCCGTGCAGGCCGTCCTTTTGACCGACGGGGAAATGGACCATGTCGCCGGACTGTTTTCGTTGCGCGAACAAAAATCCCTGCGGCTCGCCTGCACCCGCGCAGTCAAAAATCTTCTGACCGAACAGTTCCCGTTGCTGCCAATTTTAAAAAAATATTGCCGGATTCATCATTCCATTTTCCCTGTCCAAATTGCCGGCATCCGGATAACGGCGCTGGCATTGAAAACCGACAAAGCGCCGCCCTATGCCCGCCGTCCCGCACGACGGGGCGATGTCGTCGGCCTCCGGCTTCACGCGGGCGGGAAGAGCCTGGTTTATCTTCCGGGGCTGCCGGTCGTCAACCGGACGGTGAATGAATTTGTCGCGGGCTGCGACTGCCTGCTGGTGGACGGCACCTTTTGGTCGGAGCACGAAATGACCGGCCTGGGTCTGTCCCGGCGCACCGCGCACGACATGGGGCATGTGCCGATCAGCGGTAAAGGCGGCAGCCTGGAATGGTTGCGGACCCTGAAGGTTCCGCGTAAAATTTACACCCATATCAACAACACCAATCCCATTTTGCAAAAAAGCTCGCGCGAACGGCGGGCGGTCAGGCAGGCCGGCGTGGAAATTTCCCTTGACGGAATGGAGATCCGCCTATGAACATTTCCCGGCGCCGCGCCGGTGATTCCCCCTGGCTGGCGGATCACTTTATCGCCCAGCTTCGCCGCGTGGGCCGGACCTATCACGACCGGCATCCGTTTCATGTTTTGATGAATCAGGGTAAACTCACCCGCCAGCAGCTTCAAGGCTGGGTGGCCAACCGGTTTTATTATCAGACCCAGATTCCCATCAAGGACGCGGCGATACTTTCAAATTGTCCCGAGCGCGACATCCGGCGCGCCTGGATTCAGCGCATCCTGGATCACGACGGCACGGACGCCGATCTGGGCGGCATCGAAAAATGGCTCCGGCTGGGCGAGGCGGTGGGCCTGAAACGCCGGGAACTGCTTGCCCAGGAACGCCTGCTGCCGGGCGTCCGCTATGCCGTGGATGCGTATGTGACGTTCTGCCGCAGCCAGCCGTGGATCATCGCCATGGCGTCGTCGCTGACGGAATTGTTCGCGCCGGCGTTGATGTCCAAACGCATTGCCGCGTTTGAGCGGCACTATCCGTGGGTAAAGGAGGAAGGGCTGCGTTATTTTCGGGGCCGGTTGACGCAAGCGCCGCGCGACGCGGACTTCGCCCTGCGCCTGGTCGTCGAACGCTGCCAAAGCCGCGAACTGCAGGCCTCGGCCGTGGCGGCATTGAAATTCAAATGCGAACTGCTTTGGGCCATGCTCGATGCCATGTACCTGGAGTATGTTCTGAACCGCAAAATCAAATGATGCCCCTCGCCGACACCGCCAAGCCGCGCCTCGCCGGCAAGGCGCGTTTGAAATGGGACGCCGTGCGCGAAAAACACCTGCTCCTGTATCCCGAAGGCGTGCTGGTGCTGAACCCAACCGCGCACGACGTCCTCGCGCTTTGCGATGGTCAACGCGCGGTTGCTGAAATTGTCAAAGCCCTCGCCACGCAGCACGCGAGCGACGCGAAAGTGATTGACGGAGATGTGAAGGACATTTTGCAACGGTTGGCGGAGAAAAGTTTTGTGACCTTCACCGGGTGATGACATGGAAACGCCGCGCCCCTTCTCCCTGCTGTGCGAACTGACGTATCGTTGCCCGTTGCAATGTCCGTATTGCAGCAACCCGCTCGATTTTGCCCGTCACACGGATGAATTGAAAACCGGGGAATGGCAGCGGGTGCTGACGGAGGCCGCGGCCCTGGGCGTCGTGCAGGCGCATTTTTCCGGCGGTGAACCGCTGCTGCGCGCCGATGCGCCGCAAATCATCCGGCACGCGCGCGGGCTGGGGCTTTACACCAACCTGAGCACGGGCGGCACCTTGTTGACGGAAAAGCTGGCCGGGGAATTGCGCGAGGCGGGCCTGGACAGCCTGCAGGTCAGCCTGCAGGACGCGGACGCGGAAAATTCCGACCGCATGGCCGGTGGGGCGCCTTCGTTTGAAAAGAAAATCAACGCGGCGCGGCTGGTCAAAAAGACCGGTTTTTCCCTGACGTTGAACGTGGTGTTGCAACGCCAGAACATCGGACGCATTGAAGCCATGATTGCGCTGGCGGAAGAACTCGGCGCGGAACGGCTGGAACTGGCCAACACGCAATTCAACGGCTGGGCCCTGAAAAATCGCGCGGCCCTGCTGCCGTCGCGCGCGCAGGTGGAGTTCGCGGCGGAGGCGGCACGCCATGCACGAGAGCGGCTCAAGGGCCGCATGGAAATTCTTTATGTGCTGCCGGATTATTTTGAGCCGTTTCCGAAGCCCTGCCTGCATGGCTGGGGGCGCGTTTTCCTGACCGTGGCCGCGGATGGCACGGTGCTGCCCTGCCAGACCGCGCGCGAGATCCGGGGATTGAAATTCGACAATGCGCGCGAAAGTTCCCTGGAGACCATCTGGTTTCAATCCGAGACGTTCTGCAAATTCCGTGGGACCGGTTGGCTGCCGGAGCCGTGCCAGAGCTGCCCGCGCAAGGAAATGGATTTTGGCGGGTGCCGTTGCCAGGCATTCTTGCTGGCTGGCGATGCGGCCGTCACCGATCCGGCTTGCTCGCTGGCGCCCCAACACCATTTAATCGCCGAAGCCCTGGCGGAATCCGAAGCCGCCACCGATCCAAAACTGATGTATCGGAACGCCCATTCATCGCTGCAGGTTTCCTGAAGGGGCGGTTGCCGGTTTCGCGAACGGGTCACCCGCCGACAAGGAAGATTTCCTGGGTCGTGATGCTTTTGGTAAATCCCGGCCGGAAGGCCGTGGCGCGCAAAATTGTCGGGCCGGTCAAGCGAATCGGTTTTTCGTAAAGCAAATCAGAGGTGGTCGGCACCGTTCCGTCCACCGTGTAGCGGATGGTTGCGTCCGGTTCACTTTTCAAAGTCACTTCCACCGGCTGTTCATAACGGCCACCGTGGGGCGCCACGCTGGGCGGCGGCAGGACCGGCGGGCCGGGCAGGCTCTCAATCCATTGCCGCAACAATTTCATTCCCGGTTCGTCAATCGTGTTGCGCGCGAGCGGCGGCATCTTGAACGGCTCGGTCGTGTCCGTCCGCATGAACAGCAGGGAGCGCCAAATGTCGTTCGGCGCGATGATGCGCGGGTGGTCAATCCGTTCGTCAATCAGCACCGGGCCGTTGATCAAGTTTTGTTTGGCCAGCGGCGTGTCGTAGCGCGCGTCGAAATAGGCGACCGTGCCGTGCGGACGGTGGCACTGCGCGCAATTTGCGTCGAGATACGAACGCGCCCGGTCCTCCAGGCTCCGCGCGGGATCATCGAGGCGCGCCAGTTGAGGAAGCGTTGTCATATCGGTCCCGTCCAGATTCGTGTCGAACAAGCCAAGATGATTCCATACCCGCAATTCGTTGTCGGTGACGCCGGACGGATAGGCGAAATCCCGGTTCAACTGGCGGGTTTTCACCCCCAGCACATAACCCGCGTTGGCGGTGTGACAGGCCAGGCAGTCCTGACGGCTCGGATAATACCACTGCCGCGTCCGCACACCGGTCGCGGTCTGGATGGGAATGGCTTCAGTCAAATTTGAAGCCAGCAAATCCGCATCGCTATTATCCGCGCGCCATTTGTAAGTGGCACCATAAACGCCGCCGTCGGCATCACACACCAACAGGCGCGTTTCGAGGCGTCGCAGCGAATCCGGGACCAATTCATTGGTTGCCAGCTCGAAGGTTTTCACAAAGACGGTGCCGGGCGGGAAAACCCATTCGCCGGTCGGCGCAAATTTTATTTTTTGATTGTCCGGCACGGAAATCCAGCGCGTTTTCGTTGCGCCATCCGACCAGAAGGGAACGATGAGGTCGTAAGCCATCAGTCCGTCAGCGGGCGTGAGGCGGACCGTGTCCTTGAACGCGCCGGTCTGGGAAAGCAATCGGGGGAGCCCGCCTCCGGGTTGCGCCGGCATGAACAGGTACGCCTTCGCGTGGGGATGCAGGTCCGGTCGGTCGGCGGGGGAAAGCTCGGCGGCGGCGATCGTAAAAAGCCATGGTGCGACCCAAATCAACAATCCCGCTGCCAGGGCGTTTCGCCGATGGAAAATTGAAGATCGAAATCCAGGCGTCATTTAACTTCCGCGGTCGGAGCTGGCGTTGAGCTTTCGGTCTGCAGCTTTAAATCAACCGCCTTTTCAAGCACGGCGGTAAATTTGCGGACGATTCGTTGCACGTTCCCGACGGAGGTGTAGGTATACTGGCCGGTGGGATAACCTTCGAGGATCACATAATCATACACCTTTGGCTTGAGCCGCCGGGATTTGGGAATATCCGTGAGGAACACCAGGCCGACGCAGACGGAACCCGGTTCCTTGCCTTCGACCAGGGTGGTCGCGCGACTGGCGCTGACCGTGCCGGGCACGAGCCAGGAGCGGGTGATGGGCGTGCGCAAAAGGTTCGTATAACCGCTGTCCACCACCAGCCCCGCCGGCAGCACCTGCAGGATTTTGCCGCAAATGTAACGGCGATCTTGAATACAGGTGGCCCGGATTTGCTGGAGGCGCCCGGCGATGGACGGGGCTTGATTGGTTTGCAGCTCTATGGCGGGTGTCCCGGAAGCTGAAATCACACTCGGGACATTGGTCTGACCGGCCATGTTGGTTTGCGCCGACACAGCCAGGGTTGCAAACATAAACAGCGCCGTGAATCTGGCATTCATGGATAATGTAATAATTTGGCCACGCTCTTAAGATAGCCCTTTGGGGACAGATTGGCCACGAAAACCAACGGGGACAAAAAAGGCCGAATCCGCACGGGGCCGAAGATAGTCGGGCAGGCCCCGATGAGAGGGACGTCGATATTCAGGGTCTGAAACGGCAAAATGAACCGTTGGAAAAGCGATTGGATAATTTGGAACCAGTGGTAAAATCGATTATCATAAAGAATTGAGGCGCCATGAAAAAACCGGTTTTATCCTGCCTGCTGGCTTCGGGTCTCTGTATTCCGGCATTAGCGCAGCAATACTCGATTGACTGGCATAAGGTCGCCGCCGGCGGCGGCACCAGCACGGGCGGCACCTATCAAATCAATGGCACCATCGGCCAGCACGATGCCGCCGGGCCGATGACCGGCGGCAATTATTCGCTCACCGGCGGTTTCTGGGCGCTGATCTCCGTGGTCCAGACACCCGGTGCGCCGACGCTGTACTTCAGCCATTCGGGCAGAACGTTGACGGTGTATTGGCAGAACGTGACGGGCTGGAGCTTGCAACAGAACACCAATCTGGCCATACCTGCCGGCTGGTCCGTCAACAGCAGTTGGACCACCGCCAATGGCACAAATTCCCTGATCCTCGCCTCGCCCACAGGAAATTTGTTCTTCCGCTTAAGCCATCCGTGATTTGATAACAGTGATTATTGGTACGAATCGGGGGCAGCATCCGTAACCAAGCCGATTCAGCGGTGGAAGTCAGATGAGCCGCGATTGATTGTTGCCGGCGGGTTTCAATCCGAGTTTTTTGTAACTGGACTCTGTGGCCACGCGGCCTTGAGGCGTGCGGTTCAAGTAACCTTCCATGATGAGGTAAGGTTCATAAACCTCTTCAATCGTGTCCGGCTCCTCGCCCACGGCCACGGCGAGCGAGTTCACGCCCACCGGCCCACCGCCAAATTTCACGATGACGGCTTCCAGAATGCGCTTGTCCATCTCATCGAGGCCGCTCTGGTCGATCTCCAGCATCGCCAGCGCCTTGTCCGCAACGTCGGCGGTGATGCGGCCGTCGTGCCGGACCTCCGCATAATCACGGACCCGCCGGAGCAGGTTGTTCGCGATGCGCGGCGTCCCGCGGCTGCGCCGGGCGATTTCATGCGCGCCCGCCGGCTCGATTTCCACCTTCAACAGGCGGGCCGAGCGAATGATAATTTTGTCCAGATCTTCGGCGACGTAATAATCCAGCCGCTCGCGCACGGCGAAGCGCGTGAGCAGGGGCGCGGTGAGCAGGCCGCTGCGCGTGGTCGCGCCGATGAGCGTGAACTTCGGCAAGTTCAACCGCACGCTGCGCGCGTTCGGCCCCTGGTCAATGATGATGTCCAGCTTGAAATCCTCCATCGCCGGATACAGATATTCCTCGATGGTTTTTTGCAGGCGATGAATTTCGTCAATGAACAGCACGTCGCCTTCCTCCAGATTCGTGAGCAATCCGGCGAGATCACCCGCCTTTTCAATGGTCGGGCCGCTGGTGCTTTTCAGGTTCGCGCCCATCGCCCGGGCCAGGATGTTGGCGAGCGTGGTTTTGCCAAGCCCGGGCGGGCCGTTCAGCAGAATGTGGTCGAGCGGTTCCTTGCGTTTCTTCGCGGCGGCCACGGCGATTTCAAGCCGCTCCTTCACCTTGGGCTGGCCGGTGAACTCGGTAAAGAGCGACGGGCGCAGTGTCAGCTCCAACATCGCGTCGGGCTTGTTCAAAGTGGAAACCGGCCGGTCAGACATGGGGTTGAGCATGGAAAATGCACCGCCCGGCGGCAAGCGCGAACCGGCCGGGTTCCCACGTGTAAAATCACGGCCCCGCGCTTAAATGCAGTTCACCGCTGGAATTCAGCGCACTCTCAGCCTCAATCTTTTCCCGGGGACCAAACAAAACCACGCGCAGGTTTTGGAAAACATCCTTGCCGGCGTAGGGCCCTTCGCTTTTCCAGGTCAACCGGCGGGCTTTGTCCTGCCAGTCAAACGTGGTGCGGCGAACCTGTCCCTTCAGGTAGCCCGTGGTCTCGCCGTCGTCTTCAAACAAGGTGAAGGTCGCGTCCTGGCCGGGATAAATTTGCAGTTCCAGCGGGCCACCGGGAAGCTGGCTGGTATGCTGGATGACCGGACCCAGCGGCAGAAGGGAGCCGGCCCGGACATAAAGCGGAATCTCATTCAACCCGGCCGTGATTTCAATGGTGCGCTTTCCTTTCAACGGCAGATTGGAACCGAAGCCATACCAGCACCCGGCGGGAAGATAGACCGAACGTTTGCCACCCGCCTGAAGCATCGGGGCGGCCATGAGCGACCCGCCCACCATCCATTGATCGGACAGATTGGCGGTTTTAGGATCATCGGGAAATTCCATGAGCAACGGTCGCATCAACGGTATGCCCGTTTGAAAGGTTTCATGCGCCAGGCTGTAATACAACGGGATCAGACGGTAACGCAGTTCGATGGCCTGGCGAATGGCAGCCAAGGCGTCCGGGCCATAAAGCCAGGGGAACCGGGGCGTCATATGAACTTCCGAATGTGAGCGCATGATCGGGAAAAAGACCCCCGCCTCCATCCAGCGGGCCAGCAATTCCGGTGAAGGATGTCCAGTGAAACCGCCAATGTCACAAGTTTCATAAGGCATCCCGGCCAGACTCCAGTTCAGCAAACTGGTGGGTGTGCTGGCCAGCGTCTTCCAGGAACTTTGAATGTCACCCGTCCAGGCCGCCGCACCGAATCGCTGCAGCCCGGGGGAAAAGGCGCGATTGAGCGTCCACAAACGCTGACCGGGCTGGTATCGCGCCAGGGCCTCGGCTTCCGCCAGGTTCCAGTAATAATATGTGGTAAAAGTCGACTCGCCTTCGTCATTCCACCAGCCGTCCACTCCGGCTTGGAGCAGACCCGCGGATTGCCCGATGTACCACTCGCGAAATTCGGGATTGCCAAAATTGACATCGCGGGAATGGTATTTCTCGCCTTTCTGAATCTGAAGATTCCAGCCGTTCGCCCGGATCATGGCCAGCGTATCGCGATTGCCCATTCGCGGCTTGCGGATGCCGATAAAATGCACTCCCTGGTTTTTGTACGCTGGTATCTGGGCCGCTGGATCAGGGAACAGATTGGTGTTCCAGCCGAAATCCTCAAACCCGGCCACCCCTTCCGCGGGCAGTTTGTAATCGGGCTCGGTGGTGTACCATTCGAAATCGTAGATGAACGCATCCACCGGAATTCTCAAAGTCTGGAATTGCTGAAGCGTGTTTTCAATATATGCACGATCCTTCCAACCCCACCGGCTTTGGAGATACCCAAACGCCCAGCGCGGCGGGACGGGGGCAAATCCGGTCAGGCGGGCACCGGCTTCGGCGGCCTCCTTCAACGAAGCGGCCGGCATGAGATAAAGTTCCGCTTCGGGGCCGGGAAACGTCCAGGCAAGGTATTCCCCGTTGGTCGCGCCACGCCAGCGCGCGGGCTGGTTGTCATTGACCGTCACGGCCAGAACCGCGTAACCGGCCGCCGACCAATAATAAGGAATGATCGCCCGGCCGTTGGAGAGCCCGGTGGTCGTATTGGATTGTTGCAACGCATCAACTCCGTTGCCGCATCCGTAAACAGTGATGGGTTGATGTCGGTCCCAACCGAGCATGATTATGACATTGGTATTTCCAGGGGAGGATTCCTGATTCATGCCACCCAGCTCATGCCGGGGAATCAACACCTTGCCGGCGGCATTGAGCAACGTCCATTCACCGGTCCGGGGACTGATCAACAGCTCGCCGGCTTTTGTCCGGACACCGACCATCCCGCGTTTTCTGACCATTTGCCAGGCAACCGAATCGGCAGCATTGGTATTGGCAAGAAAGGAAGTGGGGATGAAACGGGGGGATTCATCATACGCCACACTCAAACGCAAGGCGTCCGGGGTGGCCGCCGCAATTCCCACCTGGGCCCGGCCAAACTGAATCACCAGACCGTCCCAGGTTCTTTCAACATTTTCCTGCGCCTGGACGGGATTGAAACCGGCAGAGAAAGCCAGTCCCCACAGCAGAAGGAACCAGCATGGCGAAAACCATCCAACCACCGGCTTAAACGCTTTCATCATGGAATGTTCAGACAACAATTCTATCCGTCGGCACCCACACCGAAAATTCCAACACCACGCCAAGTTCGTTTAAAAGCGGAAATCGGCCGGCCAGACGGGCGTCGAGCATGGAAAATGCACCGCCCGGCATCAAGCGCGATTCCATCGCCACCCCAACGACACGCGTTGGATGATACATTTTTTGCTAAATTTATGGCAAAAAATGCTGGATAGTGATGGTTGACTGCGGCACGCTGCCGGGCTTTATGGGACGTTACCAATTACCCTGCCGCTTCATCCTGCTGCTGGCCGCGCTGTTTGGCGCGACCAACGCCCTGGCCGGGGATGCGGACATCCACTTGCCGCCGTTGCAGGATGTCTCGTTCCATGGCGGCGCATGGAGTGGTCACGCCATCCTGTTCTTCGGCCTGGCGGTCTGTGCGATTGGCGCGCTGTTCGGTCTTTGGCAATACAAACAGACGCGCGCGCTGCCGGTGCACCCCACGATGGGCAACGTTTCCCACATCATCTGGGAAACGTGCAAAACCTACCTGCTGCAACAGGGAAAATTCCTGGTGGCGCTCTGGATTTTGATCGCGTTGTGCATGCTGTATTACTTCATCGGGCTGCAGGGCAAATCCGCTGGCGATGTCCTCATCATTCTGGCGTGCTCGGTGGTCGGCATCCTCGGCAGCTACGGCGTCGCCTGGTTCGGCATCCGCATCAACACCACCGCCAACAGCCGCGCCGCCTTCGCCGCGCTCAAAGGCAACGGCCTCAAAACGCTCTCCATCCCGTTGCGATCCGGCATGAGCATCGGCCTGCTGCTCGTCTGCGTTGAATTGTTTTGCATGATCGGCATCCTCCTGTTCCTGCCGCGGGAACTGGCCGGCCCGTGTTTCATCGGCTTCGCCATCGGCGAATCCCTCGGCGCGGCGGCGTTGCGCATCGGCGGCGGCATCTTTACCAAGATCGCGGACATCGGCGCGGACCTGATGAAAATCGTCTTCAACCTCCCGGAAGATGACCCCAAAAATCCCGGCGTCATCGCCGATTGCACCGGCGACAACGCGGGCGATTCCGTCGGCCCAACCGCCGATGGATTTGAAACCTACGGCGTGACCAGCGTGGCGTTGATCGCGTTCCTGGCTTTGGCCCTGGTGGGGGCGCCGGCGTTGTGCGGCAAGCTCATCATCTGGATCTTTGCCATTCAAAGCCTGATGGTGCTGGCTTCATTGGCTTCGTTTTATATAAACCGGTTTACCAATAACGCACGTTATGCCGGCAAAAAGGACTTCAACTGGGAGTCGCCGCTCACGGATCTAGTCTGGCTCACGTCCATCCTCTCCATCCTTGTCACTTTTGCCGCCAGCAAACTGTTGCTCGGCGATTTCCAGGACGTGACCGGCGGGCCGCTGCCGAATCTCTGGTGGACGCTCGCCAGCATCATGTCCTGCGGCATCCTCGCCGGCGCGCTGATCATGGAATTCACCAAAATCTTTGTCAGCACCAACTCGCGTCACGTGCGCGAAGTGGTCAATGCCTCCGGCCACGGTGGCGCCTCGTTGAACATCCTGTCCGGCTTCGTCGCCGGCAATTTCTGCGCGTTCTGGATGGGACTGGTCATCCTGACGCTGATGTTCATCGCCTACCTGTTTTCGCAGAACGCCGATCTGCTCGCGCTCATGCCGGCGCAATTCCAGTTTGCCGCGCCGATTTTTGCCTTCGGCCTCGTCGCCTTCGGTTTCCTGGCCATGGCGCCGGTCATCATTGCCGTGGACAGCTTCGGCCCGGTGACCGACAACGCGCAGTCGGTTTATGAGCTGAGCCGGATTGAAGCGGCGCCGAACATCGCGGCGGAAATCGAGAAGGATTTTGGATTCAAACCCGATTTTGCCAACGCCAAGCTCGAACTCGAAAAGGGCGACGGCGCGGGCAACACCTTCAAGGCCACTGCCAAACCGGTGCTCATCGGCACGGCCGTCGTCGGCGCGACCACGATGGTCTTCGGCATCATCCTGCTGCTGAACAACACCGTCGCCCACGGCAAGGTGATCGAAATGTTGAGTCTCGTGCGGCCCGAAATCATCCTCGGCCTGTTGATGGGCGGCGCGGTGATTTATTGGTTCACCGGCGCGAGCACACAGGCCGTCGTCACCGGCGCCTATCGCGCGGTCGTGTTCATCAAGGAACATCTCAACCTCAACCAGGCCGAAGCCTCCATCGCCGACAGCAAAAAAGTCGTCGAGATTTGCACCATCTACGCGCAAAAAGGCATGATCAACATCTTCATCGTGGTCTTTTCCTTCGCGCTCGCCCTGCCCTTCTTCAATCCCTATTTCTTCATCGGCTATCTCGTGGGCATCGCGTTTTTCGGCCTGTTTCAGGCCATCTTCATGGCCAACGCCGGCGGCGCCTGGGATAACGCCAAAAAAATCGTGGAAGTGGATTTGAAGCAAAAAGGCACCCCGCTGCACGCCGCCACCGTGGTCGGCGACACCGTCGGTGATCCGTTCAAGGACACCAGCTCGGTGGCGATGAATCCCATCATTAAATTCACCACGCTCTTTGGCCTGCTCGCCACGGAAATCGCGGTAACGATGACCAACCAGGGCTTGAAAACAGGCATTGGCGCGTTCTTCTTCGTCGTCGCGCTGGTCTTTGTATACCGTTCGTTCTATTGCATGCGCATTCCGGAAGACAAGCAGATCGGGAAATAACCCCCCCAGGAACGTGATACGCTTGATGGGCGCGTTCGGACAGCGCAGCCGCCCGCCCTTTTACTTCAAATAAAACTCGAAAATCGTTGTCCAAGATTTCAGATTGGTGGCCATGTCTGTGATTCAGCGCTCCATTCAAGTCGGCTGGCAATTGCGCGTCTTTTTTACCGAAGACGTTTTCGCTCCGGCCAACCTCGTCCTGAAGACCGCGCTGGGGAATGACGCCGGTCCGGCATCACGCAAAGCGCTCGTGGTCCTGGATGAATCGCTTGCGCACGCCCGGCCTGACCTCGCGCGCCAGATTGAAGATTATTTTTCCGCTCCGGACGGCAACGTGAAACTCGCCGGCCCGCCGCTGGTCATCGAAGGCGGCGAACGCGCCAAGAATTCCCCCCTGCAGGTTGCGGAAATCCATTCGCAGATTGACCGGCACCACCTTGACCGCCACTCGTATTTGATTGCCGTGGGCGGCGGCGCGTTGCTGGATGCCGCCGGGTTTGCCGCCGCCACCGCGCACCGCGGCATCCGCCACGTGCGCATTCCCACGACCACCCTGAGCCAGGCCGATTCCGGCATCGGCGTGAAGAATGGCATCAACGCCTTCGGCAAAAAGAATTTCATCGGCACCTTTGCGCCGCCGCATGCCGTCATCAATGATTTCAATCTCCTCGCCACGCTCGAGCCGCGCGACCAGCGCGCCGGCTACGTCGAGGCCGTGAAGGTCGCCTGCATCCGCGACCGCGCGTTTTTTGGCGAAATCGAACGGGACGCGGAAAAACTCACGACGTTTGAACCGGCGGCCATGAAACGGCTGATTCAACGTTGCGCCGAGTTGCACCTTGACCACATCGCCACGAGCGGCGACCCGTTCGAGCTGGGTTCGGCCCGGCCGCTGGATTT